>JBBRSH010000084.1:0-20408 GCA_038245555.1 Pyrinomonadales bacterium | reverse complement strand
ACTCGAAACTGTGAGTCAAAGTCAGCCAAGCTTTTAGAGGACTCAGTGATAGCAAGCTGAACCTGCTGGCGATCGTCTGGGTGAATCATCTTCCAGACAAACGCTTGCCGCAGATCCTCCGGCTCATATTCGAGAGCCGCGGCTATCTGTCGGATCGACGCGATTCCGAGACGCGGCAAATAAGCAAGAAGATTATCGCCCGCTTCGTCATGGAGATTCAGCAACAAGGCACGGCGATGCCGCAGCGGCATTGTGCAGATCTTCACCCACATATGCTCAAGTGAAAGCCGATCATCAAGATGTTGCTCGACGGACTGTTTTTTCGACGGCACAAGATCCAACACACCATCGGTCTCGGATACGTGATGCGGTTCACGCAGACCCATTATCTGCCAGATCATCGATACGAGCTCTTCGAGAGCTACCGGAACGTTGGCCCGATCAAAGATAGAATCGATCAGACCAATTATGACGGCATTGTTATCAATTGTGCCGGATGTGCCTTCGCTTTCAGATAATGAGGCCTGTATGGCCTCGACAGCTCCGGCTGCCAGTCCTGGTATTTCGCTCTCACTCCAAACCAGAAGGCCGCAAACCGGAGCTCCACGTTCATCCTTCCAGCAAGCGAATCGGGGCAGGCTGGTCAAGATGTATCGCACCTTGTTTCGAAGCCGCAGGCGATTGGGGTATTTGTCGCGCAGGTATTGGCGGTAAGCGTTCAGAGCCGCCGCTTTAACATAACCACTGAAATTTTCTACGCTGTTGGAATCGGACGCTGACCTGACGCGTCTAAGCATTGGCAGTAGCGCTGTTTTCACGTCGCCCAGCAGGTCCAGGCCAATTTGGTTAACATGACCTTCGTCATCCGAACGCAATGAAATATGCAGCTTCTGTCGGAAAACGGCTGACGCCAAAGGTTCGATCCCGTTCCGATAAAGATCTTCCAGCGCACGATCGACGTCCTGATCCAGCGAGGAGACAAACGCTCTCAAAAGGTCGTCAAGCGATTTGTCCGCATTGTCGTTCATATTGGGCGGTCTACCCGGTTATCTTACGTTATCTCAGGCCTATTTCGATACCGATATTCCCGAACCAGTCTCGCCGAGGCGTGAAGGATCGGCAACATCAGACCTGCGCGCGTTTTACAGGCCGCCTTTACTACGTCTATTTTTTTCCGCGGCCGCCGTAGACGCGGCGGGTTGAGCGCAGGCTTAGCTGGAGGATGCCGTCGTTGTCGAGGTCGGGGTCGGCAAACGCCTCGGTGCCGTCGATCTCGATGCCGAAGTGACGGCAAAAGGGCCTTCCGTGCAGTCTAAAACACACGCCGTCTGTTTTGACTGGAAAGGCTTCGCGAAGCTGCGGATGGGCCTCGCTGATCCCGATCATGCTCGTCGCTTTTTCAAAAAACAGAACTACCGCCTTCGGCGACCCGATATGCTCGTATGCCTTGCGGTTAAATTGGAATACTCCTCTGCGGTTGAGTGTCACGTGTATCCGATCACGGGATGAAACGGTCGGTCCCGCCGTAAATTTTTCCCAATGTCTTGCCATAAGATTATCTCCTTTTTTTTCTGTCGCATCTACAATGCAACGTTTCAATGATAGTACAGATACTCGCAGATTTCAAGAGTTTTTGACGCCGAAGATATTTGCCAACTATGTCCCGTGAATCAAATCGGTGTCGTTTGGCGGCCGGCCTCGCGCGATGAACGTACTGGCTCACCTCCGCGACCTGGCAGCGATGGCCAATTTCATAGTCTTTCCCGCTTTCGAAGCGATCGAAATATTGTCGAAAATTTCCTCAAAAAGTCCTCTACCAATTTGGGCAAACTCCTCTACCAATTCCGGGGAACTACTCTTACAAATCGAATACTGTACTCTTCCAAACCGGTATTTTGACCCCCTTGGAACCGAAAAACTGCCTGGGCCACGGACATCGACAAAACGGGTCGTTGGCAAACGGCGAAAAACCGAGATCAGAAGGACACAAAGAAAGAGGCCGTCCGGAACCACTTCCAAACGGCCTCTTTGGGTTTCACTGAAACGATAGTTAATTGGTCTTGGGCGGTGTCGGCGGAGCTTTTTGTTCGCGCATCGGCCTTCGCTGCTGCATGCGTTCTTTCATCTGCTGCATGCGTTCCTTCATCTGCGTTTTTCCCTGTTCCATCTGGGCCTTTTGTTCAGGGGTGAGTACGCCGAGGATCTGTTGATGGATCGATTGCGCCTTTGCCTCACCGGAGGTGCGCATTGATTTCATTTTATCCTCTTGCGCGGTGGTCAAGGTTCCGGTGCGCCGTGCCATCATGAGCGATCGCATTTCCTCGCGATTCTCCGTGTTCAAGTTTGGCCGGTTCGACTTCATAATTTCCTGAATCTGCG
Source organism: Pyrinomonadales bacterium (assembly GCA_038245555.1). Classification (GTDB taxonomy): domain Bacteria; phylum Acidobacteriota; class Blastocatellia; order Pyrinomonadales; family Pyrinomonadaceae; genus OLB17. Next base: position 18,029 of record JBBRSH010000084.1, on the reverse strand, counting down.
TCTTCTGAGCGTCTGTCAGATTGAGGCCGCGAAACATCATTGCCCGGCCGCCACCCATTCGCATACCCGCTCCGCCGCGTCGTTCGCCGCGCCCCTCTTTTCCAAATCTTCCGTGACCGCGTTGGTGATCTGCCTTATCCTGTTTTTCAGTCTTATCCGTCTGCGTGGTGACCGTTTTATCCTGTGCCATGCCGACCGCTGAAAACGCGACCGTGGCACCGGCGACCGTTAGTAATGCAATGAATTTGCTTTTTAATGACATCTTTTTACCTCTAAAATTTTATTTAGCTACTTGCTATCAATTACTTTGACGCGCGATTTGGGCGTTTGGCTGTAAGATTTTCGGTTTCGACGTAAAGAAGTGCAATGATAACCGGAACAAAGGCAGCTCTGATTTCCGTATTAACATTTGCATATCACGTCGCGAAAATGCGAAATTTAATGATTGGCGACTAGTTTTTTCTCTTTATGCGATTTCTGTCCGAAATTAATTCCCCCGCCGATCTCCGGCAATTGAAAGTTGAAGACCTTCAGGAAGTTGCCGACGAAGTCCGGCAATTTATTATCGACACGTGTTCGCGGATCGGTGGTCATACGGGAGCAAGCCTTGGTGCAGTCGAATTAGCTGTAGCGATGCACTATGTCTTTGACACACCAAACGACCGGCTCGTATGGGATGTCGGCCATCAGGCATATGCACACAAGATACTGACCGGACGCCGCGACCAACTTCACACGATCAAACAGGAAGGCGGACTTTCGGGCTTTCTCCGACGAGACGAGTCCGTTTACGATACGTTTGGTGCAGGCCACGCATCCACCTCACTATCGGCTGCCCTCGGAATGGCGGTCGCTCGCGATACGAAGAGCGAGGATTTTCACGTCTGCGCAATGATCGGCGATTCATCTATCGCTGGCGGCATGGCAATGGAAGCGATCAACCAGGCGGGCCATCTAAAATCACGTTTGATAGTCCTGCTCAATGATAACGAAATGTCGATCGCTCCCGCCGTGGGGGCGCTGAGCGGTTATCTCAATCGGATCAAGGAAGCTCAGAGTTACCAGCAGTTAAAAGAGGAGATCGGCGACGCTCTTGAGAGCGTTCCGCACTTCGGCGAGCGTCTGCGACGTGCAGCAAAATCGTTCAAAGATGCGATCGCTGCCGCCGTTTTGCCGGGGGCACTTGTGAACGAACTCGGATTCAAATACATCGGTTATGTTGACGGGCATAATGTACCGATGCTCGTTCGGGCTCTCGAGGAAGCGAAAAAGGTTGAAGACGGCCCAGTGATCGTTCACGCACTTACGACGAAGGGCAAGGGATTCCCGAATCCCGAAAAGAACTATTACGCCTATCACGCCACCGGACCATTTGACCCGAAAACCGGGCTGCCGTATAAATCCAGCAAGGTGTCCGCGCCCGCTTACACACAGATCTTTGGTGAAACGATGTGTGAGCTAATGGCTCGGGACGAAAAGATCGTCGCTTTAACAGCCGCAATGCCCGACGGGACCGGAATTGACAAGGTACTTGAAAAATATCCGGACCGGTCATTCGATGTTGGTATCGCCGAACAACACGCCGTAACTTTCTGCGCCGGCATGGCGTGTGAAGGGCTGAAGCCGGTTGCGGCTATTTACTCAACATTCCTTCAGCGTGGATTCGATCAGGTTATTCATGACGTTTGTTTGCAGGATCTGAACGTTACATTTGCCATGGACCGCGCAGGCATCGTGGGGGCCGACGGGCCGACGCACCACGGGTTGCTCGATATCGCGTATTTTCGAGGGTATCCGAATATCGTTTTGATGGCGCCAAAGGACGAAGGAGAAATGCGGAACATGCTCCTCACGGCGGTCGAATATGACGGGCCGGCTGCCTTGCGTTACCCACGGGGCAACGGTCACGGCGTCGACATCAGCCAGCCACCGGTGTCCATTGAGATAGGCAAAGCTGAGATCCTTAGAGAAGGTGGTGCCGCGGCGATCCTCGCTTACGGTTCAATGGTATACCCCTCAATGGAGGCGGCCGATCTCCTTGCGAAAGATGGCATCCAGACAGCGGTCATTAACGCTCGATTTGTTAAGCCGCTCGACTCCAAGATGATCATTCGGCTTGCGCGGGAACATAGTCTAATTGTCACGGTTGAAGAGGCTTATCTCGCGGGTGGTTTTGGGTCGGCAGTCATGGAACTACTTGAAGCAAATGGGCTTCAGGACGCAGTTAAGATAGTTAGGATGGGAGTACCAGATGAAATAGTTAGTCACGGGGACCCAAAAAAACTTATGAGCGGATTCGGGCTGGACGCCCTTGGCATTCATAGAACGGTTTCGGGTGCGTTACGCGAATTAAGTGATGGAAATATTGATAATCGCCGCATTAGAGCGGTAAAATAGCCGACTGAATCAGAAACTGACTGCATTAGTAATTTAGTAGAATAATGGCAAACGCAAAACAAACGAAAAGTAATACGCCGGTCGCGATCATCGGCTTGGTGTTTATTGTGGCGGCTGTAGTTGGCCTCTTTTGGTATAACTCGGCTAAACCGGTAACGGGGAATACGAATCGGCCGGCGAACAATACTCAGCCTGGTAAGACCCCTGTGTCTACTGCTAACGCCGCGGTCGGTGCCCTTCCTCCGAATGCGGCAGGCTCACCGACTGCCGCTGTAACGGTTGAGGAATTTGCTGACTTCCAATGTCCGACTTGCGCGACAATGCATCCAATGATCAGTGAGATCAAGAATATGTATGGCAGCCGTATAAGGTTTATCTTTCGCAACAATCCGCTCGCGATTCCCGCTCATGATAAGTCATACGACGCCGCGGTCGCCGCCGAGGCGGCTGGTCTCCAAGGTAAGTTTTGGGACATGCAGAACCTGCTTTTCACCAATCAAGCGGCCTGGACCGCAAATCCCGGATTTAAGCAGATCTGGAGCGACTACGCTCAAAAACTCGGGCTGGATGTTAATAAGTTCCAAACTGATATAGCCGGATTAGGTGCAAAGCAGCGCGTTGACGAGGACCTGAAACGAGCTCGGAGTATGGGCGTCAATTCAACACCGACGATATTCGTAAACGGTGTAGAAGTTCAAAATACCGAGTTGAATGTCGCCGGTCTGAAAATGGTCATCGACGGTGAACTAGCTAAGACTGCACCAGCTGCGGCTAACGCCAACAAATAAGTGAGCACTGAAGAGACGTTCGTCCGCCCATCAGAACGCGATCCAATCTGGCTACCTGCATTAGCCATTGTAATCGCGCTGGTGGGCATGGTCGACTCTATCTATTTAACCGTGCACCACTACACCGCGGAGCCGGTTCCCTGTAGCCTCACCAATGGCTGCGAAATGGTCCTGACCAGCTCGTACTCTCAAATTGCAGGCATTCCTCTTGCTCTGTTTGGAGCCGCTGCGTATTTCGCGGCATTTTCACTGGCTCTTCTCGCCATGTTTGGAGATCGCCGAATGTGGAAGCTCTTTGGCGTCCAGGCTACCATAATGGCTCTGTTTGCCGGCTGGTTGATCTATGTACAAGCCGTATTGATCGGCTTCTTTTGTCAGTTTTGCTTGCTTTCCGCCGGTTCTTCAGTCGCGTTATTCGCGATTTACTTAACTTCGGTTCTTCTATCACGGCGCAGTTCGTGAAACCTCAACTGTTTTGAATCCAATACTCTCTAGCTGCCGAAATCATTATTGTGGTTGGAACTTCGAAAGAAAATTCCGGCTTGGCTTTTGCGGTTGGAATAAGGTAGCTTAGAAAAATAAATCCGACTCTATCGGATCAATTTGTGACTCAAGCCATCCTACATTCCATAGCTTCGGGAGAGCGTACAGCAGTTCAGGACTGTATTACCAAATACGGGGGCCTCGTTTGGTCGATCGCACGTAAAATGTTGCGTAATCCCGACGACGCCGAGGATGCGGTTCAGGAGATCTTTGTCGACATTTGGAAAAATGCGGCACGGTTTGACGAGTCGCAGTCGTCAGAGACGACCTTTATTGCAATGATCGCCCGACGGCGTGTGATCGACAGGATTCGCCATTCGACCCGTCGCATCTCGCCCGACTCACTGGATGACGTCCTGCTCGAACCTTTCACAAGGTCGGACCGGGACATGCAAATAAGTGTCGAGGCAAAGGAAGCTGCCGAAGCAATGCGTACCTTGCGGCCGGAGCAGCAACAGGTGTTGAGGCTGTCGATCATTCAGGGAATGTCGCATCAAGAAATATCTGATGCCACAGGAATGCCGATCGGAACGGTAAAGACGCACGCCCGTCGCGGGTTGATGCAGGTCAGACAAGTTTTAGGATTGGGTAATGCAGAACGCTTAAAGGAGGTGTCGGTATGAACGAACAGTTACAAGAATCAATTATCGAACTCCTTATTCAGAAAGCAACCTTCGGGCTGGACAGGGAAGAACTGAGGCAGTTGGAGCAGATCAAGGCTGAAGCGGGGATCAAGGAAGACGACAGCTTCGATCTCGCCGCCGCGGCGATCGGCCTCGTTGACCTTGAGATCGATGAGCAACTGCCCGCCGGTCTTAGTGCACGGATAGCCGCGTCAGCTGACGAGTTCTTTGCTTCTGCGCAGGACCAACAAAGAGTACCATCGACGGTTGGTACGGAAAGCTCTGCGGGCGACGATGAGTATCAAAAAATATTCACGGTCGAACCGCGCAAATCATGGAATTGGCTCGGATGGGCTGTGGCTGCGGCCGCTTGTGTTGCCCTTGTCGTAAACGTATGGATTACGCGAACGAATCCCTCGCCCTTAGCGACAAATATTCCTACCCCGACCGTGTCACCGGAGAAGCTAACGCCGGAACAGGAATTCGCATCGCTTGTTTCTTCGCAGCCAAATATTACCAAGGCATCTTGGGCTGTAGGTAATCTGAAGGATCTCAAGGAGATCGGCGGTGAGGTCGTTTGGAGCGACGAAAAACAGAAAGGCTTCATGCGGCTGCGCGGCTTGCCGATAAATGACAAGAACAAAGAGACATATCAGCTCTGGATCTTCGACAAAACGCAGGATAAGGCCACGCCCATAGACGGCGGAACATTTGACATCGAGCATCCCGGCGACGTTATCATTCCCATAAACGCGAAGCTGAAAGCCCAGGGTGCCGAGCTTTTTGCCATCACGGTCGAAAAACCAGGTGGCGTAGTAGTTTCAAAACGCGGAAAGATCGCTGCCCTGGCTACGGTTGAAACCAAAACAAAAACGAACGCGTAGAACATTACAATTACGATTTTTAGGTCGGAGGCTTTTTGATGAAATCTATAAGCTTCTGGCTTTGTTATGTTTTATCAGACATTCACGGAGGAGTTAAGTGATGCGATTCAAAAAATTTTCGATTTGTTTGCTCGTAAGCATGGTTTTTATGACGTTGAGTGCGTTCGCTCAGTCCGCGGACAAGTTGCCGCCGATAAATGTAAAACAGTACAAGCTAAAGAATGGCCTCACGGTATTGTTTCATCAGGACCACTCAACGCCGATAGTGGCCGTTAACATGTGGTACCACGTGGGTTCAAAAAATGAGGCACCGGGCCGCACCGGGTTTGCTCACCTTTTTGAGCACATGATGTTCCAGGGATCTGGTAATTACATTGACGGCTGGCGTGCGGTCGATGATATGGGCGGCAGCGTCAACGGGACCACGGACCAGGACCGGACATTCTATTATGAGACGATCCCGTCAAATATGCTTGAGAGGGCTCTCTATATGGAAGCCGACCGGATGGGTAATTTGCTCTCCGCGATGGACCAGGCGAAGCTCGACAACCAGCGCGATGTCGTTAAAAATGAGCGTCGCCAACGCGTCGACAATGTACCGTACGGCGCCATGTCGGAGATGCAGCTCGAAGTCATGTACCCTGAGGGCCATCCTTATCGCTGGGATGTCATCGGCTCCATGGCGGACCTGTCGGCAGCCTCGATCGACGACATCAAATCGTTCTTCCGAACATATTATGTGCCGAATAACACGGTCATGGCGATCTCGGGCGATTTCAACGAGGCGCAGACGAAAGCTTGGATCGAAAAGTACTTTGGCAAGATAAAGGCCGGAAAGGCCATTGTCCGGCCCAACGTTCCCGAGCCTCAGCTCTCAGGAATAGTCCGAAAGACATATGAGGACCCATTCGCTAATGCGTCGCGGATCTCTCTTACCTGGGCATCCGTCCCGCAGTATGCCTCAGACGAAGCTTCGCTCGATATTCTTTCCAGCGTCCTTTCCAACGGACGGGGCTCGCGCCTTCAGAGCAGTCTCGTTTACAAGAATGAGCTTGTATCTAATGTCAATGCCCGTAACAACACCAGCGAGATCGCCGGGCTTTTCGAGATCTCCGCTACGGCCCGACCGGGCAAAACGCTCGACGAGATCGAGAGCGCTATCAATACGGAGATCGAGCGGATCAAGAAAGATGGCCCAACTCCGGACGAGATCACCCGTTCTATCACTCAACGCGAGGCACAAGCGATCTACGGTCTCCAGACTGTCTTTGGTAAGGGGAGCGCCCTTGCTTCATATGGAGGATATCTGGGTAAGCCCAATTATTTCCAGGCAAACCTCGACCGGTATCGTAAGGTTACCGCGGATGACGTAAAACGTGTAGCAAATAAATACCTCATTGCGAACCACTTTGTGTTGACGGCAGTACCGGCAAAAACACCTCCTCCACCTGCCAAGACCGATAAGCCAGCATCGACTGAGACCAAGAAAAAAGATATGGCGTTGATCGCAAAGCAGGACGCGATGCTGCCAAAGGCCGGGCCAAATCCAAATTTTACGCTTCCGACCATTGAAAAGACGAAATTATCCAACGGACTCAACGTATGGATCGTGCAGCACCATGAGCTTCCTATTGTATCGATGAACCTTGTTATAAATGCGGGCGGCACTCTTGAGTCAGCGGACAAGTCTGGGGTGGCGTCGATGACGGCCTCTATGCTCAATCAGGGTACAAAGACCCGGTCAGCCCTTGAACTCTCGAACGCTCTGCAAGGCATTGGCGCCTCGGTGAATGCAGGAGCGTCATTCGACTCGAGCAATGTTTCCATGCAGACGCTTACTAAAAACCTTGATGCTGCACTCGGTTACTTCGCAGACGAGGTCATGAATCCTGCTTTTCCGGACACTGAATTCAAATCGCTTAAGGGCCGCGTCATGAATGGTTTTAGACAGCGAAAAGCCAATAATGCGGCAGTCGCTGGTGTGGTTTATGACAAGGTCCTTTACGGCAACCAGGCATATGGCCGCCAATTAACGGGAGACGAAAAAACAGTTGCGGCGATGGGGCGTGACGACCTCGCCAAGTTCTATGCCGATAATTATTTACCCAACAATTCGACGTTGATCGTTGTCGGTGATGTTCAATCGGCCGACATCAAGGCCCGCCTCGAAAAGGCGTTTAGCGGGTGGAAGCCAGGCCAGATCAAACAAGCGAGCTTTTCGGCACAAACCATGGCCGCAAAACCGGCGATCTACCTCGTCGACAAACCGGGCGCGGCACAATCGTCCGTAACGATCGGAGAGGTCGGCATCGACCGCAGTAACCCGGACTACTACGCCGTACAGGTTATGAACTCGATCCTCGGCGGCGGCAGTACCGCACGGCTCTTTATGAACCTTCGTGAAGACAAGGGCTATACCTACGGCGCCTACAGCCGCTTTGTTTACCGCAGGGGTGCCGGGCCGTTTGCGGCTTCGGGTGAGATCCAGACCATCTCGACAAAAGAGGCGGTTCAGGAATTCCTGAAGGAATTGAATGGTATCCGAGGTAGCAGGCCTGTGTCGGAAGCGGAACTTGAGGTAAGTAAACAGGCATTCATTCGCCGCTTCCCGAGCGGGTTTGAGACGGTCGGTGGTATCTCAAATCAGCTTGCAAGCCTCGTTACGTACGATTTGTCGGACTCGTACTTTAACGATTACATCGTAAAGGTCAGCGCGGTTACCATCGACGATGTGAACCGCGTGGCGAATAAATACCTCGATCCATCGAGGATGGCGATCGTTATCGTTGGTGACAGAAAGGTTGTCGAGGCCGGGCTAAAGGAACTCGGTTCCCCAGTTATTTATCTCGATACAGACGGAAATCCGATTACGAAATAGTCCGGCTTGTTAGTTTCTCCAGGAAAGGATGAGGCTGCCTGAAAGGGCGGTCTCATTTTTTTACGGTCAAGCGACGATCGAATTAAAAAAGGCTGTCAGAACACATCTGACAGCCTTTTGATTTGGGATCGTGATGAGCATCCCCGTTAAGGATTTGCAATCCAATTAAGGCCCCCAATATTGTCGTAGAGACTCACGAGTCGGACAGGGTTCGCAAATTTGAAACGTTTTGAAACGACACTCATTACGACACTCTGTCCGCTGGAGATATCTTCAAAATCGTAATACCCGAAAGGACCCGTTAGACTGGTATGCATTACTCCGTTTTCTTCGACCAAGATCATATTTACATTTCTTATCCCATTGCCATACGCATCCGTTACCCGTCCTTGGACGGAAATACCAGCCGCCGTCGGCAAAAGCACGAAGCCGGCATCAAGTGTATGATCGTTGGCTCCGGGGCCACCCGTTGTAATGCTTATTACAGGAAAGGTTCCGACCGGCGAACCAGACGGATTAGTAATATATGCTGCATCAGAATCGGACGAGTCCTTGTTGCCTAGCTGTGTGGTCTGATTGGCGGTTGTAAGAGTGTAACCGGAAAGCGGGCCGCCGGACGTATAATTTGCCAGAAGATCGAAGCGGACCTGATACGCTGTGCTGTATAGGATCCCGCCATTGACCTGGCCGATATTATCAGCTGTATTAGGATCAACAACGGCGCTATAAACGAAATAGTATTCGCCGTTCGCGTCCGTCACTGCAGTTCCTACCGGTGTCGAGCCCTGATAAAGGCGAACCGTCACCCCTGCTATCCCCGCCTCGCCCGGATCCTGCACGCCGTTCCCGTTGGTATCTTTCCAGACACGGTTTCCGATCTCGATCGGTGCCGGATCGGACAACATCACCAGGCTGCCACCCACTCCTCCAGCTTTTCCAAAAACACCGGCGTCGTTGCCGTTGCCGTCATATAATCGATAAGCCTTAGTGAACGCACCCGTCGTGTTGCTCAACCAGCGTATTCCGCCGTCGTGAAGCATATTTGGAATGTTCGGGATCGGGTCAAAATTGGATATGACAATGTCCGGAGCTCCCGGCAGCTGTTCAACTCCGCCATCGCCAGTGTCGCTGTGATTTCCTCCTTTACCGAGAATGTTCACGGCAGGTGAGATAAAGTCGTCAGCCAAGTCATAAGAATCACCGAAATAAAACTCAGCGCCGCCCGGTCCCTCAGCTACATTTTGCGGTGCGGTGCCAGTGCCGCCGCACCTGCCGTTGCTTTCGACCGTCCAGCTATTCGGCGTGCCGCATGCACGAATAATATCCCCGGCTGTTCTGGGCTGGTAAAAATTGGTGTTACTGGGATCATTCGGATTCGAAAGTGATCCATTTCCGACCTGATCGCCCACGCGATCACGAAGTGCAATGATCAAATTACCGTTATCGAACGCAATGTCGGTGAGGATGGGTTGGGAGTACGTAACTCGGAACCCGGTAACCGCGCTGCGATACGTAGCAGACCACGGACGCCATTGTCCCAACGCACCCTCAGTGTGTGTGGTCAGGCTCCGCTTATAATTGAGCGGCATCTGGAAAACAGGCGAGGCTCCGAACGCCAGCGTTGCAGGATCGGCCGTGTAGACGTAGGCCTGAAGCCCTCTCGCATCGCCGAGGTTGTACGCACCGTTCCCGTCGACATCCGTAAAAGGTTCGGGTGCGTTATAAGACGAATTCCCCGTCATTTCGTAATACGATTCGCCAGCGTTGCGAACGCCGTCGTTGTTCGTATCGACAAAATAGTCACCTGGATTCCAGAATCCGTCGCTGTTTGAGTCGGTAAAACTATCGACGTTTGCCGTGGACTGTGCGCTGCAAACAAAACCGACGTAGAGCTGCCCGTGATACATCGTTACCGCAAACGGCTGTATATCGGCTGCCGCACAAGTTCCGGAAGGCAACGGAAGACTCGCCGGCGCCGCCTGGCTTGCGAGCTGTGCTCCGGTCGAGGCATTAAGAGCATAAAGCGTTCGATTGGCCAGGTTCCAAACATACAATTTTGACTCATCTTCGGACAGGGCGATCCCGCCGAGGCTGGTCTTGCCTACACCATCCCACCCGGTGTTGTCGTTGTCGCGGTTGTAGTCGGCCGTGTTATGGGCGTTCGTCGCTGTGCCCGGCACAGTAAAGGACGTGGACACGGAACCGGCACCAGAACGACTTAGTACATAGATCTTATTTGGCCCGCCGGGGCCAAAGCCGGCGTGGCGTTTGAAATATGCAGCCACATATACAAGTCTTGTCTTTCGAGCGTACGCCATTCCAAACGTCGCTCCGACCTGACTGGAGGAAATATCGAGAGGATTTACTATCGGAGACTCAAAAAGGGCCTCGGTCGCACCTGCACCGGAATCTGTGCTGCCGGACGAATATGGCAAACTCTCAATAACAGACGCGGCGCTGTTGGGTCCTGTCACGGCATCGCCATCCTGATACATTGCCGCAACGATCTCGGGGTTGTTCTGCGAATAATCTGTTGGATAGTTGAGCGCCAGATTCACGTTTGGCGTTGCGACGTCGTTTACAAATTGGACGGTCGAACCAGAATTTGTAGCTGAACCTCCTAAAACAGAATCGGTACTGCGCGCAGACGGCAGATAACCGGCCGGCAAATTGGTAAATTCAATTCGATACGGCCCTGTACCGGTGGCGCTCAACGTATAGTTTCCGGCCGCATCAGTTGCGGCGGATCCGCGTGCCGCACCGGCTGAATCGTATGCACTGACTGAAACATTGGCTATGCCTCGATCGATCGCAACTCCGATCGTACCCAAGCCGTTGTTTGTTATAGTCGTGGTCGTATCGTATGTCCCATTTCCATTGAAATCCTGAAATACCCGACCGGTAATAGATGCCGTCAGAACAACCTCGCTGATAGCTGGATCGTTCTTTTCGGAATTAGTGGACAATCCCCGCTGTGCGTAGGAACTGAAAATACCTGAGCCTGATGCCAGGATCAAAAGACCGATTGAAAACAGCGCAAGCGCAAGCAAACGGCGTGAACGGATCAGTTTAGCTGAAGCCATATTTATAGAAGTCTCTTCTCTAAGTTTTTAAAGTAAGCAAGGTTAGTTTCAATTTAGCAAGGGAGAAGGTATGTCGGAAATTACAACCTGAGCGCCGAATTCGTGAGGAATGACGACCTAAAACTAACAAACTTGTTGTTCCATGTCAAATAGTCAACGGTGCTGCTTGCCGGTTCAACTTTTGAGTTTGGCGGCAAATTTCTGTCGGAATTTTGCCACCTTTGGAGCAACTACGGCGGTGCAATAAGGCTGATTTGGGTTGTTGGCAAAATATTCTTGATGATAATCTTCGGCGGGCCAGAATTCATCAAAAGCAGTAACCTCAGTAACGATAGGTTTGTCGTAGATCCCTTCAGCCGTAAACTCGGAAATGACCTCCTCAGCGACGCGTTTCTGTTCTTCCGAGTGGTAAAAGATCGCCGAACGGTATGACGAGCCAATGTCATTGCCCTGCCGATTGAGCGTCGTCGGATCATGGACGGTGAAAAAAACTTGAAGCAGTTCCTTAAATGATAATTGGGCGGAGTCAAACGTTATCTGTGCAACCTCCGCGTGTCCGGTCGTTTCAGAACATACTTGCTGATAGGTCGGATTTAGGGTGTGTCCACCTGAGTAACCCGAAATGACGTCCTCTACGCCGACGAGATCGTCAAAAACGGCCTCGACACACCAAAAGCATCCGGCGGCCAGTGTTGCTGTTTCCAAGTGCTGATTTTCCATTGATCTATCCTTAATTATCGCGGACTAATACTTCAAAAAGAAACTCGAATACCTCTACATGGCGACGAGCTTCGGCAACGGTTGAACCCCACGTAAACAATCCGTGATTTCGGATCAGGATGCCATGAATATTTCCGGCGTCGTGGAGAACATTTTCTATCACATGAGACTGTGCTACGTAATCCTGCGAGTTCTCAATGATCGGAACCATCTCGGTGTGTTCATGCGAACCAACACCCGACAACCCCTTCAAAATTTCGAACCCATGCAAGTTTACCGAACCATCAACAAACTTTCGATCCGAAAGGATCGTTCCCCACACGGAATGTGAATACAAAATGCAACGAGCCTTTGGCCGCAGCCGGTAGATCGTCAGGTGGAGCAGTTTTTCATCCGACGGCGTTCCAAATCCTTGCAGTATCTCGGCATCGTCATCTAGTTCTAGAAAGTTGGTCTCATCGAGCGTACCGATCTCGCCGCCCGCGGATGTGATGCAAAGCCGGAGCGGCTTTCGCGCCAAGAGGATACTGAAATTACCACAAGCACCAAGTGCCCAACCGCGACGATAAAATTCACGGCCGGTATCGGTTAGTTCTTGCGTCGGGCTAGGCACATTTTGCTGCTCCGTCATATATTCATTCTTTCTTGCGGATCTATTATTCCTCGTCCTCCCGCAATTTTTCCAGCACAGAGAGGTCTTCGAGTGTCGTAACATCGCCGGCGATCGCCCCGCCTGCGGCGAGTTCGCGAAGCAGACGTCGCATGATTTTGCCGGATCGCGTTTTTGGCAGCATGTCGGTGAACCGAATGTCGTCGGGCTTGGCCAGTGCACCGATCTCTTTGGCAACATGGGCCCGCAGGGCGTCTTTTAACTCGTCGTTCCCAACACGCCCACCTTCGAGCGTGACAAAAGCGGAGATCGCCTGTCCCTTGATCTCGTCAGGCCGTCCGACCACGGCTGCCTCGGCAACCGTTTCGTGTGAAACCAATGCCGATTCTATCTCAGCAGTGCCGAGACGGTGGCCGCTGACATTGATGACGTCATCGACACGGCCCATGATCCAGTAGTAACCATGTTTGTCTCGGCGGGCCCCGTCGCCAGCGAAATACATTCCAGGTATCTCCGACCAATAAGCCTGTTTATACCGCTCGTCGTCGCCCCATAGCGTTCTGAGCATCGACGGCCACGGCTTTTTGATAACGAGATAGCCGCCCTCGCCTTGCGGCACCGAAACGCCTGCCTTCGTGACGACATCAACAATAATTCCCGGCAGGGGCCGCGTCGCGGTTCCCGGTACCGTCGGTGTTGCTCCGGGCAACGGGCTTATCATGGCCGAACCCGTCTCGGTCTGCCACCAGGTATCGACGATCGGGCATTTACCTTTACCTATGATCTCGTGATACCACATCCATGCCTCCGGGTTGATCGGCTCGCCGACGGTTCCGAGAAGGCGAAGGCTTGAGAGGTCGTGTTTGAGCGGATATTGTTCGCCCCACTTGATAAATGCCCGAATCGCGGTCGGTGCCGTATAAAAAATTGTGATCTTGTGCCGTTCGATTATGTCCCAGAAACGGTCTAGATCCGGATGGTTCGGGGCTCCTTCGTACATGAAAACGGTCGCTCCATTCGCGAGCGGGCCGTAAACGACGTACGAGTGGCCAGTGACCCAGCCAATATCGGCGGTACACCAATAAATATCGTCGTCCTTGAGATCAAAGATCAGCTTTGTCGTGTAGGCCGTCTGAGTAAGGTAACCACCGGTCGTGTGAAGGATGCCTTTTGGCTTGCCGGTCGTCCCCGAGGTGTAAAGGATATAGAGCGGATGCTCGGAATCGAGTTCCTCCTCCGGACAATCGGCGGACACGGTCTTGGTCAGCTCGTGCCACCAATGATCGCGGCCCGGACGCATCGACACCTTTGAACTCGTCCGTTGAAAAACGACGACGTTTTTTACGTCGGGACACTCTTCGAGAGCTGCATCAACGGTGTCCTTTAATTTGATCTCGGTACCCTTGCGATAGCCTCCGTCGGCTGTAACAACCAGCTTGCACTGACAGTCGTTTACGCGGTCACGGATCGCCTCGGCAGAAAATCCACCGAATATAACCGTGTGCGGTGCACCAATGCGGGCGCAGGCGAGCATTGCGACCGCGAGAGCCGGGATCAATGGCATATAAAGTGCGACGCGGTCACCCTTTTCAACGCCGAGGCTCTTCAGGACGTTGGCGAATCGTGAGACTTCCTGATGCAGCTGCAGATATGTGATCGTCTTGATCTCGCCGGTCTCGCCTTCCCAAATGATCGCTGCCTTATTCTTTCGTGACGTCGTTATGTGACGATCCAGACAGTTGGATGAAACATTGATCTTGCCGCCGCCAAACCACTTTGCGTGCGGCTCATTCCATTCAAGCACGGTGTCCCATTTTTTGAACCAATCCAGCTCCGCCGCCTGCTTCGCCCAGAATCCCTCGGGATCCGACTCCGCCTCGGCGTAAAGTGCCTCGTACTCGGCAAAGCTCTTGACATGCGAGTTTGCCGCGAACTCCGCGGGAGGGGTAAACAACCGTGACTCATTCAGAATTGACTCGATCGAAGCTGATTCAGGCATAGACTTGTTGAATGTAAGACATTTCAATTATAGATCATCGCCCTAAGTCCACAAATGTACCTGTCGCCCGGTCGGTTTCCGGCATCGGGTTTCATGGCACCCACCTATTTCACGCTTTCCAATCCTTCACTTTTTGCGTTCATGTGTTTTTGGGTGGGACAGGCTAACCCATTGATTCTGTTGACTATTAAGCGAAGTGTCCCACTGTCCCAGCGTTTTCCCCCGGTTCTTTCGCGGCCGACTGTATTTACAGTTTTCAATTTCGCCGAAGTAGCGTCGAAGGCTTCGGTTTGAGCCGATACTTAAATTTTATCACTATTTTTGCCGTGATGCATTACTATATTATCTGTGCAACGAGGGGTGACTTGGATTCAAATGAGATCGCTCTTTGTGGATTCACCGAAGCTCAGTTGGCGAAGAGATCACGCCAGGATCGCGAGGAATTATTTTCAAAGAGTCACCGGAACGCGGGCAGTCGATTGTCGGATGACGAGGGTCGGTTCTACTGTCAGGACTGATTCGAACTGTTTTTCAGGGTCCCTGACGAGCATGTCAAGGAGGGTTTGGGCGGCAAGCCGGCCCATTTCGAAAAGCGGCTGCCGTATCGTGGTTAATGCAGGATTTTGAAAGGCGGCTGCATAGATATCGTCAAATCCGAGAACCGATACATCCGCCGGAACCCGCATTCCGCTTTCTTCAAATGCCCGGATCGCCCCGATCGCGGAAATGTCATTAAAGGCAAACACCGCCGTGAATTTCTCACCCAACGCCAGAAGGCTCTTTGCCGCTTCGTAGCCAAGTTCCGGTGACGGCGTGTCACCCTCAAGTTGAACGGTTACGAGCCGGTCAATTGCAATGCCGCGACGTTCCGCCGACTCGCCGATCGTCCGCCACCTTTCCTCGGTGTCTGACGAAAACTCCTGCCCGATAATTATCGCGATCGACCGATGCCCAAGATCGTAAAGATGTCCGATGCCGAGTTCAGCAGCGTGTTCATGATTAAGGATAACGTTCGTTACACCCTCAACGGCGTTATGACCGGATATCGTTACGGTCGGGACCTGCGGCATCGAACGAATGGGAGTGTCAACGGCAATTAGGCCCTCGACAAGACGCTCAACCAACACTTGCGGCAGTTTATCCAAAAGCTCGTCGTTATGCATATGGCTTGCGGTGAAGTAGAGGTATCCCGCAGCAGCGAGCACTGACTCAACTCCGCTCAAAACCATCGACGAATAGCCGTCGCTTAATTCCGGTACGAGTACACCGAACGTATGCGTTCGTTGGGCCCGAAGCGAACGGGCGAGGTAATTTGGCCGGTAGTTGAGTTCCTTGGCTGCTTTGAAGATCCGGTCCTTTGTTTCCTTTGGGATGGAAGCGGCTGAAGGCGCGTCATTCAATACCAGCGAAAGCGTGGTTGTTGAGAGTTTGAGATGTTGTGCAAGTTGTTTGAGCCCTATTGTGCCCTTCGTCTTGTCTTCTTTTCCTTTCACGTTAAAATTGTCGACCTCCGGCAGTCGAACCGATGTTCACATACCATCCTTGTGCAAATCAAATACATACCACGTTTCGCGAAACAACAATTTAACGTCGTTTCGGCAATAGATCATTTGTAGAAAATATTGCAGTTCAGGTGACATATTTGTTGCAGTGACTTTTTAATAATGATATACCAATTGTTACTAAAACGATTTACTGAACGTTTTACTCATTAAGTAACTAATTTGGCAGACTATACTCGCAAGTCGAACACAGACTGGGGGTGATTCGAACATTTCGATGATCTGCGGCAGAAATACTTCATTATTCCAAGGGGATTTTTCGATGCAAACAAAACTCAAGTTCACTACGTTTATCGTCAGTCTGTTCATTTTGACTGTTTTCACTCTGACCGCGCACGCACAATTTAAGGCCGGCGTGCAGGGAACGGTTACCGACGCCGGAGGCGGAGTCATCGCCGGCGCAAAGGTAACGCTCACAAACAAAGAGACTAACCAAACGCAGCAGACTCAAACCAGCGGCGACGGATTTTACCGTTTCTCAAACCTCGCCCCGGGCCGCTATACAATTGCGGTCGAACAGCAGGGGTTCAAGAAGCGTCTGGTTAACGACCTAAATGTAGATGCTGAAGCGGTCAGGGGCCAGGACATAAGCCTCGACGCCGGTGTTATCAGTGAGGTCGTCACCGTACAGGCGGGCGACGTAGCGCTTCAGACGGAGGACGCTAACATTCGAAAGACCCTGAGCACCGATGAAGTGCTCGCTTTGCCGCAAGCCGGCCGTGACCCTTATGAATTGGCCCGGCTGGCTCCGGGAGTCTTCGGCGCGGGTGCGAGGGGTTCGAACGGAAATTCACAGGGTTTTCCGAACACGAGTGGCCCCGGCGGATCGAACAATTCGATCTTTGCTACCGAAAATGTCCAGCCGATCTCCGCGAACGGCCAGCGCGTGTCGTCCAACAATTACCAGATCGACGGTACGAGCGTAAATAGCCAGACGTGGGGCGGAGGAGCGGTCATTACGCCCAGCCAGGAAAGTGTAAAAGAGGTTCAGGTAACGTCCAGCACCTATTCGGCCGAAGATGGCCGTAACAGCGGTGCCCAGATCAAGGTCGTTTCGCAAAACGGATCGAATCAGGTTCATGGGAGCGCATTTTTCAAGCTGGACGATCCTAAACTGAACTCGTTCAACAAGTTGCCCAAACTTATCGGCACCTTTAACACGGGCGGACCCCAGCGTGTCGAAAGAAGATATAAATCATATGGCGGCAGTTTTGGCGGAGCGATCGTCAAAGACCGACTGTTTTACTTCGTTTCCTACGAGGGATTGAAGGAAAAGACATCGTCTACTTTTAGGGGACTAGTTGAAACCGCGACGTTCCGGTCGGCGGTTGCCGCAGCCCGTTCGGGCACTCTGACCGCTAAAGTACTATCATCGACTGGCGTGGCTCCGAGAGTTAGTCAGGCGTTGACGGCAACGTGCAGCGGGATATTCACACCGTGCGCTGTGGTTGGCGGCGGGATGGATGTGGGTTCGATAACAGGAACCTACGGAACCTACGTTCCAACCGTTTCTACGTCTCCGAGCGGCGGTGGCTTGGACGGGATAGCCGACGTACAGTGGGTCCAGCTTCAAAGACTTGCCGCGTTTACCGGCAATCAATTGAATGCGCGAGTCGATTATCAAGCGACGCAGAAGGACAGGATCACGTTTACGTCCTACTTCGTGCCCAACAAAGCCACGACATCGAACGACGCCGCCCAGAGCCGCCCTCAGGCCGACATCAACTCGAATCGTTTTACATATGCTCTTGGCTTTATCTACGCCCGGACGATCTCCGCGACGATGACCAATGAGGGCCGTTTCAACATCACCCGTTGGGGATATGACGAAACAAAGACCAATCCGCTGGCCGATCTTACGCTGCCGCGGATCGAGGTCGAGGGATTTTTTGGTGATCGCCTGCGATTCGGCTTCCCGAGAGATCTGAACACACCAGGCATT
>JBBRSH010000083.1:0-20744 GCA_038245555.1 Pyrinomonadales bacterium | reverse complement strand
GCCCGGTCACCCGGCTCACGAACGGCCGATTTGATCACGACTGTGTCGTCATAGATCTCTGGGACCTCCATCTCAAATAGCCGTTTTAACAATTCGGAGGATGCCCGCGAAGCTTTGATCTGCTGGCCCTTTTGATCTTTTGAAACGTCGACTATGACAACGCGGATCCGTTCGCCTTGGTTCCACATTTCGCCTCGGGACTGCTCGTTCTTAGGCACGTATACCTCGAGGTTGTTGTTCAGATCGATGATCATATCGCCGCGCTCGAATCGCTTTACGGTGCCGTTTATGAGCTCTCCCTTGCGATCGATATATTCGTCGTAGACCTTTTCTCTTATCGCCTCGCGAACCTTTTGGACCAGGATCTGTTTCGCCGTCTGTGCGGCGATCCGCCCCATTTCCTCGTTCGGAAGCGGAATAAGCAGGCTGTCACCTATTTCAACATCGTCACCAGCGAGTTCCTGTGCATCCTCGAGCGACAATTCTTCGGAAGGATTCTCGACCTCTTCGACGACAGTCTTCTGGGCTGATATTTCGATCATCCCCTCTTCGTTGTTCCAATCAACCTGAATGCTCTCGCCGGTTTTGTCATGTGCCCGAAATTGCTTACGCGCCGCGGCCCGAACCGCCTCTTTCATCGCTTCAATGATCATGTCGCGATCGAGCCCCTGCTCGTTGCACAAAACCTCAATACTCTGTCCTATCGATGAAGTCATAACTTTCCCAATTCAGCTTTGTCGAAGAAGACTTAACCCCGGTCTTCCTTACGCCCTTTCAATTCCTTGCCAAAATCCATTTTCAAATTCGCCTTTTCCACTTCTTCATACGGGATCTCGATCAAACCACTTACTCTGTCCTCAAAAAGGACCACATCTTTATCTACGGCCTTGATCAAACCTGAAAAATTTCGCTGGCCGTTATGCTCGACAGATGTCTTTATCCTCGCCGTTTCTCCCGCAAATCTGACGAAATCTTTCAATGAGTAAAGCCCACGTTCGATCCCGGGCGAAGAAACTTCAAGGACATACGCCCACGGGATGGTATCTTCGGCATCGAGCCTTTCTTCGACCGCACTCGAAAATCGAGCACAATCGTCGATCGTCACGCCATTGTCCTTGTCAATAAACAGCCGCACGATGGAATCGCGTTTCGCACCCAGGATCTCGGTGTGGACCAGCTCTACCCCGTGCTCCTTTGCGACAATCTCTGCAAACGTTTTTACCTGGGCAGCGATCGGATACTTTTCAACCATTACAAAACCAAAACAAAAAGTGGGCACGAAACCCACTTGATACGTTCGAACTACGCATCGCGGCAAACGAGTATTATAGATGGTTCACCACATTCTTGCAACCCCGCGTCATCAGCCGCCCGTCAAACTGGACACGAGCCGTTCCATTTCCTCAAATTTAGTGCGCAACTCTTTCTTTTTTTCCGGACTCGGGGCGGCTAAAAACTCTTCGATAATGACCCCGAACTCTTTTGTTTCAGCGAGCAAACGCTTGCTGTCGCGTTCGAGGGCACGAACGGCATCGGGACGCACAGACCCGGCCTTTTTAGCCTCGGCAACGCCCCAATGGGTAATTCTCAATATATTGGGACGAGATTCCGTCACCCAGCTTTCAGCTTTAAGATGGTTGCATATTTCATCAAGACTGGGGAAATAGCCCTCGCGCTTCAAAAGGTCGACCAGATCGACGTCAACTAATTCCTTCCCGCCGGTTTCGTCGTAGATCCTTGCAAGTACCTTATGGTAAGTATCCATGGTCAAGACTCCTAAATTTGGATGGGATTTATCACTCTTTCGTAAAAGCTGACCGAGCGGCGCCTAATATTCCTGCGTCATCGCCTAGCTGGGCGCGGACAATGTTAACACGTTCGGCAGGCAGGCGAAATGCTCTGTAATTAACCTCTCCAAGCGCGTGCCCTATAAAGAGGTCCCAAGCCGCCGCGAGGCCTCCACCGATCACGATCATCTCGGGATTCAGCAGGTTGATGAGGCTGCTTAGTCCCACTCCAAGAAACATGCCCATACGCCGGAAAACTTCGAGAGCATCGGCATTTCCGGCCGTTGCCGCTTTCCAAACATCGTAAGACGATTCCGCCTCAATGCCCAACTCACGAGCAAGGCGAATGACGGAGCTCGCAGACGCATACTGCTCCAGACAACCTCGGCCGCCACATCCGCAAGGCAGCCCACCGGATTCAACGCAAATATGGCCAACTTCGCCCGCGGTACCATCTTTGCCGCGAAACGGCCTCCTTCCAAGAATAATCCCACCGCCGACGCCTGTTCCCAATGTAATGCAGATCGAATCATCAACAGCCCGTGAGGCTCCCAGCCAGTGTTCACCAAGTGCGGCCGCATTTGCGTCGTTTTCGAGGATCACGGGAATCCCTAGTTTCTCGGCGAGTATGTCTCTAAGCGGGACGCCCTCGAGGGCCGGCAAATTAGGAAGTTTTTTTAGGACCCCGGCCGAATCGTCGATCGTCGCGGGAATCGCCGCGGCCATGGCGAATACATTCGAATCCGATGGGATT
The DNA here is from genome assembly GCA_038245555.1 of Pyrinomonadales bacterium. Classification (GTDB taxonomy): domain Bacteria; phylum Acidobacteriota; class Blastocatellia; order Pyrinomonadales; family Pyrinomonadaceae; genus OLB17. Next base: position 18,203 of record JBBRSH010000083.1, on the reverse strand, counting down.
CCGGCTCGGCATCTCTCCGCGAGCCGGACGATCAGGTCAACTATTTCGTTACTTGACGATTGCCGGGGCGTCGTTGACCGCTCCCGGCAATAGACCGTTCCATCCTCGCCGACCGCTGCCAGCCTGAGATTTGTTCCGCCAAGATCGAGGGCCAGGGCGATCCGTGTCATATCAATCGCTTTTCAAAACCAAGACTATCGCTTCGGTCGATCAGCTTCAGGAACATTCTTATAAACATCCTCAAATTTGGCATATCCGTCCTTGATCACCGTATCCATCAAGTTCCCCTTATCGACCGAGGTAACCTCGAGAAGTATTGCGGGCACGTCTTTACCGAGAGTGTCATTCTTAAATGGCTGCGTGTCCAGTTTCTCCTTATTCGCCAACTTGATCGCTGCTTCAACCGCGGCGTTAGCAAGCGGAATGATCGGCTTGTAAACAGTCATCGATTGCTTGCCCTCGGCGATATTTTGCAGTGCCTCGAGCCCGGCGTCCTGGCCGGTTACGAGTATCGAGCTTTTACCGGCAAGGCCCCGTTTTGACAAAGCCGAGATGACGCCACCGGCCATGCCGTCGTTTGAAACCACAAATGCCTGAATATTGTCATTTTGTTTTGTCAGGCAGTCCTCCGCAAAATTCATCGCCAGATCATTTTTCCAATCGGTAATAAAGTTCCTGCAAACGATATTTATGTCCTTCCTATCGATCGCTGGCTGCAAAACCGCCATTTGGGCCTTTTCCATGATGAGGGCGTTATTGTCCGTTGAAGCCCCGTAAACCATAGCGTAATTGCCTTTCGGCACTTGCTTGAGAGCATATTCGGCGATCTTGCTGCCGATCACCGGAACTTGATGCGAAATATACAGATCGATCTTGTCCGAATTGATCAGCCGGTCATAACTGATCACCGGAACGCCTTGAGCCTTTGCTTTGTCGACCATCGAGGCGGCTTGGGTTGCGTCCTGGGGAGCGATGACCAGGACATCAACTTTTTGCGTAAGTAGATTGTCAACATCATTTGCCTGCCGGTCCGGGCTATTGTCGGCGACTGAGACGACACAATCGACATTAAGCTTTTTACATTGAGCTTCGAAGGCATCGCGATCCCGCTGCCATCGCTCTTCTCTAACGGTAGCCATAGCGAATCCGATCTTTGTCCTCTTCTTAGTCGGTCCGTTCGAACACGAAATTCCGAAGGCGATCGACGCAAGCAGCAAAATATAGATGATCTTCATAATCTTTTACACCTGATTAGTATGAACTCGACAAATTAAATCAAAAAACAAAAAGTTCGGCAATGTTCAAATGAGAAAGAGTGCGGATATCATAGTTTTTTTTGATTGGTTTTGAGGTCGCCGCGACGGCAAAAGAACGTAAACAACCGCTTGTTAAACACCGTTATAAAAAAGTGTGGTATTCGGCGCTGAAATAGTGCATAATGATGGAGAAAAGGAGCCGCCTCCTGGTGGCATCCATACAGAAATTCTGCACCACGCCCATCAGCCGAAAAATTGTCTATTTAGCAATTTGAATCGGGATTGAGATGTGATATAAATACTTACGAAATTTCAGCTTAAGTGGTTTTTGAAAGCTTCGCTAGAATGATTTTTGGATTTTCGTCTGTATCCGTCGTTTTTATTGACATCACGTCTTTAGTCGTGTAAAACAATGAATAGCTTAATTTTGTTTAGAAGCACAAAATTAGGTTGGAACAGGGGAAGAAGTATGAACGGTAGTCTGTGGATTCGCAAGGCATTTTCGTCTTGTCTTATTGTTGCGTTGACGGCAACATATTCAATAGTGGCTTTGGCTAGCTCGGACAGGGCTCTTGCAGAGGTGGTCGTATCCGGGAAGTCCGTAAATGGAATTACACCGTCGATTACCGTAAATGGTGAACCTGCAAAGTCAGGTCGAACGATATTCTCGGCAAGCACGATTGTTACACCGGATAATGCTTCGGCAACTGTTGACATGGGTAGTGCCGGTGAGATCGAATTGATGTCTGGAAGTTCTGCTGTTCTCTCTTTTGACAACAACTCGGTAAGCGTTGATCTCAACGCTGGTGATCTGATCGTCCTGAGATCGCAACAACCAGTAACCGTTAATGCCGCTGGAACGACAAATACGGTAGCAGCGGGCGGATCAGCTTCCGCGAGCGGAAGCAAGGACGACCATGACTATAGAGATGCGAATGGCAAATGCGTTGATGCCAACAAGAACGGTAAAGAAGAATGCAACGCACATGGTGCTTCGTGGGCCCTCTGGGCTTTAGTGTTTGGCGGTGCCGCCGCCGGTGTTATAATCGGAGTTTCTCAAAGCAACAATGATGCTACACTGGGTGGGGCCGGAAGTGTCGTTAGCCCGACTCGCTAGACAAACAATTTTTATACCTTCGTTTAACAACTCGTGAAGGTATTTTATCCAATAAAGGGAATGATTCAGGAGGATATTAACTCAAATGCTCGCCAACAATAGTTTTCGTAAGTTCACAACAGTCGCCACTCTCGCTGCCGTGTGGTGCGTTTATTCAATGGTCGCTTTCGCCTTACCCAAGGATTCTGCGGGTGAGATAACCGTCACAGGCCAGGTTACTGTAAACGGACAGGCCGCGGTTTCTAACTCGACCATCTTATCAGGCAGTACCATCGTTACGGGTGCAGACTCAGGAGCGGTCGTCAGCTTAGGCAAGACCGGCAGGATCGAGGTTCTCGCGAATTCGAACCTGACGCTGACCTTCTCCGAAAACAGCATCATTGGAACGCTGTCGGAAGGTAAATATCGCATTTCAAATGCTGCCGGTGTTGCAACCACCATGGCCACCAAGGCCGCTACGATAATTGGAGACACAGGACAGGCCAATAACTTCCTTGTTGAAGTTGAGTGCTCGCATGTTCATCTTGACACCACGAGCGGTGTAGTCACGATGCGAGAAGGCTCGAACGACAAGCAGGTTGCCGCTGGCACCAGTGCAACGGCCGGCAGTCTGACCCAGACTGGCTGCAAACCCTGTTTACGCCCCAACTCAGGTCCGCCGCTCGCGATCGCGGGATGGCCATGGCTGATCTTAGTCGCCGCTGGTGTTGCAGGCGTAGCCATTTTTGTTGGAACCACTCAAACCGACACTACAATTGGCGGCGGCACGATCGTTGTCAGTCCTACTCGTTGAGCCTTTCGAATGTTCTCTCTGAGTGTGCGGGTCATGTTTTAGTACGTGGCCCGCATTCGTTTATTTGTGTTTGTAGTTCTCATAATTATTCATAGACTTTATTTAGTATGCATATAGCAGTTATTGGAACAGGTTATGTCGGATTGGTTTCCGGTGCCTGTTTTGCAGAGTTTGGCGTCGATGTTACGTGCGTCGATGTTGACTATGCGAAGATCGAAAAGTTGAATGCCGGCGTCATTCCTATATACGAACCCGGTCTGGACGCTGTCGTTAAGAAAAATGCAGAAGCCGGCCGGCTTCACTTCACTACGGACATTAAATCTGCCGTTCAGAAGTCCCTTGTGATCTTTTTAGCAGTAGGAACGCCGCCCAAAGCGGACGGTTCGCCGGACATGAGTTTCTATCGACAAGCCGCTCTTGACGTTGCCGAGGCGATGAACGGCTACAAGGTCTTAGTCACGAAATCGACCGTTCCGGTGGGTACCGGCAAATGGCTGCGGGATTTCGTATCGGCGAACATATCGGTTGAAACCGAATTCGGCGTTGCATCTAACCCTGAATTCCTCCGTGAAGGTGCCGCGATCACCGACTTTATGCGTCCGGACCGGGTAGTTATTGGAAGCAATGAAGCAAGGGCGATCGAGATAATGAAGGAACTCTATCGTCCTTTATTTCTGATAGAGACTCCGATCGTAATAACCTCGCTCGAGTCCGCCGAGCTGATCAAATACGCAGCAAATGCCTTTCTCGCAACTAAGATCACATTCATCAATGAGATCGCCAATCTTTGCGACGCGATCGGCTGTGATGTCCACGACGTCGCACGCGGGATGGGAATGGACAACCGGATCGGCCGCAAATTCCTTCACCCAGGCCCGGGTTACGGGGGATCGTGTTTTCCGAAGGACACGAGGGCACTGACGACCGTTGCCGACAGCTTTGGCGTTGAGACACGAATAGTTGATGCCGTGATCGAAGCCAACGACCGCCAGCGCGACGCCATGATCCCGAAGATCGAGGGTCTCGTCGGCGATCTCAAAGGTAAGCGGATCGGTATGCTTGGACTTTCGTTCAAGCCTGAAACAGACGACATGCGGGAATCACCCGCTATTGAGATCATCAACACCCTGATCCAAAAGGGTGCCATCGTAAGAGTGTATGATCCGGTCGCGATGGAAGAATCCAAGCATTTTGTAAAGGGTGTCGAGTACGCAGAGGACGAATACGATGCGATTCGCGGAGCAGACATCATGGTGATCGTCACTGAATGGAATCAGTTCAGGGCGCTTGATCTGGACCGAGTAAAAGCACTTTTAGGTTCCCCGAAGATCGCCGATCTGCGAAATATATACGAGCCAAAGGAAATGCGTGAAATGGGCTTTGATTATGTCGGTGTCGGCCGCTAGGATCTAACCGCCGCCTCGCTAGCTGGCGGCAACAGCGTAAATGAGTTTAACGAGCAAAGTACTTGTAACCGGTGGAGCAGGCTTCATTGGATCAAATTTGGCCGAGGAGCTGATCCGCCAAGGCGCTCGCGTTACGATAATAGACGACCTCTCAACCGGTTTTCGCGAGAATCTCGAAGAGATTAGCGGCTCGTTTGAATTCGTAGAAGGCGATATCAATGATGATGAGGCCGTGAAAAAAGCGATCGAAGGGGCCGAGATCGTATTTCACGAAGCCGCTCTACCGAGCGTACCAAGATCGGTTGAGGATCCCGTTCGGACGCATCGGGTATGCACTGATGGAACATTTAACTTATTAGTGAAGGCCCGGGAGCATAACGTTCGCCGCTTCATATACGCAGCATCAAGTTCCGCGTATGGGGATCAGCCGGTGCTTCCTAAGGTAGAAACGATGCGGACCGACCCACTCTCTCCTTACGCTGTGGCCAAACTAACCGGTGAATTGTATTGCCGTGCATTTAATAATGTTTACGGGCTCGAAACTGTTTCGTTGAGGTATTTCAACGTATTCGGACCGCGTCAAAACCCTGGATCACCATATTCGGGCGTGATCTCTCGGTTCATCGATGCTTTGATGAAGGGCGTCAATCCGATGATCTACGGCGATGGCGAACATTCCCGTGACTTCACATATATTTCGAACGTCGTTGACGCAAACATACGTGCGGCCTTATCCACGAAAGGGATCGGTGAGTCCATAAATGTCGCGAACGGTGACCGCACCACCTTAAATCAGCTCTTAGATGTTCTTAAGAATATTACCGGCTCGACCGAAACGATAGTCGATTATCAGCCGGCCCGGAATGGAGATGTAAAGGATTCGCAGGCTGACAACCGTCGGGCGGTCGAATGCCTTGGATATTCCGAGATCGTCGGCCTTGAAGAAGGTCTGAGACGGACGATCGAGTGGTGGAAGCAGAGCCGGTTTGCAAAATGAGCGGCCATCGTTTGAGGCCGCCCTTGATTCATAAAAAAGGTTCAATTCGGTTTCACTGAACAATTATTTACCAGGCAAAGCGAACGCGCTGTCTTCTATAGTAGAGTTCACCAAAACCGTTTTCGTATTAAAGTTCGCATAAGCCGTAAGCGTATTGAGATCAAACCTCTGTGAGTATTTTGTCGGAACTGTAACACCGTCCACAGTCTGAAAACCCTCTATCTCGACGGAGGTTGTAACGATTTTGCCCTCGACGTCGTAGCTCGATTCATACCCTTTGATCCGGCCGGTCTTTTCATCGACAAAGAAATCTGTATAGAATCCTTCGGGCGTCGTGACGCGAAATCCTTTCTTTTTCTTTGCGGACTCGCCCAGTGCCGTAACCTTGTAGCCAGTATCCCCGATCTTTGACAACACCGCGAAGCCGAGGCTCGTAAATGGCGGCAGCGAAAATCCCTGGATCGAAGAGTAGGTTTGCTGGCCGTTGTAAACCTGCTTTAAGGACTGCACGACACTGTTGATCTCAAAGAAATATTTTTCACCGCTGAACGCTGTCGAAAAGGCACCGGGAAATGACTGTCCCATCGCCGTTAGGTCGACCGATCCTTTAAGGACAAGTGATTTAATACCTTTAAGCTTATCGCCGCCATGAGCGGCCAATGTAGCCTTGGCCGTTACAAGGGCTGCCGCGGAAGCGTCGGCCGTCGGCTCCGCCTTGTCTGAAGCGTTCTGCTTACCCGCAGAAGCAGGTTGAGCCTGTGCCGCTATCGAAAATAGAAAAACCATTAATAGTGAACAGATAAGTCCTTTCATAATAAACACAACTACCTATCTCTAAATAGAAAAAATGAGAGAGGTGAAAACTTATACGTTATCACCTCTCTTTTGTTCGATTATTTTGCCGATAGTTAGTACTACCAGTTAAATCGCATGTTCAATTCGATCTTCCGGTTAGCAGAGCTACCTCCGCCACCGCCCCCGCCAAACCCGCCGCCGCCAAATCCGCCCGCCGTCGAGGTTGACTGTCCAAACCGGAACGAGGTCAAGCTGCCACTCGGATTGCCATAATTGACGTTGTTGAGTAGGTTGGTTACAAATACCCCGACATTCAGATTATAGGGTTTGCGGGCATCGCCGCCAAAGCCGCCTCCGCCGCCGCGCATCATACCACCACCACCACCGCCGCCGGGTCCGCCCATCATCACGGTGTTCCCGCCGCCGCCGCGATTTCCGCCACCGCCGCCGCCGTTATCGGCGACACGTGCCTTAGGCGACTTCCCAAATCCGAAGTTCTTGCTCAAACGAAGACTAACGGAAAAACTGTCCGGTCCCTGCCCATAGTTCCTCGGAACGGTTGTTGTCAGTGAGTTAGAACCGATATCGCAGAATGAATTGGTTAGGCCAAGTTGACTACACTTCGTCTGCAGTTCGCCAAAAGTAGGACGTTCGTTAAAGAACCCGTCGCCATTCTTGTCAACGCCGCTAGTTATATTAAACGGTCTACCCGAACTCGCCTGGATGATCGGACTTATCGAGACCGCCCAGGGTAGCGTGAAGTTCCCGAAAAGCGTAAAACTGTGTCGGACGTCAAAACTTGCACGTCCATACTCTCCAGTCAGGTCGTATGAATATGCAGGAGCACTGCCCGCTCCATCCGTATCACCTTTTTGAAAGCCATATCGATAGCTGCCAAACAGAGTGAATTTCGGACTCAATCTTGCCTGGAGATTAACCGCCAGAGCTTTTGAGTTTTGCGTCCCGGTTGATTCGTATTCGTTAATATTTCCAAACCCTAGCTGAGGCCGGGCTCCGGTGCAGGGGGCTGTCGCAAAATTAGGACAGATCGGAGCGTTGATATTCCGTGTTCGCAACGCATGAAGCGTCTTCGTCATCGAATAGTTTACCGACAACGTCAATTTTGATGTTAGCGTCCGGTCAACTGAGATCTGTCCGAGTAACTGTTCGGGTGACCGCAGTCCAATGTCTACCTGCCGTATCGTGTTGGACTGGGGCAGGGCCGTAAGTATCTGTGCAGCCGTGGGTACGTTTGTGACACCCGTCAGCGTGAAAACTGGTTGGGAAAGCAAGGTGAGTGCGGCAGCCTTTCGAACCGGATCCGGATCGTTTGCGCTAACCAAAAGACTTAACTGACTGGTGCTTCGGAGTGCCGAAAGGGTATTGCCTTCACCAAAGCGGTCATAAAAGATTCCAAAACCGCCGCGAAATACGGTTTTTGGCTGCTTGGCACCACCTGCACCCGGAGACCATGCAACGCCTACCCTGGGAGCAAAATTACCCTTGTCGCTAATATTGGTCTGGTTTTCATAGCGAAGTCCAAAACTCAGCAATAGGGCCGGATTTATTCTCCAGTCATCCGTAAAGAATACTGCCCCGTCGTACTGGTTCACGGCGGCCAGTGGAGTACCGGTGGTGATCGTAAATTGTGTCGGGTTAAAGTTGCTATAGCTCGGGTTCACAACTCCCAACAGTTTTTGCCTATATTGATCGATCGACGAAATCGCAGGAGCTGTAACCACACAGCCCACTCCAACAGGCGAACATCCGACCGGTGAGTGTAATTCGGAGAATCCTGGAAACGAGAACGTTCCGGCATAATTACTTTCCGATCTATTTCTGATCTCAACATAACGCAGCCTGCCGCCGAATTTGACGGAATGACGGGCCTTGTTAAATGACGTGATCGTCATGTTGTTGATTTCCCACGTCTTGTTGTCATTGAAGCTTTGGCCGATCGATGCTCCGCCCCCCGTGAATGCCGACGAAACACCGACCGTCGGGATGGAGTTATCGCCATCCTGCTGGCTCTTCGTAGAGCTCACCTCAAAGCGTGTCTCATTAACCGTCTTGGCATTGATGATCATGGATTCCGTCAAACGGACCTCATGCTCGTTGCTTGACGATTTGTAAGCCCGCGATGGCAGCGACGTCTCGGAAATTCCGAGATTGTTAGATTTTGAGTGCGTAAAACTGTAACGGGCCACCAGGGTGTTCTTGGAGTTCAAGGCGAAATCAACCCGCGGGCTTATCGACAATCGAGTAGTCGGCTGCGTAACATCTCGCCTGAAGCCGACAATGTTAAAAGAAGGATCTATGATCTGAGCATTGATGATCGTGCTGTTATCGTTGCTGCGGCTATTCACATCAACAAAGAACGACGAGTTCTTCTTAACGATCGGGCCCGATAGATTGCCGCCGAAATTCCGAGACTGCGTAGGTGCTCGATTCAATGCGAATGGGTTGCGTGAATTAAGGCTCTCATCGTTGAAACTGCCGTTCGCCGAGCCACGCCACTTGTCCGTTCCCGGTTTGGTCAGGATCTCGATACGGCCAAAACCGGGTCGGTCGAATTCCGCGGACAACGGGTTTTGATTGATTCGGATCTCGCGGATCGATTCCTTTGGCGGCATCTGACCGCCCGTGAAGCCGTCAATATAGATCTGACCACCGTTGGGTCCAGCCGAAGCACCCGCGAGAGCCTGGAGGGCTGCTGCCATCTCGTCCGGGTCGTCCGGAAGGGCGTCAAGATCAGCTCCTTTCAAAACCGTAGCGTCCTTGTTGCTTTCCGGGTCATTCGATATTTGAGTAGTCGTATCAACATCAACTTTCACATCGATTGAGGCAGGCAAAAGAGTGATCAGCAATTCCGTCTTTGGCCCGGCCTTAAGCGCCACCGCCTCATTTTGATAAAGTTCGAAGCCGGTTTTTATCGCCTTCACTGTGTAGGTGCCGGGAGCTAGCCCGGTGATCGTATATTCACCTTGTGCGTTGGTCAGAAATTCTTTCTTCTTTCCATCAGCAGCCAGTACCGTAACTGTCGCACCTGGTACCGCGGCGGCATTGGCGTCAGTTACAGTTCCTCCTATACTTCCAGTCGCCTGAGCAAATGTTGTCCCAGCCGAGAGAAGCAAAAATAATGCAAAAAATGATAGTGCTCTTATAATAGTCATGATTAAATTCGGCTTCAATTATTTATTAGGCGGCCGAAGCTTCCGCCATAAGTATGAGATTACGGAAAACTTACGCCATCGAGTCCGGGAATATTAAATCCACCATCGCCACCCGCACCACTTGGTCCGGCTCCTTGTCCACGCCCACGATTGGTAATGGCCTGTGCCGCCCGAATAAATGGTTCGACTCCGGCTACCAGTTTGATCGCCTTGAGACGCGTCATATCAGCATTCTTTGAGCTGGAGAGAGCGATGATGTCGCCGACCTTGAGGTCGGATGCAGTTATATTGGGAAACCGATCAAACTGATCGTCGATGCCGCCGCCGCCCGCCCCGCCGGGACGTCCGCCGCCAAAACCTCTTTGGCCGCCGCCTGCTGGCTGACCCTGTCCGTCGGGACTCGCAGGCCGAACCTGAGTTCCACCGTTTGGAACGGCCGGCCTGACTTGCGTTCCCCCAGCCCTGCCGCCCTGTCCACCCGGTCCGGCACCTCCGCCGCCAGCCATTTGCATAGCTGCCAATCGTTCCGCCATCTCTGCGGGATACTTCTTTAAGACAGAGGTTTCTCCGATCACGATAGTGATCTCTTTCTTGTTTTGGAGGTTCGCGATAACGACTTCGTTCTTTTCGATGTCAATGGACTTCACCGTACCCGCGACCGTCTGGAATGCACCAGTTATTACTTGTTCGGCCGAAAAACTTGTTCCGTCCGTGCTCTTGTCTCCGAGAGCCCGAATCATGTCGCCAACCTTCACCTCGGCTAGGTTGCTCGGCTTCGCTTCGGCAAAGCTGATCGAATCCGGCGCATAGCGAAGAAACTTTGCAGTATCTTTCGGCGTGAGGACAGACTTAGCCGTCGCCCCTAACATTCCCGGCGTTTCTACCGTGATTTGATTTGTCTGAGCATTGACGGCGGCGACCTTACCGGTAAGACCTCTTTTACGCCACTCCTCGGCCTCCTTTGCGTTCTTAGCGGCAACATCCGCTTTTGTAACATAGAACAACTGGCGGGCCGGCATTGATTTACCGTCTTTTGCAAGAATTCCGCTGACCGTAATTTTATCCCCGGCGGTAATATCGGTCATCGCTCCCGGTGTTGCGGTCGATAGACTGGGGTTCTCCGCTGAAGCATGTTTGAAAACCGTTTTATCGGTAATCAGAATATCGATCGGCCCTGTATTCGCCTTCAAAGTGATCTTCATATTAGCGATCGCGACCACCTCACCCGCTATGTAGGATGGTTTAGGGGCTGAATCGGGAGTCTGTGCAAATATAAGCGAGGAGATGCCTGTGAAGAGAAAAACTAATATCGTTACAACAATATTCCGCAGCATAATTTTGATAATTCCTTTTGTTGAATACGGCGGTACTTGCAGAAAGTTACCGTCCGTAATAACTATGACGTTAATTCTATCAGCAAGGTTCGGGCCAATTTGTAAAGAAATGTAAAATTGTGCAAGCGTTCAACTTACGCCTTTTGCCAGCCGGTTGAGGTGCGAGCGGTGAGGACAAGTCCAATGCCGATCGCGAATACGACAAAAAGACCCAGCACCCACAGGAAAGGAATGGATAAAATAACTGTCAACGACAGGACACCGAACAGGGTCGCGAATGTTTCGGATCGTTTGTATTCCGGCAGGATGTATTTCTGAACGGCCTTGCCCACATAGACCTGAAGTGCGACACGGCCGAAAACATAACCGAACAGCAGCAGGAATAATCCCATAAATCCAACTGTAACGCTCAGGAAATCCGGAAGGACACTCACGCTCGCGACAATCGCCGCCATGGTGATTATGAAGGACAGCGAACCGATGGCCGCTACCTTTAAGGTGGACAATTGAATTTTGGCTACTGCTCGACTGACTGCACCAGGAGCAACAGTCGTCAGAACAATTGAGATAACGAACCAGAAAAGTGCGAGCAGCAGTCTCTGAACAAAAAACGACCACGTAAGATCAGGAGCAAAAAGCTGCGAGGGCCGTTGGGCAAGGCCACGAAGCTCGTCCTCCCATATTCCAAAAAGGATCGTTTCTTTACCCGGTTCGCGAAGCGGCGGCGCCGCACCCTCAGGTGTATAGCGGCCGCCGATAACGATAATGTCGCCGCCGATATACGCACCCTCTCTTTGGATCACGGAACCACCGATCGTTGCGACATCTCCGTCGACACGACCCTCGACCACAACATCTCCTCCAAACGAAAATACTCCCTTGGCGTGCTTTATTACTTCGACTGATTTCGCGAACGCGATCACGTGTGTTTCGGAAGCGTCGTCCACTATCAGCGTCTTTTCATCGTCAGAGATCGAGATCTCAGCTTTTGCCAGGACTGTCGACTGGATCGCCAATAGAAGGAGCGAAAGCCAGACCAAAAATAAAAATGATCTGGTCAACGTATCCCATGGCGAATCTATGACAATCGAGTCTTGCACGGTAAGGATCAGGTGCGTCTAAATCGAAGAAGTGTTCGAGCGAACACAAGAAAAACAACGAAGAACACGCCAATAATTATGAACGATAGAGCTCCGGGAACAGTGATGCCGCCGCCTACTACCCTTAACAAAGCGCCAAAACCTATCACAAATGAATAAATGAGTTGGAAAAGGAAGCCGGCAAGTGCCGCTACTTTTTCAAATAGATTCACAGTACCAGCCAAAAGTTTTCCGGAATCGAGACTTAATGCAAAGACCAATGAAAACAAAAGCACGGCACAGATCACAAAAGCATTAGAACGTTCACTCGGCTTTCGCAGTCCTGATACACTGCTCTCGGCTGCTGCGACTATAGTTTCGGCGAAATTTGCCGGCAGTTCGATATCACCCTGCAGTTTTATGGAATGGCTGAGTTCATTAAGAAACTCCTTTTGATAATTTAGTTCGGCGAAGCAAGTCTCACAGCTGAATATATGAGTCTCGAGCGATAGTTCTTCACGCGGTTCAAGCTCACCGTCTATGTACGCCGAGATCTCGTGCGTTGGGCAAACGAACCCATCGAAATGTAAAATTTCCTTTCCCATGACTAAATACCCGAAAAACCTCTATCAACGAAGACCTGCCGCATCATCTCGCGTGCGCGGAACAGTCTGTTTTTGACCGTGCCGAGCGGCAAGCCCGTTACGTCGGCGATCTCGTCATAGCTTAATTCGCGGGAATGTCTCAGCAATATCAGATCTCGATATGTCGGCGGCAAGCATTTGATCACCGCATCAATTTCGATTCGCCATTCGCCGCGTTCGTGGTTCTGCTCGGGCGAAGGCAGATGACTTTCGATCTGTAGCTGATAGGTCCCGTCAGAATTTTCCGCCTCGATGCTGAGAGCATGCATCGAGTTACGCCGCATATGATCTATCGCGGCATTGTGGGCGATGCGATAGAGCCACGTCGAAAATTTGTATTCGGAACTATATTTGGTGAGCGAGTTGTAAACCTTGATGAAGACTTCCTGCGTGACGTCGAGTGCCGATTCATAATCACCAAGCATCCGATATACGTAGCTCGTGATCGGCCGCTGATACCTGCGGACCAGTTCCTCAAACCCGTCAGTTCTGCCGGCAACCGCGTTTATCACGAGTTCGCCGTCAGCTAGGGTCCGCACACTATCGAAATTGATCGCCTGGCTCGACATATCTCCGCGTTCAGATACGGTATTGTCGTAAATAAAGTTTCAAACCGCAAGCGTAGAGCAAATGCGAGTTATGCAAGGGCCGCCAGACCGGCGGGCGCGGCGATGTCGTTAAATTTGAACGATGCATCGGGAATAAAGAGTCCGACGTCGTCGGGGCCAAGTATTCGAAGCGCATAGCCGAGAGCTTCGGTCGCGATCTCCATTATCTTTGCCGGGACAAGGTTGCTCCCGATGAGCAAGACTTTCTCAAGATGGCTGTTGGTTTCGGTGCCGACCCGGTCGTTGTAAAACATCAATAGCCGGTAGACCTCGTCGTCGATCTCATTTGGCAAGCACGTAACGGAACGCACGACCGAGGGTTCGTCGCCCCGCAAAAGGAGCGCGGTAAAACCATCCCCCTGAGCGCTGATGAGGAGTGAGTCGCCATTTCGCGAATTATCGACCAGCCAGTTAGCCTCACCGATAGCTCGCGGCAGTATTAACCCGGCCTTCCAGCCTAAACTCTCAAAAACGGTTTCATATTCATCGATAACCGCGAGCTTTACGGCGGTTGCGAAATATCGCGGGCGTCCATCCTGGGCGGGCGCGATCTTTTGCTTAACGATCCGAAGGTCAGCGGCCGGTGCTCCGAAACTCTGGCCTGCTTTCCAATCGATTATCTCTTCCGATTCCTGCTTTGCGACAGGTTCCGCGTCAAGGGTGAGAATGGCGGATCTCGCAGTATTGCTGGGAAGGGCAACCGACCATCGATTTTGATTCAGGAGGCCCGAACTCTGAATAACATCTGTGATGCAGTCTCTTAAACCGCTTACATCCGCAATATTCCGATCCAGAAAACTCGGCGTGAGAAGGCCGTTCGGAATGTCGATAGTCGCCGCCTGCTTGATCGTGTATTGGCGTCGCCCCTGTTTTTGGAGAGCGATCGCGGTCATTGTGTCTCGTTCGAGACCGATCGCGGCGTTAGGATAATTCGGTTTAGATATAGATGAAAACATTCTAATAATTGCTGTAGGCCTTGCCGTTGCTATCTTCCCCTTCGGCAATGCTCTTGACATCTTTCAGGCCTGATTCGGAATTCGGAGAACTGGAATCTTCGCCCTGGACCTCATCCCATTCAGCTTTATCCGTCATCGGATCCACGGGCTTTTCGCGAAGATATCTGTCTCTAACAAGATCGTCGACCGACTGCGGCAGTTTTCCTTTGTCTGCGGAATACTGGTCGATAGCCCGACGCATTTGCCACAGATTTTCGCTTAAAACAACCTCTTTGGCATGCTCGACGCTTCGCTGATAAGTTGGTACGGCCACAGAGATCAGAATGATCATGATCAGCATCGCGATCATCAATTCCAACAGCGAAAATCCGTCCTGCCCGTTACCGGCCAAATTTTGTTTTTGTCGCTTACCAAGCACTATATTTTTCTCCGTTCAATGCCTCTCCGTCAAAGGACGACTGGACATCGAAAACGTTAATATTATCCCAGCTGTCCGAATCAGCCGTTTGATAGGAAGACCGCAATTTCCAATCCGCTTGGCCCGTAAACGGGTCAACCGGCAAGGCCCTCAAATAAACCTTAGTAAGTTCATCGTCGGTGTTAATCTCGGTCGCCTGCAGCCCACTGGATATGCCGCTGCCGCCCCGGGCGTTAATGCCGCGTGCCCTTACCTTGACACCATCCACAAGGTGCTGCAGATCCGGCGGATAACGGTCTAGATTTTGAGAATCAAATATCGTGCAGTCATCGATGACCACACGTGACCGCGGATCGGTGGGTATGTTGCCACCTCCGCCCGCCGCGGCTGGATTACCGCTTACCACCGCACCCAGCGGACAGGACCCGAAGCTGTCCCGCTTAAATTCATCGATCGCGTTTCGAATAGCACGAAGCTCCTCTCGCAGCCGCATTTCCTTTTGCCGTTTCACCGCGTTTTCAGCCATGGGCAAGGTCCCCATCACCAGGATCGCGAGAACCGACAGCGTACAGATCAGCTCTAAGAGGCTGTAACCGGCAGAATTTGTAAGCTTTGATACTACTCGTTTACGCATTTTCTCAATCCAATTTAACGGCGAAATTCTTGCCATCGGCGGTAAGAAAATTCATAATGTCTCGATCGAACGTGACGATCGGTTTTCCGTCCGCAAGCGCCTCGATCTCAACATACACCAGTGTTCCCTTCGGCGTTATCGCTACATCGCCCTTCCCCAGATTAACAAACATCTTACCCTGTTCGTTAAAAAACGGGGCTACTGCGGAATTCGCGCCGGAGCCGAAGATATCGCCCAACGTTATGGATCGGATCGCGACTTTCTTTTGATCGAAATTGAGTCCGAGAACCGCAGAACGAAAATCGCCCGTGCCGTTGACCGACACCGCGACTCTCGCCCGGTCGCCGGTTTTCATATCCGGCAGGCTCTGCATAAATAATTCGGCCGAAGGTGTCAGATTATCAGGCTTAGGTGCCTCGGATTTCGATTCGCCGCCCTGTTTTACTACATCGGCGGTCTGTTCGATCTGAAGGGTCTTCACGCTCGAGTCGATCGGTTTGATGTTTGTTTCGGCCGCCGTCGTTGTATTGGCCGCGGTAGCCTCGTTCGCATCCGTTTTCACGTATTGCGGAGCCTCGGCCTTTTGATCCGGCAGCTGAACTTCCGTATTCGTCGGGATCCGTCGGGCAAGCGCCAGCATTTCGTCACGGTCTTCCTGAACTATCATCGCCTCGAGGGAACTTGAGGTCGGGACCATCTGGCTGCCGGTCGGGCGTTCGGCCTCATCGTCAGGCAAGATAGCGGGAGCCCTTATGACTCGCGGAGTGACCGCGATAACGATATCGACCTGGCGGTTGTCCCGCGTTGGTGCGGTGAACAGGCGTCCCAGAATCGGTATCATTCCAAGCAGCGGCAACCCCGTACGGCCGGTAGATTCAACTCCCTGTGCGACGCTCGCCAACATCAGAGTCTTGTTATTCTGTACACGGGCGGTTCCCTTGATGGTCCTTTCGGTAAAGGTCGGCGTCTGAGTTAATGCCCCTGCCACGTCCTTTGACGTGATCTCCATCGCGACCTGAACGTCCTGGTTCGGAAATACGAGCGGCTTGAATTTTAACGTCAAACCGACCTGTTCATAGTTGACCACATCCGAAAGAAACTGATTATTGCCGCCGCCCGTGTTAGTACCACCACTGAATCCATTAGAGATCTGAGCTGTGTGAACGGGCACCCGCTGTCCGATCGTGGCAGACGAGTCTTCGTTATTAAAAGCATGTATCTGCGTCGAAGCAATAAGTTTCGTATTCGCTTTATTTTGCAGAGCAATAAAATTACTGACCGGAAGTCCAAACGCGAAAGCCGATGAGGCTATGTTGGCAAACGGCATTGCAGATGCGATCGCCCCTGCGGTTCCACCGAGGACCTTCGACAACTGAACACCGCCGAGATTGGTCAACGAACCGCCCGTCCCCGTCGATCCGAGCTGATTGCCGAACTGAAGCAGGTCTGACTTGTTTACTTCGTAAATTCCTACGTCCATGACGACTTCGGCACGGTCTTTGTCGAGCGACGAGATCAATTGGCCGATCAGCCGGACGTTTTCTTCAGTATCGCGGATAGTGACGCTGTTGGTCGCATCATCCGTCAGGACGACTGTCTGCGGACGACCAGCCTGTGCCGGGATCGCCGTCTGAACTACCTTAATAATGTCCTTGGGCGCGGCATTCGCTAGATAGAATGTCCTC
This sequence comes from Pyrinomonadales bacterium, assembly GCA_038245555.1. Lineage (GTDB taxonomy): Bacteria > Acidobacteriota > Blastocatellia > Pyrinomonadales > Pyrinomonadaceae > OLB17. The sequence continues at coordinate 1,308 of JBBRSH010000083.1, read as the reverse complement.
AAAACCATTTGTTGGTATTTGCCCCTGTCAGTCGAGAGAGCGACAAGTATTGTCCTCGGTCCTACTTTCTGGAAAAAGAGGCCTTCCTGCAGGAAAATATAATCAAGAGCCCTGGCCGACGTCACGTTTTTTAACTCGATCGACGTTTTCTTAGGTAGCCGAAACGCAGCGGCGTCAAACAGAACGTTCAAGTCAAGGTCCTTCGCTAGTTCCTTAATGATGGTCTGGAGATCGAAACCGTTCGGAAAATTCAAGTCACGGAGCTTTTCCAGTTTCTGCGGCAGCTGCTGAGTGACCGATGACGGTTTTTCGATAAACCCCGTCTTGACCATCTTCATCTGCCCATCAGCGTCCTTTTTATCGATTTTGTCCGGCTTACCAGTTGCAGCTTCCTGCTGGAGTCTGATCATTCGGTCCATTTCGGACCGCGCCAGTTCGTTTGTGTTGTCGAACGCATACGCCTTTCTAAATAAAAGGTACGCTCCTTCGTAGTCCTTTTCCGATGCCGCAAGGGTCCCCTTTTTGATATACATCTGGCAGGCATTAAATAACGACTTTATCAAATGCAGCCTGTACTCGGGGTTCTTAGGGTTTTCCGAAACCGCCATGGCAAATTCCTCGGAAGCTTTGTCCCAGTTTTCAGCCACCTCAAATTTCATTCCGGTGGCGAAATGTTTCTTTCCGTCGGGTCTAGCCAGGGCCGAAACAGGCGAAAGCATCGCAAAAAGGATCAGCGTGCTCAGGAATATGCGAAGGAAGTTCGATCTTTTCATAACGTTAAAGTTCCCTAGGTGGACGGGTTTTTGGGTAAAATTACAGATACCGACAAATAAGCACGCCGGCACGGGTAGGAAGTTCCAATTTTTCGCGTTTTTTGGGAGCGCGAGGTCTTGCAATATCAATTCTCATCGTAAAGCCCCCAAAATGCAACAATTTAATTCGAAATCGTCACTCCGAATTTCGAATCTCCCCTCCCAAAATGACTATAACCAGCGACCAGCTTTAACTCAAACTGTTCCTAACCGCTTATCAGCTGTCGTCGAAGATAGTCGAGTGCCGCCTGGCTCGCTCGCCAACGGATCAGATATCGATCGCCCGGAAGCGTTAATTTCAACGATTTCACCTTGTGCGGGCCCGCGTAACCGATAAAGACGGTTCCGACCGGCTTTTCGTCGCTGCCGCCCTCTGGCCCGGCAATGCCCGTTACCGAAACAGCATGGTCCGAGCTCGCATATGATCGAATACCGGCCGCCATTTCCTCAGCACACTCGGAGCTTACGGCTCCATAGCGTTCCAGGGTTTCAGCCG
>JBBRSH010000082.1:0-21024 GCA_038245555.1 Pyrinomonadales bacterium | reverse complement strand
CGTTCCGCATACCCGCTGGTACGCATCTGCCGATTTGAGTTTGCCGGCCGCACTGTCCGCAAAAAGCTTTGCAAGGTCGACCTCAACGATCTGCATGGGCCTCGGGACCGGGGCCGGACGCGGTGCCGCTCCTGCAGGTGGCGGCCCGGCTGGTCGAGAAGGCGGATTTGGATCACGAAGAAAGAAAAGCCTCATCGAATTTCGAGCAACGTTCAGCATGCCGGCATAGCCGCCTTCGGTTACCTGCACGATGTCGCCCGTCTTTTCATTGACCGCCATCGCCTCGCCCCTGACGCGATTGGAACGAAAAATGACCCATTGGCCGTCCGATGTCCATTGGTTGTGTGTCTGGTAGATCTTCGAATCGCCCGCAGGTTTGCTGGTAAGAAAAGTAAGCATCGTTCCCGTTACGGGATCTTTGACAACCTTGCGTTCCGACGGAAAGCGCCTGCCGATCTGGGCGTCAACCGCTAAGGCGGCGAAGAAGGCAATTGTAATTGCGAGAAAAACTGTGAATCGTGCCATGACTATTCCCCTTTAATGTTGTTATCGTCCTGATGAGGCCGCTATAGTTAGTTTATTGCTGACAAGCACGCCGGATTTGGCAGATATGGTGATCGTACCCGATTTTCCATTTGCCTTAATAAGCGCATCGCATAGGCCCTGAAATGCTTTGCGCTTCGTAGCTTGAAACGGATCATGGTCTGCGTTGTCAGCACTATCGACCGCCGCGATCACGCCCGGTCCGGACACATTGAATTCGATCAGATCACTAGCGTTAGGGACAACGACGCCATTTGCATCTACCACGGTCGCGGTCACAAAAACAACGTCATTCCAATCGTTTGCGACCTTTGTCTTGTCCGCGGAAAGGACGACCTTTGCAGGCTTTCCGGCGGTCTTCAGTTCGAATTCAGCTACTTGTTTGCCGCCGTTTCTGCCGATCGCCTTGATCGTTCCGGCTTCAAAGCTGACCTTCCAGTTTCGTGGTCGATCGTCGGCTGGTTTGGGCTTGGAACCAAGCGATTTTCCGTTAAGAAAAAGCTCGACCTCTTCGCAGTTGCTGTATATCTCGACGTTTTCCTCGTGCTTATCGAGGTTTCGCGGCGTCCAATCACCAAAAAGCGTCTGTGTCCGTTTCTGTTCGGCAACTTCGTAACCGGGGTCGGTCGGTGAGGCCTGTGCCGGAGCGACCCGGCGGGCGATGTAGACCATTGGCTTATCAGACCACCAGCTTTGACGCTGGTACCCAACCGGTCGCGGCATCGCAAGACGGTCGAGCAGGCCTTTGCCGTATGCATAATTTGGCCAAGCGGCGGACTCGCCCAGATAGTCGACGCCGACCCAGATAAACTGGCCGGAATATTCCGGATTGTCACGCATCGCCACCCATTGGTTGAGATCGTTTGTGTTTTCGGTGCCGACGATCTTGCGAGTCGGTTTTTGTTTATGAGCGGCAAGGATCTCTTTTTCTCGATAGTTCTGCCCAACGACATCGAGCAGATCGGCGAGGCCGTTGTCGTAGTCGTGACTAACATTCGGCCGGAAGAGAGCCTGCGTCACGGGCCGTGTTGGGTCAACCTCGTGAAATGCCGCGACCAGACCCTTCAGGATAGGGATCGCGATCTCAGGCTGTGGCGTATCGTGAATTTCGTTGCCTGCACTCCACAAGATGATGCTCGGATGATTGCGGTCGCGGCGGACCGTATCCTTCAGATCGCGGATCGACCATTCATCAAAATATAGATGATAGTCGAACGGATTCTTAGCCACCGTCCACTGATCAAACATCTCGTCCATCACCAGAAAGCCCATCCGGTCCGCCAGATCGAGAAACTCCGGCGCCGGCGGATTATGCGCCGTGCGTATCGCGTTAACGCCGAGCTTTCGCAGCTCATTTAAACGCCGCTCCCAAACCGCAAGCGGCACCGCCGCCCCAAACGCACTACCATCGACATGTAAGCAAGCACCTTTGATCTTGAAATTCTTGCCGTTTAGCCAAAATCCAGTGTCCGGATCGAAATGAAATTCGCGAATGCCGAAAGCAGCAGTTTCTGCGTCGGTTGCTTTGTCATTAGTGAGAGCAGTGACCTCTGCATGGTAAATCGAGGGCGAATCGAGATTCCAAAGTCTCGGATTCTTGACCGGAAACGGTACCACCCGAGTTTCAGACGCGCCCGGAGCAATGTTTGACGCGGCGGTTGTGGCTGTTCCGAGAACTTTTCCAGCGGGATCCAGAAGCCTGAATTTGATCGCTGCATAGGTGGTTTCGCCGCCGTCGTTCTTTATCTCGGTTGTGATCATAACCGTTGCCTCCGAATTGTTTACCTTCGGAGTCGTCACAAAAGTCGCGTTATTTCGGATGTGCACGCGGCCGCTTTCGATAAGCCGCACATGACGATAGATTCCCGCTCCCGTGTACCAACGCGAGGCGGGCTGCTGCGTCGTACCAGCCTTCACAGCGATGACATTGTCTTTACCAAAGACAATATTGTCCGTCAGATCGTACCCAAAGCTAATGTACCCGGACGGCCGCTGGCCCAGATGAACGCCGTTTATCCAAACATCACTGATGCCCATCACGCCGTCGAATTCAATAAATACACGACCGCCGCTATCAGCCGCTGGGACCGAAAAATGCTTTCGATACCAGGCGACACCGGACGGCAGGAAACCGCCCGCACCGCTCGACGGATTCTTAGCATCAAACGGTCCCTCGATGCTCCAGTCGTGCGGCACATCAAGCTTTCGCCATGGCGAGTCATCAAACGCGGTCGTTTCGGCATTTTGAGCGTCACCTTTTATGAATCGCCAATCAGCATCAAACGACGTTGTTTTTCTCGCCTGTCCGTGTCCAATGGCCAAAGACGGTGGTTTTCTCGCCTGTCCAATGCCCACGGAACCTATTACCAGCAAGAGAGCGGTCAAAACAAATCCGGGGTATTTGATCTTCATGTGAATTATTTGGCGGTAACCCTATAAACCTTAAAATTGTCGTACGTGATGAGCGTAACGCCTTCCATTGACCGAAACCCGATACGACCGGCACCAAGCGGTTTTTCCGGGTCGTCCCATTTGAAGATGACCTTGCCGTTGATCTCGGTTTCGATATGGCCGCCGATCTTGAGAATGCGAACGTGATGCGTGACATCGGTCGGACCGGTCGTCAGGCTTTTGCCTTCGGCGATGAGTGCAAATCCTGGATTCTTTCGCATCCGGTTAGTGACGCTCTCGACCTCAGTATTGCGGCTCCAGTACGAGTCTGAGTAATTGGCTATCGAGCCGCTGTGATAGGTCTTGTAATCGGCCTGTCGCGGCGGCAACGATAGATCGAAAAGGTCTTCGCCGTTATTACCGGTTCCGCAGATAAAAACTATTGTCAGCCCGTTGGTCGAGCCGTTCGGGCTCATGTCGAACTCAGCCAGAAAATCTGCCGGGAAAACGTGCTTGTTCCAGATGACCAGATGCGACCGGTCTTTCTGCTGGGTCTGTTTACCGCCCTTATCAAACGGCAACGGCGACGCCCGCAGTTTGCCGTCACGCACCTCGACACCGCCGAGGCCTTCGGCGATCCATTCCGCCTTTTCGTCAGGCGTTGTTATGCGTTTCCAAGTGCCATCGGGATTTTTTACGATAAGGTCCTTTTCAAAAGCGATCTTCTGCGGCTTACTAAAATCATTCGAATAAACGCTGCGAAGTTCATATTTCGATAGGTCGATCGGCGAATCGGAAACCGCTTGCTGAGCAACGCCCGTATCCTGAGAAAAAGCAGATGCGGCACAAAAGAAGATGACGGCTGCAAAAATCCTATGTCTCTTTGCGTCTTTGCGTCTTTGCGGGGGAAAAGTTCCCGCAGAGCCGCAAAGCCGCAAAGAAGAACAAAGACGCGTTAAGATTTCACTTCGCATTTTCATTCAGCTCCAGTCGCAGGGCCCGAACCGGAACCGAGCCGTTCGCGGTCCTTGTACCTACGGGAACGATGTCGCCTGTCTGCTTATTATCGTCTGAGGTTTCATAACGTATCGGTCAAAGGCTTCCGGGTTCGATGATAAATCTCCTCTATCACCCTCGATACATCACGGCCAACTTTTCCATCGACAAGTGGCTCAGCTCCTTGTAGTACCGCGTTCGCAAAATCGCTGATCAGCGGCTGATGGACGTTCGCGTGAGGAGGATGAGACTCGCCGCGCTCGGTCTCGCCAGTTTTGATCGTTATATCGCCGCGATTGAGAGCCGCAATGTGGATCGAACCTTTTGTCCCGTAAATGTCGAGCGTATCCTTTGGTTCAATGGAGGCATGCGTCACCGTTACCGAAGCCAGTGGGCCGGCCTCAAACTGGAACGAAGCAACGGCCGTGTCCTCGACACCGCGTCCGAACACTGTGTTTGATTCAAGAGCCGTTATTCTCCCAACCGGCCCAAAGAGATTTGTCAGGACCTCGATCCGATGACAGCCGAAATCCATCATCGGCCCTCCCCCGCTTTTTGCCTGATCGAGCAGCCACCGGCGCGGTTCATCGGCCGGCGGATCAAAATATTCAAACGCATTGATCTGAGCGACCGCAACCCTGCCGATCTCACCGCTCGCTAGGATCTGCTTTGCCCGCTCGATCACTGGGTAGAAACGGCGGTAATATGCCAGCCCAAGTTTGACGGAATTGTTGCGGCAAGCCTCGATCATCTCGTCGCACTCGTTGATCGTCAGGGCCATTGGCTTTTCGCAAAGCACATGTTTTCCGGCCATAGCTGCAGCGATCGTCTGATCCGCGTGAACATGGACCGGCGTCGCGATATAAACCGCATCGATGCCTGGATCCGCGACCATTTCGAGCCAGTCAGAAAACCACTTTTCGGCGCCGAACTCTCTTGCGAAATCTTCGGCGAGGTCGGCTCTTGACCGGCTGACCGCGGCAAGCTCGCAGTTGGGCAGATCGCGGAGGGCCGGGGCGATCCTCTTCCTCGCGATATCACCTGCGCCGATCAATCCCCAACGTAAAACTGTCATGATTTAGTTACCACTGACGCTGCTCTACTCGCTCCATCTGCATGTCTTCACCCGTTCTATTATGAAACGACCTGAAATTCGTCACATTTTTGAGAGAAAACAGTTTGTTTCCAGTCAAAATTTGTCCATTTGTTTGGTAAAGATCGATGTTTTTAACATCATCAAAGACAAAGGCTGGCCTGTCCTCCGATCTCTCGAATGAAACATTGACACTATCGAACACGATCCCATTTACATGGCGAACGAAAAAACCGTAGGCCGACGTGACCCCAAACATGCTCGGTTCCGGATAGCTTTTTTCTCCCTCAGGGATCTCTCTTGCCGCGTCCGCCTTAGACCCGCCGCCGTTGTAATGGATCCGGATGTTGCTGAGCCTGACGTCTTCAATATCATGTCCATTCAATCCGGCGATTATAGCTGCGTACTTTGACTCGACACCCGAGGCGATGACGTTACTAATGATCACGCGTCTGATCGCCGCGATCGGGGCTCCGTCCGGAGCACGCTGCCGCGCTCCCAGGCGGATAAAGATAGGTGCAGTCGTAATGTCTCGCATTGTCAAATTTGTTATCGAGATATCCTCGATGTTGCCGCCGTCGACGGTCTCTAGCGCCAACCCGCGGCAATGAACGAACGTGATGTTTGAGATCGTGATGTTTTTGAATCCGCCGTTCGACTCAGTGCCGAGCTTTAGCCTTCCTGTCGGCCGATCTTTGTCGGGAGCAAATTCCTGTGTCGTTTTGTAGGTCCCGTCCAGCATCGTCCCGAGATCGAAGCCCGAAACCTGCGAATTAGTTATCGTGACGTTTTCGGTCGCCCGGTTAAAACCGAGCGCGTATGAACTTTTCAGGACGATAGCGTCGTCGTTCGGCGAGTTTACCGTTGAATTTGAGATCCGGACGTTCCGGCAGGCATCGATGTCGAACCCGTCACGGTTCGTATCTACCTTCAAGTTATCGATCGTCAAATTGTCCACTCCCGTCGCGAGCAGGGCGAAGTGCCCGCCCTGGAAGATCGTAAAATCTTTGAGTGTAATATTCCGGGAGAGTTTAAGCGCGATCGCCTTTGTGCCAAGGCCGTTCATTTCGCTCTGAGCCGATGTTTCGCCAAGTGGCGACGGATTGGCTGCCATGCTTGCCGGTGTTTCTCCGGCGGTCCTGGGCCGGCGTGGGCCGGGGCTTCGACGCGAGAGTCCCTTGCCATCGATCTTGCCTTGTCCGATGATGGCTACGCTATCGACACCAATTCCCCAAAAAAGGCTATTTTTCCAATGCGAATGACCGAAATCCTGATACGCGTCAAACTCATTTGGTTCCGGCAGATCATACTTTCCCTTTCCGTCCGCCGGATCGGCCGCGAGGATGGTTGACCCGTTTTCGAGAAAGATAGTGATGTTGCTTTTTAACCGCATCGAAAAACAAAGATACGTTCCCGCAGGGAAGTACACCGTTCCCCCGCCCTTAGCCGAAGCGGCGTCGATGGCTTTATTAACCGCGTCCGAATCCACCTTTTTGCCATCGCCCTTGGCACCGTAGTCGGTAACGTCGAAAACCAGCTTTTTGTCCGGCGCCGATAGGCTTTCGGCGATCGTTGCGCGTGATGGCAAAATGCCCAATGAGATAGCGAGGATCGGAAGGGCCATTAGGATAGAAACAAATCTCATATTGTCAGTTGGGCCGCTTCTCCTGGGAGAACCATTTGTTTACTTCCAGCTCAAGGCTCTTCAGATCGGGGCGCCTTTGTACGATCTCCCATGATTCAGACCATTCTTTATTGAGATCGCCAAGTTCGATCCTGGAACCAACTCGAATGAAGATCGGTATTTGATGAAGCTCGGCTTTGACCGTTATTGTCTGGCCGCCCTGGTATTCCGTGCCGTTCCACGCGTCCTTCCACTTTTGACCCGATGGGAGATAAACGGTTTGGTCTCGCTTATTTTTCTCCCAGATCGGCGAAACCAAAACGTCACTGCCATAGAGATAGGTCCACCAGTTTTTCCACGCGGCTTCTGATGTTGGGTCGACCATGAACAGCGGGCGGACTATCGGCATTCCCGTCTTGTTTGCTGCCTGGGCCTGTTTGTATGCGTAATCGATCATTCGCTGATGAAGCCGTGAATAGAGCCGCCAGATCGCGATCAATGTTGTGTCGTATTTGGGCTCGCGAGGCGCGTTCCAAAACGCAACATTTTTCGTTGGGCCAACTTCCATGATCGGCGTAAATGCGCTGAACGCGAGCCAGCGTCCACACGTTTCTTGCTCCATCAATTGCGACGTGTAGCCGCACGTGTCCGAGCCCCAATTTGAATAGCCCATCACCGCCGAACGCTGAACGGCGATGATCGACGCTCGCAGCCCCTCTTGAGTACCGCCGATATCACCGCCCCAATTTACACCGTATTGCGCCGTTCCGGTGTACGCCCCTCGCGGCATCGCGAAAAAGTCGTCGCCGCGATATTTCTTGGCGACGTCGTAAACGGCCTTTACGTACATCTTCATGTACGCATTGCGATTTTCGCGGATCGAGCGTCCGTCAAATATTTTGAAAGGCCCGTCATCAGGTATGTTTTCCTCACCGCGATCGAGCTTGAATCCAGCAACGCCTCGTTTCAGCAGTTTTGCGATTCCCTCCTGCCAATATGTTTTCGCGTCCGGGTTGCTAAGATCGACCATCGGAAAGTTGTTGCCGCTCGAGGGCCGGATCTGGCCGGCAAGCGTGTATTTTTTCGCAGTTGCTTCGTCGGACATCTTGCCCTGGAAAAAAGGGGCTATCCACAGAACGGTCTTTTGATCATGAGCATCAAGATATTTGACCATCGCGTCGAAATTCGGCAGACGCTTTTCGTCGATGTCAAAGTCGTCGTAACCCATTTTCCCGGGACCCCAAGGCCGATCGATCCAGTAAACGCCATTTTCAATGCCATAGGCCCGCATCATCAGGACGTCTTCCATTATTTCGGAATTGAACGGGCCGGCGACGGGTGTCCCGTCGTAATAGGTTGTTCGCTGAGTGTGCTCGTCACGCCAACGCCACGGAGTAAACATCCATTTTGGCGGAAGGATCGGCAACCCGGCGTCCTTTGAATGTGCAGCAATGATTTCCGACGGGTTTTTCGCCGTGTAGATCTTCAGCTCAAATTTCGGCCCTTCGAATTCGATCTTTACCTTGCCCGGATCGCTCGCCGCAAGATCGAAAACCCCCGGCCAGTCGCCTTTAACAAAAACGCCGTAACCGCGTGAAGAAAAATAAAACGGTGCGTAGATCGATGTCGTCGGCTTTACGATCATGTCCACTTTTTGCCCGCGCAGGTTCATCGCTTCCATAATACCGGGAGCCCACGAAGCCTGCTGCGGTCCGTCAATGGTGCGTTCCATTAGGCCGGTGTAGTATTCCTCGGCCGCTGAGTCGATGGACAAGCCCCATTTTGTTACTCCATCGGAAGGATCGGCCGTTAGTGAGATATTAAAGTCCGATCCGTCCGAATCGGCGGTCACTATGATCGATCGTCCGTCCGGCATCGTCCCGGCCGTTCCTTGATTGCCCTTTTTCACTTTTGCCAGAAATTCGCGTGACAGATAAGTCCGCCCTTGTGCCGTCTCGTAAAAAAATCCGGAAAGAGCAAGCTCCTGTTTTCCGTACGCGGCCGAAAGCTTATTAGCCGGAAGCGTGAGCGATGCGGTACCGTTTTGAGAAGATACGGTCGCTGTCAGTGCGAAACACAATACAAAAATCGTGAAAATCGTCGTCTTCATTATTCTTTTGACCTTACTTTGCAGTCACACTCGCCACGGCTACATTTTTACTGTTGGTAATTGCTGGAACCGCACCTTTTGGCGTTATTAGTTTCACGTTGGTCATTGTCCAATCAGTCGCGTACTCAATAGAGCCCGGATCGCCACCTTGAGCGGTTATGTTCGAAAAGCTCACATTAGCGATCGGCTTTTCGGGCAATCCGCTGGCGGAAAATATCCGCGTCGCTCCCGTGATCTCGACATTTTCAATTCTTATGTTTCGGAATGCGCAGTAACCTCGTTCAGCCGGCAATACGGGCGTATTCATCACTGTCCAATATGATGGATAATCCTTCATTCCCGCCGGGATCGTTGCGTAACTGAAAGCAGGGTTCCAATTTAGCGTGAACGTGAATGGCAGCGGCACATTCTCCATTTTCAGCCCCCGTACCAAAATATCTTCGACAAAACCGCCGCGGGTTTTTGCGGATTTGAATCTTACGCCTTCCTTGGTTCCAATTCCGGTATTATCCAGCGCAACGACATGGCGTATACCGCCCGACGTTTCGCTCCCAAACGAGATAACGCCGCCGCCTCGACGGATCATGTTGTTTTTGATGACCACATATTCGGTCGGTCGATTTACTCGCAGACCGTCAAAGTCGCGTCCCGCCTTTAGGCAAATATCGTCGTCATTGTTATCGATATCGCAATTTTGAACTAGTACGTAGGCGGAAGAATCGATGTCGACTCCATCGGTGCTCGGGCCGGTGTTATCGCTGATCTTTACCTTATCGACCGACACATGATCCGAATAGACGATCTGAACTGTCCAAAAACCAGAACGTCTCAAATTTAGGTTTTCGATCTTTACGTCTGACGACTTCCAGATAACCATCATCCGGACGCGTTCGGCGTCGTAATCCGAAGCCCAACGCAACCCCTTTGGCTCATACTCCTTTCGCAAGGCCCAGTATTTGTCCCACCATTTCTGCCCGCGGCCGTCGATCGTGCCGCCGCCGGAAATTTTGACGTTTTTCGCGTCATTGATGTTGATCAAGCCAGCCGGCCAAGTCATTTCAATACCTGAGATCCGTGTCGGCATGCGCGGATAATCGTTGTCATCCTGACTGCCCAGGAGTGTCACACCAACATCGAGTCGGAGGTGCACGTTGCTCTTAAGAAAAACAGATCCTGTTACGTATTCGCCTCTTTCAAAAGTAACGATTCCGCCGCCATTCGATGAGCACGCATCGATCGCTTTCTGAATTGACCGGGTCGAATTTGTCTGACCGTCTGCTTTTGCACCGAAGGAATTAGTCGAAAAGACCTTTTGCTTTTTGGGTTCGGTCCTCGCTCCGACTTTTTTCACCCAATCCGGTAGTTTTGTGACGCTGTTCTGTGCAAAAACCATCGATCCAAAAATCGCGATCAGACACAGGGCGACACAAATAATTGAAGATACTTTCATTTACCTATTTATCTGGCTGAAAATCTATAGATCGTGGTGGTCGAATATCTTTGACCTTTCTTCAATGTCGTCGAAGGGAACTTCGGTTGATTTGGCGAATCGGGATAGTGCTGTGATTCGAGGCAGAAACCCGTATTTTTTTGATAGCTCTGACCGCTTTTGCCCGGGACCGAGCCATCGAGAAAATTGCCCGAATAAAACTGGAGTCCGGGCTCGGTGGTCAAGACTTGCATAACACGGCCCGATTTCGGTTCATAAACCGTCGCCGCAAGCGACAGTCCTTTGCCGGTTCTATTGAGTACGAAGTTGTGATCGTAACCCTTGCCGAATTTAAGCTGCTGGTCGTCCTGATTTATCCGCGCACCGATCGCAGTCGATCTTGTGAAATCGAACGGCGTGCCCTTGACCGCTCTCAACTCTCCGGTCGGGATCGAGCCGCTGTCAGTTGGCGTAAATTTGTTCGCGTTTAATGTCAGCTTGTGGCCAAGAATATCTCCTTTACCAGCGCCTTCGAGATTAAAATAAGAGTGGTGCGTTAAGTTGACGACCGTGTCTTTATCCGTCGTAGCTGAGTAAACGATCTTCAACTCATTCTTCTCGGTCAGCGAGTAAACCACCTTAATGTTCAGATTGCCGGGATAACCTTCCTCTCCGTCGCGGCTAAGATATGTAAGCTCAAGATTTGCCCCGCTTGCGTCTGTCGACGGCCGGGCTGTCCAGACGACTTTGTCATATCCTTTCGGACCGCCGTGCAGGTGATTTTCGCCGTTGTTTACCGCGAGAATATATTCTTTCCCATTCAGGGTAAAACCGCCCTTTGCTATTCGGTTTCCGTAGCGGCCGATCAGTGCCCCAATGTACGCAGTGTTCTTCTCGTAATCCGCAACCGAATCAAAACCCAGCACCACATCGCCGAACTTGCCGTTTCTGTCGGGAACTTTTAGCGAGACGACAGTTCCTCCATACGTAATGATCTTTACTTCCGCACGTTTGCTATTCGTCAGCGTGTAGATCTCAACAGCTTTTCCATCAGCGGTCTTGCCAAACGGTTTATGGGTTATTTTAGGCTTTGCTGATCCGGTCATTGCGAATCCCAGAATTACGGCGAGACATAGAGCACACGAACCCTGACGCAATAATAAGGTATTTCTTTTCATATACTTGAAGAAATCACAAACTTGCTTTAATGCCGGCTGACCGCAGGCGATTCGGGGCCAGAGCGTTATTTCTAGTGGACACACAGCCACCGTCGGCCACGAATTGGTTAAATCAAATGAGTAAAACATAGCACATGAGGCTGCTGTTTTAAAGATTCATTTAACCGATTAACCGGATTGCCGGAAACACGCCATTAGGATAAAGTTTCAATTGAATTCGGCAAATAAATCTTTTGTTTTGACGTTTTATGACTTGGGAAGAACGCTGGCATCCATTGCGTGAGGAGTGGGTCGTGATCGCCGCTCATCGGCAGGATCGCCCGTGGAGCGGAGAGACGCTCGATGTCGCTGAAAAAGTGCTGCCCGAGTACGTCGAAGACTGTTACCTGTGTCCGGGAAATTTACGTGTCAGCGGAAAGGTCAATCCACAATACGAACGGATCTTCGTTTTTGACAACGATCACCCAAGCGTCGACATTATGGCTCCCGACAGTGTCGAACCCGTATCGTATATCTATAAGGCCCGTCCTGCCCGTGGTATCTCTCGGGTTGTGTGTTACAGCCCGCACCATGATCTAACTTTGACTGAACTCTCGGTTGCTCAAATTGCCCATCTAATGAGAGCCTGGCAGGAGCAATATATTGATCTCGGTTCCCGTCCCGAAATTGAACACGTTTTGATCTTCGAAAATAAAGGCGAGGCGGTCGGGGTTTCAAATCCGCATCCGCATTGCCAGATCTACGCTAACAATTTTGTATTTAAGACCATCGCAAACGAAGCAAACGCCTGCGGGAAACACCTTGCTACGACGGGCAATGTGTTATTTCAGGAAGTCATAAAAGCTGAGCAGGCCGACGGGCGACGCATCATTGCTGAAAATGGATCGGCGATCGCGTTTCTACCCTATTTTGCCCGCTACGCATATGAGGTCTTTGTTGCTCCAAAGACGACGTATCCACATATCTCGGCAATGACGGATACAGAGATCGTCGATCTTGCGTCAGTCTTAAAGACGGTGCTCGTGAAACTCGATAACCTATGGCGAATGCCGTTCCCATACGTGATGGTGTTACATCAGGCGCCGACTGACGGAGGAGACTACAAATCCTTTCATTTTCACATCGAGTTTCACCCGCCGCTGCGTAAACCCAATTTATTGAAATATTTAGCGGGGCCGGAGATTGGCGGCGGCAACTTTTTGAGCGATACCTCGCCTGAAGAAAAGGCCGCCGAATTGCAGTCGATGTCGGACATTCATTACAAGCAGGAGGCGAAAGCTTGAACGATATCAAATCCCTCTTCGCCCCCACAAAACGGCTTCACGAAACGATCCGTGCGGCCGTAGTTGCCGCTTGCGAAAGCAGTTCATCCGAACAGCTTTCATCGATCGTCGCCGACGGCGAAGGCGATACGATATTTGCAGTCGATCGCGTCAGCGAAGAGATCCTGATCGATTTTTTCGAGCGTGAGATCGCATCAAATGTGCCGATCGTTCTTATCGCCGAAGGTTTAGAAGAAGGAAAAGTCGTTCTTCCTCGAACCGCACGAGAATCCGATGCTGCATGGCGGATCATTGTCGATCCGATCGACGGGACGCGCGGTCTGATGTATCAAAAACGCAGTGCGTGGATATTGACCGGAGTCGCGCCAAACCGCGGCGACGATACGAATTTGACCGACATCGCATTCGCCATTCAAACCGAAATTCCGCTCGTGAAACAGCATCTTTCCGACAGTGTCTGGGCGTTTCAAGGATGCGGAGCGGTTGCGGAAAGATATGATCGGCTGACGGGCGAGACTTGGGATCTGAACCTGCACCCGTCGGCGGCTCCTTCAATAGAACAGGGATTTGCTATGATCTCACGCTTTTTTCCCGGCGTACGGGACATTCTCGCTGAGATCGACGAAGAGGTCGTTCGCGGGGCTTTAGGCTTGCCAAAAATGGGAAAGGCCCAGTGTTTCGAGGACCAGTACATTTCGACCGGCGGCCAGCTTTTCGAACTAATGGCGGGGCACGACCGTTTTAATGCCGACCTCCGGCCGCTGATGTCTTCTGAAATAAAGCGGCGAGGAATGGACATGAGCATCTGTTGCCATCCGTACGATCTCTGCACCGAAATGATCGCCCGGGAGATGGGCGTTGCCGTGACCGATGAGAAAGGCGGACCGCTGACCGCACCGTTGTCAGTTGCGGCCGACGTTACGTGGGTCGGGTATGCAAACTTACAACTAAAAGGACAGATAGAACCTGTGCTTCAGAAGTCGCTGAGAAGCCGCGGCCTTATTTCATGAGATCCCTACTTTCACCGTGTACAAGATAATCGAGGGAGATTCGCTCGGCTTGGCCGACGTTACAAGCTTTGTCGACCTGATAAATGGCTCGCGAACCCAGGTCCGCGATCTTTTTGACGCTGGCTCTGACATTATTGTTACCCGGGCCCCCGGACGCCTGGATGTCATGGGCGGTATTGCCGATTATTCCGGATCGCTGGTTATGCCAATGCCGATCGCCGAGGCGACGCTGGCCGCGATCCAACTGACCCGGAACCGACGAATACGGATAGTTAGTTTGCATTCGGATTCGAATCGATCGTCGAAGTTTGAAATGGATATCGATGACCTCGAAAGGGATGGTGAACCACGTGAATACGAGGCGATGCGTGAGTTTTTTGTAAGCGATCGGGCAAATCGATGGGCGAGCTATGTCGCCGGAGTATTTTATGTATTACATCGTGAACTCGGTGCCAAATTCCCGACGGGTGCCAATATACTGATCTCGTCCCTTGTCCCGGTCGGAAAGGGCGTAAGCTCCTCGGCGGCACTCGAGGTAGCGGTGATGAAAGCCGTTTGCGAAGCATATGGTATCCGGATCGAACCAGTGCAGCTTGCGATGTTGTGTCAAAGGGTTGAAAACCAGATCGTCGGAGCTGCCTGCGGCTTGATGGATCAGGTGGCCGTCACTTGCGGCGTCAAAAACTCTTTAATATCAATGGTTTGCCAGCCAGCCGATATTCGCGATCCGGTCGCGATCCCGGACGAGATAGAATTTTGGGGGGTTGATTCCGGTGTTCGCCATTCGGTCGCTGGTTCGGACTATTCGTCGGTGCGGATCGGGTCGTTCATGGGTTATCGGATAATTGCCGGGCTTGCGGGCATGACTGCCACCAAAATTAAGGACGGGCTTGTATCGATCCACGACGACAGATGGAACGGATATTTGGCCAACGTTTCACCAGAGGAATTCGAAAATGAATTTTCAGCGTCGCTACCGGATTCGATCAGCGGGCGAGAATTCCTCAAGAAATACGTCGGGACAACCGACGCGGTCACATCGATCAAACCGGCAAGGGAATATGCCGTTCGAGCTCCGACCGAACACGCGATCTATGAAAGTTCGCGTGTCCAGGCGTTTTCAGAACTCCTTGACGATACCTCTAACGTGGAATCGCTGGACCGGCTCGGGGAACTGATGTATAGCTCACACACAAGCTATAAGGCTTGCGGCCTGACAGAGGTTAGAACAGATCGAATAGTTGAACTGGCACGGACTTTTCGGGATCGGGGTTTATTCGGTGCGCGAATAACGGGCGGCGGCAGCGGCGGAACTGTCCTGATCCTTGCGAAGAAAGATCGACGAGACACCGTAGAGTTGCTAGCTGAGAGGTTTAGAGCAAAGAGCGGATACGCTCCTTACATTTTTCACGAATCCACGCCTGGTTGCACAACATTCGGTCATCTCCGTCTGAGATCCCAGTAGAAGATGGTTCTGAACCGTAATTAGAATTTGCTGAAGGTATGAAATACGGGTATATTTTTTGTATCGGATCCTAGCAGTTTTAGAGAAATTCGCAACGGTGCGATAGATTTTGAGTCGATGCTGGCGTAATCGGGAAAGCGGTTAACCACAGGTCCGAATCCTTTTATCTTTAGGTTTTTTTGGAGAAAATTATATGTTCAATCGGTACCTTTTTTTATCAGCATTTTTGCTGACTGTTTTGATCACCGGTTCCTGCAAGCAGGGAACGGCGCCGACAAACGGAAATGCGGCGGCAGCTGCTGGTAAGGAAACTAAGCTCGCCTTTGTGACAAACAATGCTTCTGATTATTGGACTATTGCACGGAAGGGTGTCGAAAAAGCCGATGCTGAGTTAACTGATGTCACGGTTGAATTCAAGATGCCGGGCAGTGGTGCGGCCGACGAACAAAAACGGATCATGGACGATCTGGTTTCTACGGGTATCAGCGGAATCGCCATGAGTCCGGTTGATCCCGATAATCAGACACAGCTCATCAATGACACCGCCAAAAAGGCGCTTGTGATCACGCAGGATTCCGATGCACCGAGCAGCGATCGTTCGCTGTATATCGGCACGGACAACGTCGCTGCGGGGCGACAGGCGGGCGAGCTTGTAAAGGAAGCACTTCCCAACGGCGGCAAGATCATGGTATTTGTCGGCAAAAGCGACGCCCGCAACGCCAAGGAACGGTATCAAGGCCTAAAAGAGGCCCTTACTGGTTCGAAGGTTGAGATCATCGACCTTCGCACGGACGATACGGACCGGGCACGTGCCAAAACGAATGCCGCCGACACGCTGGTCAAATATCCGGATGTCGCTGCTCTGGTCGGACTCTGGAGTTACAATGGTCCCGCTATCCTTAACGCTCTCAAAGACGCAAACAAGGTCGACAAGGTCAAGATCATCTGTTTTGACGAGGAAGACGAGACCCTTGCCGGCGTCAAAGAAGGAGCGATCTTTGCGACAGTCGTTCAGCAGCCGTTTGAGTTTGGCTACCAGTCCGTAAAGCTGATGGCGCAGATCCTTAAAGGCGATAGATCAGTGATTCCCGCCAACAAACAGATAAATGTTCCGACCTTGGTCATTAAGAAGGATGGTGTGGAAGAATTTATCAAAAAGATCAACGGCCTCCGCGGCCGCAGCTAAAACAGTGCCCACGAAAGACACGAAAGGCACGAAATAAGGGTTCGTTTTTAGTGTCTTTCGTGGGCAATTAATTAATTCTTATGGAACCGCTCCTCGAAATGCGGCAGATCAGTAAACGCTTTCCGGGCGTCATTGCCTTGGACCACGTTGATCTGACGGTGTTTCCAGGCGAAGTAGTCGCTTTGGCGGGCGAGAACGGGGCGGGCAAATCTACGCTGATGAAAATTCTCGGCGGCGTCTATTTACCGGAGGATGGAGCCATATTTGTAGACGGAAATGAAACACATATCCGTTCCGTTTCCGATGCGGCGTCGAATGGCATTGGCTTTGTCCATCAGGAATTGAACGTTCTCGACAACCTCACGGTCGCGGAAAATGTCTTTCTCGGCCGCGAGCCCCGACAATTAGGCGTTCTGATCGACCGCAAAAAATTAAACTCTGATACTGAGATCTATCTAAAACGCCTCGGCCTCGACTTACCGGGCCGGCGGCCTCTCCGCGAACTTTCGATCGCACAGCAGCAGATGGTCGAGATCGCAAAAGCGTTGTCGTTAAATGCTCGCATCGTGATAATGGACGAGCCTACATCGAGCCTCACGTTGACCGAGACCGATCGCCTGCTTGAGGTTATCAAGGACCTTCGCTCGCAGGGCGTAAGCGTTATTTATATTTCTCACCGGTTGGGTGAGATCAAACAGATCGCCGACCGCGTTATCGTCCTGCGTGACGGCAAGAACGCCGGTACACTGGACCATGATGAAATAAACCACGACGGCATTGTCAAATTAATGGTCGGCCGCGATCTGGAGCGTTTTCAAAAACCCCCATCGTCCGACACCAAGGAAACATTTGCCGAGATCATCGATCTCCGAACTCGTCGATATCCCTCGTCATCGATCTCGTTCGATGTTCGAAAAGGTGAGATCTTGGGATTTGCGGGCCTCGTGGGTGCCGGACGCTCGGAAGCGGCCCAGGCTATCTTCGGCGTCGACACGCCGGTTTCTGCGCGCATTTCTCTCGACGGCCAGCTCGTCGATATCCGGACGGCACGAGACGCGATCAAAAATGGTATCTATCTTGTCCCCGAGGATCGGCGCACTGCTGGCCTGATAGTGGAAATTCCGATTCGCGAAAACATAACCCTTCCGGCACTCAAGAGATATTCGTCCAACGGCCTGGTCAGCAAGAGTCGCGAGAGCAAAACGGCCGCCGAGATGTGCAAAAAGCTTAATGTAAAGGCGCCGTCTCCCGAAACCAAAGCTGCAAACCTCAGCGGCGGCAATCAGCAAAAGGTCGTATTGGCAAAATGGTTGTCGTTGGACCCAAAGCTAATGATCTTCGACGAACCAACACGCGGCATTGACGTCGGAGCCAAGGCTGAGATCTATGAACTGATGCGCGATCTTGCCGCAAGCGGTGTCGCGATCATGATGATCTCCAGCGAGATGGAAGAGATCTTGAGCGAGAGCGACCGTATAGCCGTCATGCACGAAGGCAAGATCGCCGGCATCGTCGACCGTGCGGACGCCAGCGAAGAAAAGATCATGCAGTTGGCCGTCGGACAGTCATCTGGTGCAGAAGCCCGCGCGTAGGCACGGGCGTAAAGTCCAACTTGATTATTACGCCCTCGCTTTCGCGCGGGCCTCCGCAACGAATTTATATGAGAAAGGAACTAGGAACATTCGCCCTGCTAGTTGTTTTGTGCGTTGTTTTGGCGATCTTAAATCCGGTTTTTATAGACGCGGCTAATCTCCAAAACCTGGCTCGTCTGATCGGCATTTACGGCATTTTCAGTATCGGTCTGGGCCTCGTCATCATAACCGGCGGCATTGATCTTTCAGTGGGTTCGGTCTTTGCGCTGCTCGGCGTTCTGCTCTCCATCTTTCTTGTTGAGTGGCATTTACCGGCGGCCGTGGCGGTTCTTGCGGTCGTAGGTATCACGACTTTCCTCGGGCTGGTAAACGGTTTCCTGATCACTCGCGTCAAGATTCAGCCCTTCATCGTTACGCTCTGCGGGCTCCTATTCTATCGCGGCCTCGCCCGCTTTATTGCGAGCGACGAGACAAAAGGCTTTGGTGCGGCTTCGGGGTTCGAGACGCTCCAGAGTTTGGCGACGGGCAGCCTTTTTGGCGTCCCGACGCCGTTCATAATTTTAGTCGCGATCAGCATCGTGATGTGGGTCGTTCTGCACCGCTCGGTGTACGGACGCTATCTGTTTGCAGTCGGGCGAAATGAAATAGCGGCCCGCTACTCCGGTATCAATTCAAATGTGGTCATCGCCAGCGCCTATGTAGTGTGCGGGATGCTGGCCGGTGTCGCCGGGGTGCTGCTCGCATTTTACACAAACTCGGTCTCACCGTCTTCGCACGGTAATTTCTATGAGCTCTACGGTATCGCCGCGGCCGTGCTGGGAGGCTGTTCGTTACGTGGGGGCGAAGGGTCGATCGTTGGCATTCTGATCGGTACCGCATTGCTTCAGGTCCTGCAAAATTTGGTGAATCTGCTCGGCATCCCGAGCTCGTTGAATTTTGCGGTCATGGGAGCCGTTATTTTATTAGGTGTTCTCGCCGATCAACTCCTGCGGCAGCGCCAAGCAGCGCAGATCGCGCGATAGACCGGAGAGCAAGCATCCATGCTTGCTCTAGTATTTGTGGAGATCTTCATATGAAATTTCTCAGTATTCTTATCGGAATGGCTCTCTTGTTAGTTGGGATCATTGACGCGCAAACCCCAATTTCACTCTGGGAAAGCGGAGCTCCAAACGCCGTCGGCAGAGACGCGATCGATATCCCGACGATCACTCCCTATTTAGCGCCAAAAGAGACGGCAACCGGAGCGACGATCATCGTATTCCCGGGCGGTGGATACTCGCATTTGTCGGAGATCAAGGAAGGATCTGATGTTGCGAAATGGTTGAATTCATTGGGCATTTCCGCCTTCGTCCTCAAGTATCGGCTTGGTATGAAGTACCACCAGCCAAATCAGTTGCTCGACGCTGCCCGAGCAATGCGAATTGTCCGTTCTCGGGCAAAGGAATGGAATTTGGACGCCGGCCGAATAGGAATTCTCGGATTTTCGGCCGGCGGGCATCTGGCATCGACTCTGGGAACACGTTTCGATGCCGGTAGATCGGACGCAGATGACCTATTTGATCGCGTCAGTTCGCGGCCCGATCTGATGATCCTGCTCTATCCGGTCATCACGATGGGCGAGTTTACCCATCAGGGTTCGAAACTAAATCTGTTGGGTGAGAATCCGCCGCCTGAACTCATTAGGCTGTATTCGAATGAGCTGAATGTCACCAAAGAAACGCCTCCGACATTTATCGCTCATTCGGTCGCCGATCCCGGAGTGCCGGTCGAGAATAGCCTGATGTTCGTCGAGGCGTTGCGCAAAGCCAAGGTCCCATTCGAGCTGCATCTTTACGAGCAAGGTCCGCACGGCTTTGGACTGGCTCCGACAATGCCGATCCTCGCAAGCTGGACGGGCCGCTGTGCCGACTGGCTTGGGCAGCACGGATTTACTAAAGCAAAGGCGAAATAGCGAATTTGAAATTGAGCGGGTCCACCGCTCTTAACTTCTGGTTATTCTAATAACCTCACCTCACTATTTAGTGTATGAAAGAGTCAAAACTGGACCGCCGAAATTTTCTGAAAACGACCGCCCTCGGTGCCGCCGGATTGTCACTGATCGCTAACTCGGTTACCGAAGCTGCCGCAGAAGAACCGCTACCGCTGCCCGAAAGCCTCTCGATGCGCCGCATCATCCCACTCAATAACAATTGGCTTTACAGCGAAAAGGCTTCACCGGAAGCCACAAAACCAGGCTTTAACGACAAGGGCTTCGTCCGAGTCACGATACCGCACACCAATAAAATGCTGCCTATGAGCGGCTTTGACGAGCAGGAATACATGTTCGTCTCGGTGTACCGACGTCATTTCCGGTTGCCGACCGAACTGAAAGGCCAGAGTATCTTTGTCGATTTTGGCGGCGTGATGACCGCGGCAAAGGTATTTATTAACGGTAAAGATCTCGGCGAATATCGCGGCGGGTATACTCCGTTTTCACATGAATTGACCGATCACATCGACTGGAATGGCGACAATGTCCTCGCCGTCGAGGTCGACTCGACTGAGCGAAAGGACATCCCGCCGTTCGGCGATCTGGTCGATTACCTGACGTTCGGCGGCATCTACCGTGACGTGAGCCTGCGTGCGGTCAATAAGAGCTTTATCCATAACGTCTTTGCTAAACCGGTCGATCCGCTTCAAGCGAACCGGAGCGTGAGCGTGCAGGTTTACATGGGCGGTTTCACGCAGGCCGAAATTAATTTGAAGGCCGAGTTGCTCGATGGAGATCGTGTGATCGCCGCAAATGAGATCAAACATTCGGGTCCCGGATTGCCGCCGATAGCTCTTACCAATCTGGGCAAGATCTATCTATGGGATGTAAATAACCCGAAACTATACTCGGTTCGCGTCACACTTTTTGAGGGTGGCAAGGTGATCGATCATTTCGAAACCCGAATCGGTTTCCGTGAAGCCAAATTCACACCCGACGGTTTTTACCTTAATGGCAAACACCTTAAACTACGTGGCCTTGACCGGCATCAGACGTATCCATTTGTCGGGCAGGCGATGCCGGCTCGCGGGCAGAAACGGGATGCGTGGATACTACGCAAAGAGTTGAAATGCAACATCGTCCGCACGTCACATT
>JBBRSH010000081.1:0-21053 GCA_038245555.1 Pyrinomonadales bacterium | reverse complement strand
GGTAGTCAAACGTATTAAGCCGAGTTAGAACGGTTGATTTGGAAAAGGAGATCTGCTGATCTTTTGTCACATCGAAAACTCCCGCAAAATAGAATGCAGATGAAAATGGGCCGTCGTTGCCCGGATCGGAGGCGGCAACCACAAAAACACCACCAGAAGCATCCATCTTTATGTCAGAAATGTGGCGAACGTCAGCCGCCGGGTAAGGCACCTGGAACGCGGCTGTCCTAACCGTAGAAAAGGTATCAGTTGCGAGATCAAACTTACTCCAAAAAATCGTGGCCGGCTTCGCAGTCGATCCTCGCTCGGCCCAGGTCGCGATCAATGTATTGTTTACGGTTTGCAAGGCAAACCCCTCAAAATCGGCCTCGCTGGGGATCATTGGAACGTCGAACGACTTTATTAATGCGACCGTGTTTTTAGTAAGGTCGAGTTTGATGTGATAAACGCGCCCGGCGGCGGTGAAAGCGATAAACTGGCCTGGGATATTTGGAATCGATGTGACCGCTTCGAGATCGACGGGGATGTCATCGCCTTGCCATGTTAAGGGTGTTAATTTTGGTGCGGCGGCACCCTCTACTGTCAATATCCCAGCATGCGATTGTTCCTTTTTCTTGTTGTCATGTACAACGATAAAGGTCGTTCGTTGCTTTTGATGGTCGATGAGCGCCATGCCGCTAATATTGGCTTGGCGACTGCCGCTTACAGGACGCCATTGCTGGGCCAGTCCATGGATTACAAACAATAGAGATAAGACCGCTGCAGCCGTGATTTGTTTCTTAAACATTTTGGGTGGAATTATCGGTCGATAAAAAAACTAAAAAGTCCGATCCGGTTTGAAAAATTATTTCGCCGCGGACCGGACCAAGATTGAACAAGATCTATCCAAGTTTAGAAAATGAATCTCGCACCAAGTTGGATCTGACGGGCGCCGCCGAAACGAGCCGTCGACGGAGCACTTGTCGGATCACTCGCGGTAGACAGGGGGAAGAACCCACTCGGACAGGTAATGTTCAGCGGGTTGGACGCACTGGCGAGTGCAGTGCTGCTCGTACAATAATTTTTGATCGCGTCCACACCAAACCCCTTGTTAGTGTTTCGAGTCAGGTTGTAGACCTCAGCCGACAGCTCAAATCGTTTTGTTTCGCTCAGATGAAATGCCTTTAACAGGCGAGCGTCGAGGTTGAAGAAATACGGCTGACGCTGACTGAACCGTCCGGATATCGCTCCGTTCAGAATTACCCGTTCATTCGCGTCATTGAGGTCGCCATTCGTGTCCGTTCCATCCTCAGCGATGGCTGTATAAGGAAATCCAGACCGGGTAACAATTATCCCGCTGATCGTAAATCCGTGGCCAAGATCGTACAGGCCGCTGAGATTTAGATTGTGGCGGACGTCCTGCTTTGACGGGCCAGCCTCAAGTTTCAAATTTAACGGGTTAAGGGTCGTCTCACGCGAAAAGCTGCGTTCATTTGAGTCGTCATCACGGTTGTTCGCAAAGGTGTAGTTCGCTTCGAATTGGTAGTGTTTCGCAAAGCGCCGCCTCAGCGAAATGGTCAGGGCGTCGTAGGTCGAGTGAGCCGTTGATTCGTTTATTTCGAGCTGCGCGATCGTGGTGTTTGGCCGTGTTGAAGACCAGCTCAGATATCCATTGGCCAAAACTGTCGGCGGAAACAAGTTGCGGTCGATGCGACGCTGCAAATTGTATGTCGAGTTGTGTATGTAGCCGGCGGTTAATACCAACTGTTTACCTACCCGTTGCTCGAGCGTCCCGGAAACTTGTACCGAACGCGGATTTTTGAATGTCGGGTCGAAACCGAAAATCCTCTGCTTCAAAACAAATGGCGCGAGTGCAGCCGAAAGAGAGGTAAACGCGTTCGGAAAGGTGATTAGGGCGTTCGGGCCACGCAACAAGCATCCGGCCATAGCGACAACCGCTGAATTTCGGCACGCCGTAACTTCCCCAATTTCGATCTCCTGCACATTCAGGCCGTTGTCAGTCGATACACGTTGAAACAGATTGCCCGGCGTGCGTGCGTCAAAAAGGCCGGCGGAAAGCCTGATTACGGTATTTCCCTTCCCCGCGACGTCATAGGCTAAGCCCAATCGCGGCTGCCACTGTTTTGTGTCATTTGGGATAAGTGCGGTTTGCGGAAATAGAGGGTTAGGGCGTATTGGCTGCGGGTTGATCTGGGCTTCCCACCGCAATCCAAAGTTTAACGACAACTCGTTCGTAACCTTATATTTGTCCTGGATGAACAAGGCATATTCTTTCTGCGTTCCCGTATAGATCAGGTCGATCGGATTCGACGACGGCATCGATTGGCGAAAGCGCCTTGGACGGCCCGCGACGTAGTTGTCTACCGAGTTGGCCGCCTGCTGCGTGCGGGACTCGAAATCAAATCGCGGCACCGTGTTCGATTCGCGTTGTTGAATTAGATCATTGATATTTATATCAACGCCAAAGCGAATCTTGTGATTGCCTATGTCATAACTGACATTATCGGTTACCTGATAACGGACCGTTTCAAAACGGCGTGGGCGGGCACGAGCGCCGCCCAAGGTTCCAAAGTTGGCGATGACTGCCTGGCCGGTGAACGTATTTGGTTCCTCGAGTCGTTTGTCCGTGCCGTACTGTGCTCTGATCTCATTAATAAATTTAGGACTGATAACCGATACGAGCGAACCCTTGATACCGTTGCTGGAATTTTTGCGGGTGTAATTGGCCTCGACAGCAATGTTTTGTCGCGGATTTTCGAAACTAAAATTGGTGCCGCGAAAGTGGGTATAGGTGTATTGAACATTAAGCGTATTCGCTTGATTTACGACGAAATCCGTCCGGCCGAATAAAGCGGTCGGGTTATTGGTACCGTGCTGCTCACCCTCAAGGGCTGTCAGACTTGAGGGAACTGTTGCTCCCGGTATCGTGTCAAATTTCACGACGAAAGGGACGCGCAAATAGTTTTGCTCAATACCGAAGAAAAAGAATGCGCGTTCGCGCACTATCGGCCCGCCGATAGAGCCTCCAAATTGATTTTGAGCATTATCGAGTTTCTGTCCGAAAGCATCGGGTGAGGTTAAGTGACGGTTTCGGTTAAAGTAAAAAGCCTCTCCGCGAATGTCATTCGTACCAGATTTGGTGACCGCATTTACAAAGCCCGCTCCCGTTCGCCCGATCTCAGCTGTGGCACCCGACCGCACGACTTGAAACTCTCTGATCGCGGTCTGTGGAAAGAAAAACACCTGCTCATTACCTCCACGCTGGTTACCCTGGAGTGCGTCATTAAAGTCAGCCCCATCAACCGACACATTTGAGTTGATCGATCGTTGCCCCGAGATAATCAGCCCGTTTCGGTCGCCTTCCTGAACAACCGCGGGTGTAAGTTGTGCAAACTCGGTAAAATTACGTCCACGAACTGGCAAATCGGCGACAAGCCGCGGCGAGATGGTCGATCCGGTGGATTCCGTGTCGGCCCCGATAACGTCGGCATCCGCTGTGACATCGATCGAAACCGCTGTTCCCTGTGGCGAAAGCGTGATCTCAACCGGTGTCGTCTCTCCGACTGACAAACGAACGGAGACTGACGTTTCTGCAAATCCCTGCCGGACGAATTGCTTGAGACAGTACGTGTAAGACCCATCTCCTTGTTTTTGATAAGCAACGTTGCACCTTGCACAACGGCTCCGTTTTGATCCTTGATCGTACCTTCAAGTGCCGAGCTC
This sequence comes from Pyrinomonadales bacterium, assembly GCA_038245555.1. Lineage (GTDB taxonomy): Bacteria > Acidobacteriota > Blastocatellia > Pyrinomonadales > Pyrinomonadaceae > OLB17. The sequence continues at coordinate 17,330 of JBBRSH010000081.1, read as the reverse complement.
CCTGAATCGGATTGCCCGAACGCGCACAGCGCCAAACTCAGCGTTAAAATTAGCAATATTGAGATCTTTCGAAAGTGTCGTGTCATATTCACTCCTTTGACATACATTGAAATATTGATTTGAATCTAGAAAAACGGAGGCTAGATAAGGCTTTCGCCGAACACTAACAACTCTGTTAATTAAAGATTTGAAAATTATTTCTTATGTAAGAAAGAATGAAGCACCCATGTTACGAAAGACTAAACTGAGTGTTAAATCTATGTTAACTTTCGGAGCGAAAATGAAATTAGGAGAAAAATCGACTGTCGTAGGGTCAATCAACATTTTGGGGTAGTAGGGACTACCGTGATTTTGGGAATCATTGCAAAATGACAATATCTATCTAAGTTAGGCGTTGTCGGTGATATATTCTTCGTTTTCCTCGAGAAGGACATCCAGCGAGGAGCAGTCAGACTTGTGCTTCAAAAGGGCCTCGGCCAATTCGTAGAGCGGACCAGGGATCTTTGACGGTTCGGCCGAATCGCCGTTCTCGTCCTCGCGGCCCTGCGGGTAGTGAGCGTAAAACTCGACCTCGGCTGAACAGAATTCGCAGGACGTAAGGTGCTGTCTGATCTCGGAGCCTGGCCCCGATTCGAGGCTGCCGTTTTGAAAATCAAGAAGCTCCTCGGACGACGGACAGTCTTCGTTCTTGCTGAAATTTGGCGTTTTTAAAGAGAACATAAGACCCATTTTGCTGTGACCGATCGTCAGAACTGTCCGAGCACACCTCGATAAACTTGTCATCGCTACACCAAAAGTAAATCTGTAATGGCCGTTCGCTTCCAAAACTTTAACTGCAAATCCTGGTTTAATCGCTTATTTTTTTACAACTTTTCACGAGATGAAGCTGTAACTATCTGCAACAACATGGTTTAGGGGCGGTGTATAAAAAATATACAACTATGTAAAAACTTGTTGCTCAATCACTCGATTCTTGTTAGTATCTTAAATGTAGGTAGTGAGAGGCAATTACCTCACATGCCGCCAACTAGAACGACAGCTGTGCTCGGCAGTCGATTTCGCCAACTCTTTCTACCGTAAAAACTCATTATCGCAGATCGATATTGCAATCGAATGGCGTCCGACGTCTTTTGGGGGTCGAAGTGTCTGTAGACGCTAGCCGCATATAGTCGTCCGCGGTGAGCGGCGGCTCGAAAAATAAATCAGAGCGACAACTAGGATTGAAAAGGCTGACTATGAATCAAGTAAAAACACAGGAACGTGTACCCAGGTCGATCCAACACAAGCAGATCAAGGTCGGCAAATGGAACGATAGCCTAAAGACCTCCGATGTCAACCAGATCTGGACCGAACTGCACCGAATCGTATCCTCTCACCCACTGGTGCGTGCCTCGAAAAGGGCCGGTTTCCTGGTTGAAGAAGGGAAATATAACGCTTATACCGACCTGACTCAGGAGCTTTTTGTCGCTCTCTTGAGTAAAGAAAGATTTCAGCATTATATCGACACGGCAATGTCCGATCAGGAGATCGAGGCAGAGATCAGCCAGATCGAGCTGACCAACATGCTTACGGCCGAGTTGAGGAAACGGTACCCCGAATCGTACCGCCTTGCCCGGCGAATTTCGACCCTTATCCAGACCAGTGAGACATTCAAGAGATTTGACAACATAGGCAACCCGGAAGCACACCGCCGCCTGGCGGATCGCCTCTATGGCCTCTCCGACTGGAAGGACCAAAAGTCCCGGCGCGACGTTCAGGAAATGGATGAGCGGGTCAAGGCAGTGTCGTTTCACAAGCGCGATACCAGAATGGTAGGCTGCACCGGTGACGCACAGATCGTCATTAGTAACGTCGAACTCGAAAAACTGATCGTTCGCGTTTTTAAAGCGATCGATTCGCCCGTCGACGTTCGGTCACTCAGATCGTTTGTTATGTCGCGTCTGCCGATCATGGATATTCACCTTGTCCCCGTTGGTGGTTCGGCGGACGGTGACGACGACGATCGAATGCAGTTTGAGTTTACCGACCTTCGCGATACGCCGGAGCAAGACCTTTTGCGAACGGAGGGTGAAAATGGTGCCGCCGGATTTGTCGACGGCTTTCTGGAAACTCTCCATCGATCGGTACGGGGAAAGTCGAAACAATACGATCGAATGATCAATGTCCTCTGGCACTGCTATCTTGTGTCTGACAGCGGAACGCAGCTCGAGGTTGCCGACATGCTGGGTGTTTCGGATTCCCTCGTTTCCGACTATCGCAAGCGTATCGAGGCCAACCTCCAACAACTGTCATTTGACGGCGTGAATGAGGCACGGCAGTTCGAAAAGGCACTAAAACGCAAAGTGCGTCACATGATCACGATGGGTAAAGAGGAAGAGATCGCCGCTTGATGGGCGTGGAGCTATTTGAAAACCCGGGAAAGAATAACCACGTAACACTTTCAGTTTGCGCTCCCTTGGCCGCCTGTTTTTCAGATCCAAACGCGGCACCAACGCCGGGCGGCATTCCGAGGGGTTTGATAACGCGACATTGGTAATTCCAGAGATGATCCGCGAGACGCGTCGTGGTCGGTTATGAAAAGTGAAGCTCGGCTGCAAAAAACCTATGAATTTCTAAAGGGCAGGATCGTACCGCAGCTGCGCTATTCTCAATCGATTTACGAAGACGTTCTCTTTTCCGGAATAAAGGCTGACACGGCCTGGCTCGATGTCGGATGTGGCCACCACCTGCTGTCGCCGTGGCGTCATGAGCGAGAAAAGGAGCTATTTGCCCGCGCCGAAATGGTCGTGGGCATCGATTTTGATTTTGCCTCCCTTCTAAAACACAGGACGATCACAAATACGATCCAGGGGATTGCGGACCATCTGCCGTTCCAAGACGATTTTTTTGAGGCTGCAACGGCGAATATGGTCGTCGAACATCTGGATGATCCGCAGATCCAATTTGCGGAGATCAATCGTGTTTTAAAGCCCGGCGCGAGTTTCATCTTTCACACACCGAATGAGTCCGGCTACTTCGCGGTCATTAGGCGGCTGATACCGAAGCCCCTCGTTAAGAGACTCGCCGCCCTCCTTGATGGACGCGAGTCGGAGGACGTATTCGATATCCAGTACAAGGCGAACCGCGAGGACAAGATCGCCGCATTGGCGCGTTCGACAAATTTTGAGGTCTCAGAGATTAAATTTGTCAGTTCCGATGCGGTCTGCGCCTTGATCCCGCCGCTCGCCTTGCTGGAACTGCTATGGATAAAAGTGCTGATGCGACGAGGACTTCGCCGTTTCAGAACAAACCTTATCGTCGTGTTGACGAAAACGCGGAGCGAAGCGGCTAGCCAGGAATGAGATGAGATCGGACAAATCGAATCCATACGAATATGAAACGCTGCGGACGCCGGGGAAGGCCGCCGGCGGCTCCGAAGATCTTTCGACCTTGAGGCCGATGAACTCGCCGCGTCCGGATAAGCCCAAACCTGAAGAGCAAAAAGCCCCACCTCCCGTCCTCCTCGAACTGCCCACGATCACGCCGGAAGAAATAGCAGATCCCGAACCGATCAGCCCCAAAAAAGCTAAGAAGAAACAAAAGGATCTCAACTTATTCAAAAGTGATCATTGGCTCGCCCGAAACGGCCATTTCGCTACCTATATCGGGCTGTTCCTTTTTTCGATAATGGTGCTGTTCCGGCCTTACGAGATCGTGCCGGGCCTCGGCTTTTTGGCATCGGCAGCCATTTATTTCGCTGTTGCGACGATGGCCGTCTTTATTCCGAGCCAGTTGGTGACCGAAGGCAATCTGACAACGCTGTCGACTGAGGTCAAGGCGGTTTTTGCTATGACGCTGATCGCTTTCGCCTTGATCCCGATCTCAAGGGACCCGGTCCTGGCATGGAACGTTTTTAACGACACTTATATCAAGGCGATCATGATGTTCATCGTGATGGTCAACGTACTGCGTACCCGCCGAAGGCTAATGGGATTGATGTGGCTGTCGTTCGGCATCGGGATCTACCTGAGCATCGATACGATCCGGCTGTATCTTGCCGGCGATTTTGCGTACGAGGGATATCGCGTTGGTATCACCGATACTCAGGGCATGTTCGGCAACCCGAACGAGATGGCCCTGCATTTGGTAATGATGACTCCGATCCTGATCTCGCTCTGCATTGCCTCGAAGAAATTGATCATGAAAGCGGTCTATTTGGGAGCGGCCGTCATTTTCGTCACGGCGAACGTTTTGACGTTTTCAAGAGGTGGTTTTCTCGGTCTGCTTATCAGCTCGCTTGTACTCGCGTGGAAACTTGGGCGTCGGAACCGATTAAATGTGTCTCTCGCGTCGCTTGCGATCGCCGGTTTCGTGATCATCGCGGCACCAGGCAATTACGGGCTGCGGTTGCTCTCCATCGTATTTCCGTCACTCGATCCAGTTGGCTCGGCGGACGCCCGCCGCGAAGGGCTCATCACGTCGCTGATCGTCACCGCCCGAAATCCCTGGGGTATTGGTATGGGAAATTCGGCGATGTTCGGCGCACACAATCTGCAAACCCACAATGCCTATACCCAAGTGTCGTCAGAGCTTGGCCTAATGGGTCTCGCGGCCTATCTGGTCCTAATGATCAGCCCTTTCCGGAAACTAGGTGCCATTGAACGAGAGCTTTTCGAAAAGAATCAGATCGATTGGTTCTATTATGTTTCGATCGGGCTTCAAGGCGGCATTATTGCTTACATGGTGTCGAGCTTTTTTGCATCTGTCGCCTATAATTGGTTCGTCTACTATTTGATCGCCTACGCGGTCGCGTTTAGAAGGGTTTACGGAATTGAAAAGAACAAGGAAGAGGAGGTAGCGAGCGAGCCGTCGATGACATTGCAGCCCGCCGCATCCCGATGACACAGAGCCTGGGACAGCTAGTTTTCTGGATATGCGTATTCCTTTTGGCGTACGTGTATGTCGGATACCCGCTGCTTGTTTTTCTGGTCAGCCTTGTAAAGCCCCGCCCGGTCACACGCGGCAATATCGAACCGCGAGTGACGGTTCTCATTACCGCGTTTAACGAAGAGGCCGCTATACGAGCGAAACTCGAAAACACCATTGCGATCGAGTATCCGGCTGACAAACTCGAAATACTTGTCGCCTCGGATGGATCGACCGACCAAACCGATGCCATAACCCTTGAATTTGCGGATCGAGGCGTAAGACTTTTTCGCCAGGAAGGCCGCGTCGGCAAAACCGAGACGCAAAACAATGCGGTCGAACAGGCTTCGGGCGACATAATTTTGTTTTCGGACGCCACGACCGAGTACGAACCCTCGGTTCTTCGAAAACTGCTCCCCGCGTTTGCGGACGGGACGGTGGGATGCGTCGCCGGACGCCTCGTCTACGTCGACGACGCCAGTACCAACGTAGGGACAGGCGCAAAGAGCTACTGGAACTATGAGACGTGGCTCAAGTCGTCCGAGAGCAGTGCGTGTTCGCTGATCGGTGCCTCGGGCTGTCTGTACGCTGTTCGCAAATCGGCGTACATTCCAATGTATTCCGAGGCCTGCTCAGATTTTCTCGTGTGTACAATGCTCTATCGGCAGGGCCTCAGGAGCGTGTTCGAACCTGAAGCGTCATGCGTCGAGCATACAAATAAGAGCTCCCGGGATGAGATGCGAATGCGCGTTAGGGTCATTTCGCAAACCTTTACCGATCTCTGGCGTAACCGGGATATGTTCAACCCGATTAAGAGTGGTTTTTACGCGGTCGAACTTTTTTCGCATAAGCTGCTGCGCTATGCAGTCCCCTTGATCCTCGCCGCACTTCTCGCCTCAAGCGCGACGCTTGCCCCGGCTTCGATCTTCTTTTTTGTCATGTTGTCGATCCAGGGCTCGTTTTATCTAATGGCGCTCGCGGGTTGGCTGGCTGAGAGGGCCGGCCGGCACATTTCTATCCTCGTGATCCCGCTCTATTTTGTACTTGCAAACCTTGCATCTGTCATCGCTTTTTATAAATTCCTCCGGGGCGAGCGGTATTCCACCTGGGAGCCGATCCGCGACTCCCGATGACTATGTTGAACTCCAACGAACTTCACGATCCGAATATTCAGGTAAAGACCGGCCGCAATGTCTTTTCGTGGAACCCGACCGTGAGCGTCATCATCCCCGCCTATAACGTCGCGGAGTTTATCGGCCAGACGCTGGACTCCGTTCTCGCCCAAAAGTTTACAGACTTCGAGATCATCATCATCAACGACGGTTCGCCGGACACGGAACAACTGGAGCGAGGGCTTCACCAATACTGGCAGAACATTGTATACATCAAGCAGCCGGCACTTGGTGCCGGCCCGGCCCGAAACACGGGTATACGGCAGGCTCGCGGAGAACTGATCGCATTTCTCGACGGCGACGATATCTGGATGCCGGATTTTCTCGCCTCCCAGGTGGCATATCTCGGACGCGGCTATGACATGGTTTACTGCGACGCATTTCAGTTCGGCATGCGATCGGTTTTGCGTACAACGTTTATGGATGGAGCTCCGTCCGAGGGAGAAGTGACGGTCGTTTCGCTGCTCGATTACTCGTGCAATGTTCTCACCTCGGCGACAGTTGCAACGAAGGCCGCATTGGTCCGGGCGGGGCTATTTGAGAACGGTAGAGCAAAGGCTCACGATTTTCATCTTTGGGTAAGGATGGCAAAAACCGGGGCGAAAATAGGGTACCAGCAAAAGCAGTTACTGAAATACCGAGTTCATCTTGCCAGCCTGTCCGGAGACTCAGTAAATCGAGTCGAGCGTGAGATCAATGTTTTTCAAAGAATATCGAAGGATGTGGAGCTTACGTCGGAGGAGCGGCAAATAGTAGAGCACCGCCTTGCGGCTCTTGAGGCAGACCTGCATATCGAATTCGGAAAAGCCCATTTGCTAAACGAAGAGTTTGACGACGCCTACCGTGAATTCGCTGAGGCAAACCGCCATCGCCGTTCTACGCGACTCACAGCGATCACGTGGCTCGCTCGGCTCGCTCCGCGCCAACTGCTTCGACACTATCGATCGAAACGCTCCGGCGAGATCGAATTTGTCCCGACTCAAGTGAGCAGACGGAAACCGATCTGAACATCAGATCCCCGCTTGTCAGTCCTTCGCCATGAGATCGGCATACTGGCCGCTTTCAACCCACTGCAGGATCTCGGACACACGCCAGACCGGAAGCGGATGTGATTGGCCCGCATTGACCAGGTTGGCCCAAAACTTGTCGAGCGCCTTTTCATCGCAATCTTTTTGAAATTGGCGACCTTGTTCGAGGAACAGCTCGTAATCGATCTTCGACGCAAACGTTCCACCCGCGAGTTTCATCATCGTGCGGCCGACCGCATGCGGATTTTGAGTAACGAGGAGGGCGGCCCGATCACATGACAGTTCGGCCCTTCGAGCCCAGGCAAGGATGGCACTGCCGATACCCGCGGAAACGATAAATTTAACGATCTCCGATCCCGGGAGCAAAGCTCCGACTGAGGCGTTGGCAAGCAGTTCGAGGATGCGGGCGGCGGTCAGATAAAGGACGTGCTCTGCGTGAATGTGGCCGACCTCGTGCGCGATCACGGCAAGCGTCTCATCTTCGCTGAGCCTTTCCAACAGGGCCGAGTGCAGCACGATATACGGTTTATCCACACCAAAGGTAAACGCGTTCATGATCGGATTCTGCATGATGAACAGATCCGGCATTTCGACACCGAGGGTAGTGCACACGGTCTGCAGCTTGGCATGAATGTCGGGACACTGCTGCGGCGTCACCTTGACCGAACTCGCCATAAACGTCACGCGTATCGCCGTCTCGACCGTAACGGAGATCAGACTCTTGAGCGCCGTATTGATGCCCGGAATTGCCCTCAGAGCCGCCAAAGCTTTGCTGTCCGCCGGATGGATGTAGTCGTGTTTGTTTAGATCGGCAAATTTCTTATGCGGCTCGTTCGAAAGCGGCAGTTTGCACTTGCCGCACACGGCATCGCCATTCTTGTAGTCAGACTTAACGGCATTTTTCTGGCCGCAGTATCGACAGCGGACTGACAACGATTTTACGACAGCCTCGGAGGACGATTCGGGCGATTCGGGTTTCTTTTTTGCCATAACTTAATTTTATTGTAACAGTTCGAGGTTTTCCATTGTCCGGGTACGGTCTATTGAACGAATTGCATGCACTAAAGGTTCACACCTCTCGGAAAAGATTTATTAAACGCAGAGTCCCGATCTCCGTCTTCTCTGGGTTTAACGCCGCACCTCCCTACGCTCGATCCAGACGAACCACCGTCTCAACGTGATGCGTCTGTGGAAACAGGTCGAGGGCAGTGAGACTTTCGATCGTGTAACCCGCTTCCACTAAAATGGCGAGATCGCGGGCGAGAATCGATGGTTCGCATGAAACATACGAGATATGTTTCGGCTTTAATGACGCGATCTTTTCGATCGTTTCCTTTTCCGCTCCCGCACGCGGTGGATCGATCAAGATAAAATCCGTGGCTGCGACATTGCTCTCATTCAAAAATCGGCGAACGCCGGAGCGGCGAAATTCGAGATTCTGGAGGCCGGCACGAGCGGCGTTCTTTTTCGCAAAACCCACAGCGACGGCATTGTCCTCAACACCTATGACGTTTGTAAACGAACGAGCAAGCGGCAGAGCAAAAAGGCCAACGCCGCAGTACAGGTCAAGTGCCGTTGCACCCGATGCTCCGCCGATCGCGGTTTCGACGAGATCGCCTACGATCGATCGATTCGCTTGAAAAAAACTCTGTGCCGAAAACGTAAACTCTTCGCCCGCCGCCTTGACGGTTATCTCGTCGGTCGCCTGTGCCATTTCGCGGGAGAACATCGACACCGCGCCGTTATCGTCGCTGACCACCTCAAGTTCGCCTCGATCATCCCAGAGCCCGACCCAATCGAAATCACTGCGAAGCGCCGACATCGCGGTTTGCAGGTCCGGCGTCAGTATCCGGCACGTATCCACCGCGATGACCTCATGCGAATCGTGCCGAAAATAGCCGATCTTTTGGGTCTCCCGGTCGATGTGCCAGCGGGCGCGGGAACGATAATTGAATTGTTCGGGACTGGGGATGATCGGGATCTCATCGACATCCATCTTGCCGATCCGATGCAGGCAATCACGGACTATGCCGACCTTGGCCGCGAGTTGTGCCCCATAATCCATTTGCTGAAAATCGCAGCCGCCGCAGACGCCAAAATACTGGCAAGGGGGATCGATCCTCCGCATTGAGGGCTCGATAACATTGACGATCTCTGCAAATGCCGTTCGCTTGCGGATCTCCTCGATACGCACCCTTACGCGGTCACCGGCAGCGGCGAGCGGAACAAAGAGCGTCAATTTTTCTGCAAACGCGAGCCCGAGGCCACGCGGCACGATCTTTTCAATGCGAACGTCTAGTTCGTCGCCGATCGTGTATCCACCATTTTTAATTGTCATTTAAAGTCGAAATTACCCTGTTCAAGAACCTGCCGCATCGTAGTGAGATCATCGTCCTCAGCGTAGGTGAGGGTGAATAATATCGCATGCCCATTGCGAACGGTAGCGTACATTCGCTTTTTGTCGCCTTTCGTCGACGTGTCGATATAGCCGAACTGCATCGCTCCGAGTTTTTCCGCCTGCGTTTCTGAGAACTTAAAATCCTCAGGCAATCTCATAGATTTGAAAGACGAACGCATGGCGTCAAAATAGTCGACTGCGTCGCCTATCTGCGGATTCAGAGAAAGGTCTTCGATTGAAACTTGCATAGTCGAGTTTTTAGGCGTGAAGGGCATCGACCGATATGCGGTTACGAGCGTTTTTATATTTTTCAACGCCTGATTCATCCGCGCCTGGCCCGCCGGAGTCAGGGACTTGGGGGCCTTGAGGCTCAGATCAAAGCCGCGGGCTTTCATAAAAGCCTCGTAATCGTCATCCGGGACCAACCATGTGTCAGGAAAAACGACCTGAAATCCGTACTTCTTATTCGAATAGGTTTTGCCCTTGAGAATTCCCTTGTCCGGATCAGCCAAAGCGACCGTTCGAACCGACTTTTGCACCGGTGTCGGCGTAGGACGCGGCCGAGGTTTAACCTGTGCCGCGGCCAGCATTGCCAAAAATAAAATAAAACAAATTGTCTCAGCCGCCTGTCTCATAAATAGAACAATCCCAGACGCGGAACGCCGGCCTCTTCCCGAAGGCGCTTGAGCAGCATGAGCTCGAATGTCTGTTTATACGATGCCGGCTCCATGCTCGCCTTGTATGCCTTTAACTGATCCGCGATCTCTTTCTCCAGACCTTTTAGATGCGTTTTGTCCCATTTTGACTGCAAGGCTTGGTCAAGCAATTTCTCAATATCGCCGAGTGACTTATCGACGGATTCGAAATCGTCGGTCAGTCCCGCATCAAGCCCCTCGAGTCGAATGATCACCCGGCCGATGTCTTCCTGCATCTCTATCATTTCTATCTGCTTTAACCGCGTGATCGCGTCGGCAATATGTTCACGAACTCCGTCGACTTCGAATGTACTCCCACCGTCGTCAACATCCGGAGCACCTTTTCCGGTTTGGGATCGCGTCCACTCCAAATACTGAGATTCGATCTCCTCCCGGCAATAGAACAAGCTCTTAATTGTCCGAGTCCCTACCGGCTGCTTATCGAAAACATCAAAAACAGATTCGATCGACCGGATAACGATGTGAAGCGGTATTCCTCGTTCCTTCCACGTCTCGATCAATGCCCAATCAAGCGGGCTTAGAAATAAATTCCTGGCCCGCCGTCGAATGAACGTGTCCTCGATCTCTGTGTAATAGTTAAAGTAATTCAAGCGAAATTTTTAAGGGCTAACTGAAATGCTAATTAAGCGAACAGGAATAGTCAAAATGCCCCAACGATGAAGTAAATGGGATTGGGAGCTATAACTGCGGTCATCGCGGACTTGATATGATCGTTCTGTTTATAAATAATCTTTCGCCGGCACGCCGGGCAGTCTACTAAACAAACCGTGCTCGGAGGAGGTTGAAACAATTCTATCTCACGCGGCAAAATGTCGGGCACCAATTCGTGTGATAATCTAACAACTCGATGACAGACAGACGCGAAAAATTTGAAACTTCGTCCGGGATCGAGCTTCCGAACGATTACAATCCGGATAATACCAAGAACGTCGATTATGAGAACGATCTTGGAGCTCCGGGCGAATTTCCATTTACTCGCGGGACGCGAACAAACCTCTATCGCGGGAAATTCTGGACGATGCGCCAGTATGCCGGATTTGCGACGGCCGCCGAGTCCAATCAGCGTTATAAATACCTGCTTGATCAAGGGACGAATGGGTTAAGCGTTGCGTTCGACCTGCCCACACAGATCGGGCTCGACTCGGACGATCCTCTGGCGGCCGGCGAGGTCGGCAAGGTTGGCGTTGCTATCGATACCCTCGACGACATGCTAACGCTGTTTGACGGTATTCCGCTTGATCGCGTTTCTACGTCGATGACGATAAACGCAACGGCGTCAACGCTTTTGTGCCTTTATCTCGCGGTGGCTCGCAAACAAAACGTTGCATTCGAGAAGGTCAGCGGCACCATCCAGAACGATATTTTAAAGGAATATATAGCCCGCGGCACCTATATTTATCCGCCAAAACCAAGCTTACGTCTTATTACCGATACTTTCGCGTTTTGTGCAGCGGAGGTGCCAAATTGGAATACTATATCTATCTCCGGGTATCACATTCGCGAGGCCGGTTCGACCGCCGCACAGGAGATCGCGTTTACGCTGGCTGACGGCATTTGCTACGTAGATGCGGCCCTTTCGGTCGGGCTCCAAGTCGATGATTTTGCCCCGAGGCTCTCATTTTTCTTCAATTCACACAACAATCTGCTTGAAGAGATCGCCAAATTCCGGGCCGCCCGGCGCTTATGGGCGAGGATCATGAAGGACCGGTTCGGAGCGAAAGAACCAAAGTCGCTCATGCTTCGTTTTCATACACAAACTGCAGGATCCACCTTGACGGCCCAACAGCCCGAGGTCAACATTGTCCGGACTACCATTCAGGCTCTCGCCGCTGTTCTTGGTGGGACGCAGAGCCTGCACACCAACTCAATGGACGAGGCTCTTGGCCTTCCTACTGAAAACGCCGCTCGAATCGCACTTCGGACCCAACAGGTCATCGCCCACGAATCGGGCGTTGCCGACACCGTCGATCCGTTTGCCGGCAGCTACGCGATAGAGGAGTTGACGACGCAGCTAGAGCGTCTGGCGGTCGAATACATCGACAAGATCGATGGCATAGGTGGAATGCTCCGTGCGATCGAGACGGGTTTTGTTCAAAATGAGATCCAGGAAGCGGCCTATACTTATCAACGTGCAGTCGAAACTGAAGACGCGGTAGTCGTCGGCGTCAACCGTTTCAAAACTGTCGAGGATGAATCGATCCCGGTCCTCAAAATCGATCCACAGATCGAACGGGACCAGGTTGCCCGTCTCAGATCGGTTCGCGAAAAACGAAACGCCGCTGATGCCGACGTTGCTCTCGCCCGGATCGAAGAAGCCGCCACCGGGACCGAAAATCTTCTTCCCCTCGTTCTTATCGCCGTTGAGGCTCATGTGACGGTAGGAGAGATCAGCGGTCGCCTTCGTAAAATGTGGGGCGAATATCGCGAATCGATCACGATCTAGTCTGAAAATCCCCAATTTTCAATGCGAATTCCAACAAGATATTGTGGTGACAAACATTGTTTGTCTATGTTATTCTGCCTCTTGAGTCCTTTTCGGCGCGCTGCCGTGCCACCCACGCTGCCTTTCGCGTTCCCTGTGTACCCCAAGAGTTTAGAATTGCTATGGAAAAGTTAAATGAATACCTAAAAACCCTTCTGTCGACCTGCGGAGAGGAACTGCATCTCGAACCCGACAGAAATCCATACGTGGTTTCGGCGGATGGTGCGCGGGACGTTGCCAACATTCCGATGCTTGGCACACAGATCAGCATGATGGTTTTTCCGCTCATACCGCCTGACGTGAAATCGGCCTTGCCGCATCAATCCGAGGTCGAATTCGTCCACCCGCATAATCTGGGAAACTTCAACTTTGTGGTCCAGAAATCGCCGTCGGGATTCAATGTAACGATCCGCCCGATGATGACTGACGGGGGCATGTCGCCAGCACCTGCTACACCGTTACCGGCTGAGGCTCCGCCGCTACCGCCGGCTGCGGTTGAACAGTCTTATTTGGCGCCCGAACCCGAGCCGGCGTTTCCAACGGCGGACATTCCGCCTTCCATCACGCCGGAAACTTATGTTTTTGAGAGCGTTTCGGCCGGCATTGAATATAATGCCTCGGTTATGGCACCAGCGACAGTTGCAGCCGGACTAACAGTGGATGTTCCGACCATCCTGCCGGAGTCCCTCTCCAATTCGGGCCAGCCGGAGATCGAAATAGTCTCAGTGAACGACCCCGAATACCAGACCGTTTTTTCGCCGACCGCCGAATACGAACCGCCGGGCGCCCGCGACGATTTTTCGCGCCACGAATACACACCTCCCGTTTTCGATCCGCCACCGTCATCCGCGTCCCCTATGCAGCCCCCCATCCAGCCACCATTTCAACCGCCGTTTCAGCCACCTTTCCAGCCACCCGTCGATCCGGGTTCCTACCAGGCTCCCGAGCCCATCCGCCCTTCTTTCAGTGCCGCAGAGCCGAATGCTCAGATGAACGCCAGAATGGACGATCTATTCCGGGCGATGGCCGACTTAGGTGCGTCGGATCTGCATATGTCGGTTAGCGTGCCCCCGATGGTCCGAAAAGACGGCAAGATGAAACAGTTAGCTCCGGGCCAGGACGTACTGACCCCGGAATCAATGCGGGAACTTCTGACATCGATCATGCCGGCCAGAAATCAGGAGGAATTTGCTGAAAGAAACGATACCGATTTTGCCTACGAGATCCCGGGCTTGGCCCGGTTTCGCTGCAATATCTATATGGACCGCAAGGGCATGGGAGCCGTCTTCCGCATTATCCCTTCAAAGATCCTGACGGCGGAACAATTGGGCTTATCGAAGGCGATAATGGACCTTACCTCCCTGTCAAAGGGGCTGGTTGTCGTGACCGGTCCCACAGGTTCGGGCAAATCGACTACGCTTTGTGCGATGGTCGATTCGATCAACAAGAATCGCGAAGATCACATCATCACGATCGAGGACCCGATCGAATTCGTCCACGACAATCAAAAGTGCCTGGTAAATCAGCGTGAGGTGCATAACCACACGGATTCGTTCAAAGACGCTCTGCGTGCGGCACTTCGTGAAGATCCGGACATCGTCCTCGTTGGCGAAATGCGTGACCTTGAAACGATAGCAATAGCCATCGAAACGGCCGAGACGGGCCACCTGGTTTTCGGTACCCTTCACACAACTACGGCTGCCTCAACCGTCGACCGGATCATCGATCAATTCCCTGCCGATCGCCAGCAGCAGATCCGTGTGATGCTGTCAGAATCACTTAAAGGCGTTATATCCCAGACCCTCCTTCCGAAAAAAGGCGGCGGCCGAGTCGCCGCTCTCGAAGTGCTGATCATAACTCCGGCGATCAGCAATCTGATCCGTGAGGGTAAGGTATTTCAAATACCGTCCGCAATGCAGACCGGCAAAAATCTCGGTATGGTCATGCTCAATGACGCACTATTTGAGCATGTTCAAAACGGAACAGTAGAGCCGCTCGATGCATACGTGAAAGCTGTTGATAAGACTGGATTTGAGACAATGCTGACTCGCGCGGGATTTAAGCTCTAGGACCCCTCGTCTCCATATTTTTAGGCGTCGGAACTCACGTATCCGGCGCTTTTTTTTGTCTTCTCGCGTCAGGTTACGACTGTGTGGCGAATTCTATGTCGTTATGGTAAAACTTTCTACATGACAGCAGACGACTTTCGCGAGATAGCTCTCAGCATGCCCGAATCCGAAGAGCGTTCGCACATGAACCACCCGGATTTTCGCGTCGGCGGCAAGATCTTCGCGACGCTTGGACCCAACATGGAATGGGGAATGGCGAAACTCACGCCGTCGGAACAGCAGGACTTCCTGCGAATGGATCCTGCCGCTTTCGAACCTGCTTCCGGCGCCTGGGGCAAAGGCGGAGCGACCATCATTACGTTTGAACACGCGAACGAGGAAGATGTCCGCTCTGCCCTCTCCGCCGCGTGGCGAAATACGGCCCCGAAAACCCTGACAGATATCCGCGATCGATAGATCTATTTTGTAACTGAAACGTTGTTCACAATGAGGGTTCGCCCGACGGCGTGATTGAACGTTGAAATAGCTTTGTTTAGGTCTGTTCGGGCCTGGATCTCCCGGCCGCGGGCAACGAGTAGATCGGTTTGGCGTTGAGCCACCAAATAAAATGTTGTCGCCCCGTTGCGGAATTGACGCTCTTCGCTGGCGTAGAGTTCCTCCGCCGCGGTCCTGGCATCGATGGCGGAGGCAAGCTTGGAATCGGCCGAGCGAAGTGCCTGAAGCGAATTGCGTACATCCGATTCGATCACCTGCTCCTGCTGATCGCGTTGATTTTGAATGCGATCAGAAGCGGCGAGAGATGCTCCGAGATTTGCCTTTGCCACATGACTGCCAAGCGGCAAAGATATCACTACACCGAAATGATAGGTCGGATAGTCCTGCTGGAACAGGTTTCCAAGCGAATTGAAATATCCGCCGACCAGATTTGGGGGAACGCGGCTTAGCCCGGTTGTCGGGTTGATCGCCGCGGGCGTTGTCGCTCCGGCGAGCCCCTGTGACGTATATGTCCCGACCAGGTCGACTTGGGGCTTCGCCTGGTTACGATAAAAGCGCTGGTCAATTTTATTGATATCCGCGGTGATCTCCATCTGTACAAGTTCGGGCCTATTCTTTAGAGCCTCGGAAACCGCAACGTCCAGAGGCAGAGCCGGAACATCGATATTTACGGGAGTTACGGGCACGAGCGGCCGAGACCACTCAGGGGAACTGCGACCTGGCAGCAAAAGCGTTTTGAGGGTATTCTCCGCCCGCGTGACACTTTCCTGGGCCGCATAGACGCCCTGCTCGAACGTTGATATCTGGGCATTTGCTGCGACCACGTCGATCGGAGCGAGGACGCCTTTAATGACTTGCCGCTGGTTGCTCTCAAGCTGGTCCTTTGCTTGTTTCAGCGTCTCGATCTGTATCTGCAGGTTTCGAAGCGCCGCGGTCAAATCCCAATATGCGCTCTCGGTGTTCGAAACGACATCGATGGCCCTCATCTGAAGCTGCGAATCGCTAAGCGACAGATTTTTCTTGGCGATCTCGATCTGCCTGCGATTATTGTCGAATCCGCGATTGCGTAGCAGCGGCTGGTTGTAGCTAAAGTTCAGTGACGACGGAAATTGGGGATTCAGAAACGAATTTGTGTTGCTCGTCGCCGTTCGTGACGAGTTGAGAAGTGCGGAATATGATCCGCCCTGATAGGGTGATAGTCCGTTCACGCCGGCGGAGCCAAACAAGCGCTTCTGCGTAACAGCTCCGTTGACGGCGCCGCCGATAGCCGACGCGGTAGGCGTGGTGACACTTTCGTAATATAGCTCCGATGTTACCAATGGATCGTAGATTCCGAGAGCGGCCTTGATATTGAAGTTGCTGACCCGGGCCGAATCCCGTGAAGCATCGATGTCGTTATTATTTTTCAACGCCATCTCGATCGCCTGACTCATCGTCAGCGACAACTGATTCGTGCTATCTACGCCAACTCGGTCGAGACTAGGCATTGGCCTTGCGGGCTTGGCGAGATCGGGCGCGACCGGCATCGAATCGTCCGTTGGAGGAGTCGGAGTAGGACTGGGAGTCGGAACCTGGGCGTTGCCCTCCGTCGTCAAAACCGCCGCGAAAAACGCAACGGCAAAAGCCGCGGTCGCGGCTTTAAGTATTATCCTGAACATCAAAGAAACACCCACAATATGCCTTCTATGCCAACTCCTCATCGACGCTATCGACCGGGTCGCTTTCGCGTTTTGGCCGTTTGAAACTAGCCAACAACTTTCTAAAACCGCCCGCGATAGTTTGCCAGAGCGTCGTCTCTTTCGCATCATCGAACAGCGAGTAAAATACCGGCACGGCCAGCAGCGTCAGCAGTAGACACATCGATTGTCCGCCTACGACCAGAATACCGATCGATCGATTTGTTGCCGCTCCGGCACCGCTGCCGACAACGAGCGGAATCATTCCCGCGACGAGTGCGATCGTCGTCATCAGGATCGGGCGAAGGCGATCGCGATTGGCCTGGATGATCGCGTCGTAACGATTCATGCCCCGTGCTCGAAGTGTATTCGTATGGTCGATCTGCAGG
>JBBRSH010000080.1:0-21068 GCA_038245555.1 Pyrinomonadales bacterium | reverse complement strand
TTGGGGTTTATATTGTGAGAAAAGGTAACGAAAATAACTGGATACCGTCAAAACCGATAGCGTTCGCCCGAGCGGTTAGCACACCGTTCCGCGGTTGGGCGATCGGCTCAATGGCCGCTGTCCTGGTCGCGACCTTAGCTTCGCGTGGGTCGACCTACATTATTAAGTTGATGACGGATGACGCGATCGCCTGCGGTAACCATACGATCGACTTGTCGGTCATTTGGAAGTGGGTCTTCATTTTCCCCGCGGTCTATCTGATCAATGAGGTCGTTTGGCGAGCCAGCGGCTTTTGCGGAATGCGGTGGATCACCGGTGCTGTCGCCGAAGCAAACCGGCGGTTGTTCGGCTATCTCTCCGAGCATTCGGCCACGTATTTCAGCGACCGCCACGCCGGCGCTCTGGTCAACAAAATATCTAATGCGTCGTCAGGTATCGAACGACTGATAAGCCAATGGCTTTGGCAATTTTTTCCGCTCATTGTAGGGCTGGCGGCCGATCTGTACCTGACGTACAGTGCACATCCGTATTTCGCCTTATCGCTTTTGGTGTGGATGCTCATTTACATACCGGTGAACATCTTTTTCGTCTCGAAATTGCACAAGCTCAGCTTCGCATATGCTGAATCGTCGTCACTTCTCAAAGGGAAAATGGTGGACAGCACCTCAAATGTCGATACGGTGCAGTACACGGGTTCGGTTGAATATGAGAAACAGCATATCGGTCGGCACATCGGTAATCAGCGATGGTCGCACTTGCGTGAATGGTGGTGGTCCGAATGGATACTCCTATCAAATGGCATCCTGCTCGCGTTTTTCATCGTTTCTATGTTTGCTTTTGGGATGTTGCTCATTTCGAGCGGTCAGATCAGTGTCGGGGCTCTCGTGATGGTGATCATGATCGTCCTCGCCCTTGAGCAGCGTATGTTTTTCTTGGGGCAGAACTTGACGCAGGCCGTTAGTTATTACGGACAAGTCAACGAAGGCCTTAAGGAGCTGCTGGAGCCGCATGAGATCGTCGACAAACCGGATGCCACGCCGCTCTTGGTAAAGAATGTCGGGATCGAATTCCGATCGTTGGAGTTTGCGTACCGTGGGAAGCGGGTTTTTCGCGGTACGTTCAACTTGTCGATCGAGGGCGGGCAAAAGGTTGGGCTGGTCGGACATAGCGGTGCCGGAAAATCGACCCTCGTCTCGCTGCTGCTCCGCCGCTTTGAGCTCGATGGCGGCAGCATCATGATCGACGGCCAGACGATATCGGACATAACACTCGATTCGCTGCGAAAGGCTGTGGCGTTTGTGCCCCAGTCGACCTCGCTTTTTCATCGCTCGATCATTGAGAACATTCGTTACGGAAGGCTCGATGCAAGCGACGACGAGGTTGTGGCGGCCGCGAAATTGGCACAGGCCGACAGTTTTATCCGCGAGCTTCCGGAAGGGTATGACACGAAGGTTGGCGAACGCGGCGTGATGCTCTCGGGTGGACAGAGGCAGCGGATCTCGGTTGCAAGGGCTGTGCTTCGGAATGCGCCGATCCTCCTGCTCGATGAGGCGACGAGCGCCCTCGACAGCGTTAGCGAAACGGCGATACAGGATTCGCTCGTTGGCTTGATGAAAGACAAGACCGTCATAGCGATCGCTCACCGGCTTTCCACGCTGCGAGCGATGGATCGTATTATCATTGTTTCGGACGGTGAGATCGTCGAAGACGGAGATCATGAAGAGTTGCTCGCTATCGGCGGTGTCTACGCAAGCCTGTGGAATAGCCAGGTGTCAGGCTTCATCCCTGATTGATGAGATGTGTACGACCGAACGTCGTTTGTTAAGTTCGGTCGCTTCAATATCTTTGATCAGGGTTATTGGCAGCCAAATCATTGTAAAGAGCCCGCTCTTACTTTAGAATCTGTAACGAATGGCATCAACCAATGTTCAAAAGCGGATCTTTCGCCTCGTCCTGATCAAGCCGTCTCATTACGATGATGACGGCTACGTGATCCAATGGTTTCGCTCAGCGATTCCGGCGAATTCGCTTGCTTGTCTCTACGGGCTGGCGCTGGAATGCGCGGGTCAAAATATTTTGGGCGATGACATTGAGTTCGACATCCATGCCTTTGACGAAACAAACACGGTCACCAACATCGGTAGGATCGCGAAATTGATCGAGCAAGCCGACGACGGAATGGTGATGCTTGTGGGCGTTCAGTCGAATCAATTTCCACGCGCCCTCGACCTCGCATCTCCGTTACGCAAACGCGGCATCAAGGTTGGGATCGGTGGCTTTCATGTCTCGGGCACAATGTCGATGCTCAAGGAACGTGACCCTTACGTTCAAAAGGCACTCGACATCGGCGTCTCTCTCTTCGCCGGCGAGGCCGAAGGTCGGCTGGGTCAGGTATTGATCGACGCCTTTAACGACAAACTCGCTCCTGTTTACAACTTCATGGACGATCTGCCGAATATCGAGGGCGTTGCGACGCCTCTCCTTCCGGCTGAGCGGGTTCATTTGACGGCCGGAGCGACGACGAGCTTTGACGCGGGACGAGGCTGTCCGTTTGCATGCTCCTTCTGCACGATCATCAATGTTCAGGGCCGTGTTTCTCGCAGACGTTCACCGGAAGATATTGAACGCATCGTTAGAGCCAATGTCGAACAAGGGCTGCATTCTTTCTTTATCACCGACGACAACTTTGCACGCAATAAGGATTGGGAGATCATTCTCGACAAGCTGATCGACCTTCGAGAGGTCGACGGCCTTAACATCAGCTTTATTATTCAGGTTGATACGCTTTGTCATAAACTTCCTCACTTTATTGAGAAATCGAGACGCGCGGGCGTAAAACGAGTTTTCATCGGCCTCGAAAATATCAATCCGGACAGCCTGCTCGGGGCCAAAAAACGCCAGAACAAGATCACCGATTACCGCCAGATGCTGCTCGCGTGGAAGCACGCCGGTATCGTTACTTATTGTGGTTATATCCTCGGATTTCCGGGCGACACCCACGAATCGATAATCCACGATATCGAGGTCATCAAACGGGAATTGCCCGTCGATCTACTTGAATTCTTTTATCTGACGCCGCTTCCAGGCTCAGAAGATCACAAGAAACTGCACGAATCGGGCATCGCAATGGACGAGGATCTGAACAAATACGACCTCAACCACGATGTCACCGGCCACTCGACAATGTCACGCGAAGAGTGGCGTGAAACGTACGCCGGCGCGTGGAAAACGTATTACACGGACGAACACGTAGAAACGGTACTTCGTCGCTGCATCGCAACCGGCACCAGCCCCGGCAAGACGATGTTCTTCATCGTCTGGTTCAAAGGCTGTATCGGCATCGAGGGCATTCATCCGCTCGAAGGCGGATTCTTGCGGCTCAAGGCACGCAAAAATCGGCGTTCGACGCTGCCGCTTGAAAATCCGATCGTTTTTTATCCGAAATATTACGCGGAAATGCTCTGGAAGCAGCTTCGCTGGATCAAACTCTATACTCGAATGCGGCTCATCTATATGCGCGTCCGCAAAGATCCCAAAAAACTCGACTACATGGACCTCGCTCTCGAACCGGTCACTGACCATGAAGAGGAGCGCGAGATGTTTCAGACAGAAGCGGCGAAGAACTATCTGACAAAAGTGGAGCGACTGAAAAAAGCGACGGCCGTGACAACCCGAGGCTAGCGATCTCTGAATAACCCCTAATATTCATCTACTTATGGCGGAAAACGTCGTCATCCTGATCGTTTACACAACCAAATATCGACTTGGCGGACATCAATTTCCGGTTGTTGCCGAGACTCTCGCCGCAGAAAAACGTAAGTCGGGACTCGGGGGGGATGTGATCACGCGCGCGGTCGAGAGCAAACGTGAAGTTCTGCAGGTGATAGACGAAGTCCGACGGGAAGGCAAAAAGATAAAAGAATTCGTGTTTGTTGGACATTCGGGTATGTACGGACCGATGTTCGGCACAGTCGCGTTTCCCGAGCAGTTTTCTCCATACGAATGGGAACAGATGGAAATACCCTTTGCGGACGATGGAATTGCTTACTTTTACTGTTGCCGCTCGGCACGGTGGTTCGCTCCTTTTTTTGCCAGGACGTATAACGTGCCGACATTCGGATTTTTCTGGTACACGACATTTTCACGCAGCAAGGGAAAATACGTTTCGGCCGGCGACAGCACCGACGGCAAAATCTACACCATCGGCTGCAAGGGCCGCAAATCACACGGTTATCTCGCCGCTGCCCGAAAGAGGCTTGGCTTTATGCCCGCGGAGGAAATGAAACGGTCCGATCCGCGACCGCCGGATGGCGATACTTCTTACGATCACGTTGCAGAATTGTACGATGCGGCGTTCGTCGATATCCGTGTCCGCAAGGACGAATGGAACTGGCTGAACGAGCATCTGCCGTCGGGCCAATTCGATATGCTCGACATCGGTTGCGGCAACGGAGCATTGCTCTACGCCCTTCGCGACCGCATAAATTCCGGCAACGGAGTCGACGAGTCGGCGGCGATCGTCGAACGTGCTCGGATCAAAAACGCAGAAAATCCGCATCTTCGATTTGAGAAGATCAATGGCCCTGTCCTGCCTTTCCCGGACGATTCGTTCGACGTCATTACTTCGCTGATGTCGTTCCGCTATCTCGACTGGGACCCGCTGCTGGCGGAGATCAAACGTGTAATGCGGCCCGGTGGTAAGTTTCTAATTATTGACATGGTTACGGTTCCGGTCGCGGTCGGCGAGTATCCTCGACTGCTAAAAGACAAGCTCCGCACAAAACGCGACCAGAAGGCGAACGCGACATTCAACGCCGCTTTGCAAAAGCTGGTCTCGCATCCCGACTGGAAAAAAATGGTCGAATACAACCCGATCCGTTCCGAGCACGAGATGAAATGGTATCTCGAAAGCCGATTCCCTGGCCAAAAAATGGTCACACTGAACATGGCCTGGAATTCGCGGATCGTGGCCTTCGACAGCGGCCCGGTCGAGCGCGGCGTCGAGGTCAAACTCTCGTATCCGTAAATGAACAAACGGCTCGGCATCATTGATTGGGGCATCGGCGGTGTCAGCGTCTACAGGCTGGTCCGCGAGCAACTCGGTGAGGTCCCCGTCACATATTTCTCCGACACCGGCGTCACGCCCTACGGCAAGATGTCCCGCTCCGAGCTCGTCGCGCGGCTCAATTCCGTCATACGATCTCTACAGTCCCAGGGCGTCACGCACATCGCGATCGGCTGCAACGCAGCGAGTACCGCGATCCCTTTTCTGGGCGGCCACGATATTCCCATTGAGGGAGTTATCTTGCCGGCAGTCGAAATGACCGCCCGGCTCAAGCCGGCAAAACTCGGGCTGATCGGTGGGCGGCGAACGGTTGTTTCCGGTGTCTATCGGACGGCGTTCGCCGACAAGAATATCGCGGTCCGCCAACGAATCGCCCAGCCGCTGTCCGCTGCGATCGAAAGCGGCGATATCTCGTCGGACAACCTGCGAGCGGCAGCAAAACGGATCATTACACCCCTGCGCAACTGCTCGCACATCCTGCTCGCCTGCACACATTATCCGGCTATAACGCCAATGCTTCAGACGCTAGTTTCGGCCGGCACACAGTTCATCGACCCGGCCGCTGAACTTGTACGAAAGATCGCCCGATGGAAGATCGTAGCCGGCGGGGACACGGAGTTCCTGACCTCGGGGAACGCTAAACAAATGATAACCGCCGCCGAAAAGGCATTTGGTGTTAAGATCCCGACCGCGACCGTTGTGTATTATTAAGATCGCAAGAAGTTTCGCATTGATCCGCTCCTTTATTAACATAGTTAGTTTTTCGCCTTGGGAACATCATGAAACACACAATTCGTTACCTCGCATTTAGCACATTCATCGCTGCAGCCCTGGTCGTGCCTTCATTCACTCAATCTCTCCCACACGGCGACTGGCATCTCATCTCTTACAACTTCAAGGAAAAGGTTGCCTTTCCGATCGATAAGAATGTGGTCACGTTGAAGATCCGTACTGACGGAAAGATCGGCGGCAATTCCGGTTGCAATGCTTATGGGGGAAGCTACTTGCTGAAGAATGAAAAACTCCGGTTTTACGGAATTATTTCGACGATGCGTGCGTGCTCCGAGCCTACTCCCGAATTTGAGAATGCATTTTATGCAACACTTTAATCCGTGTCGAAATTTTCGTTCGCCGATGGCAAACTGACCATAACTGATCCGAAATCCGGGAATTACCTGAGCTTGGCTCGTGTCAAAAAAAGACGACCTTAAGTAGCTTGAGAACACGAGTTCCCGCAAGCCTTGAGGTCTTGGAGCTAGAGTATAAAACGATCTGTCAGGGTGCCAGCTGGCGTTAATTTGAGATTTTCTCGCCCGACTGCAGTTTTGCGATCAGCCCTTCTATCTGGGCCTTATCCTGGGCTTTTGGTGAAAGCTCCAGATAGCTTCGAAGTTCGGCGATCGCGTCTTTGTTTCTATTGAGACGATTAAAGAGGAGAGCGAGCTGCATGTGTACATCCGCGTTCTTACCCTCAGCGATCGTGTTTGCTTTTTGAAGGGTCTTTTCGGCGTTAGCAAAATCGCCCCTGATCCGCAGAATGGTTCCATAGAGAGAAAGTGCATCCATCGAACCCGGAGAAAGTATCGCTGCGGCTCTTGCCGCTTCTAATGCTGCCGGATAATGTTTTAATTGGTAGAACGCCCACGCCAACCTGAAGTAGCAAATAAAGCTACGCGGATTGATATCGATCGCCCTGATAAGGAACGGGTAACCTTTATCATAGGCTTTTTGTACAACATAATGCTTTCCTAGCAGACTGAGAGCGTCAAAATACTTCGGAAAGATCGCCAAAGAGCTTTCGAGCTTAGATATTCCTGTGGTTCGACCAGTCTTTAGGTCATCGGCTCCATCCGTGAATAACTTCTTAGCCTCGACAGGAATGTCCTGAACGAAAATCGCTTCAGGGGCTGTGTCGGGCACGGTCGTTGCTATGCGCTTATCGAGCTGTAGGTAAACATCCACATAGGCGCTGTCACTTGCCAGCCGTGTGACATTGGTGATCACAATCTCCTGGCTTTGCTCCATGAGATTGGTCCCAAACGGCATTACATGAAGCGAATAGCGCCCCGGCCCCATTCCGGTAAAGGAGAATCGGCCTGAGCTGGAAGTCCGCATGCTGCCATAGGTCGAGCTGGTCTCGGTAAGGAGTTCGACACGAACGTTTTCAACGGGAGCTCGCGTATTATCGAATACGGTTCCGTCTATTCGGTTGGTGAACGCAGACGAAGACGCATATGTGGTAAGCGACATGCCTGTTAACACCAGCAGTATCGGGACGATCAAAATCGCAGACTTTTTCATGATCACGACCTCGTTAGGAACTAATTAAATGTCCAAGTTTTTCCTTTTTCGTTCGCATATAATGCGCTGCGGCCTCTTCCGATTTCACTTCGATAGGTACTCGCTCGACAATTTGAAGGCCGGCTTCTTCCAATGCTTTTAACTTATCCGGATTATTCGAGATCACGCGAACCTTGCATAGGTCCAAGTCGAACAAGATCTCGGCACATTGCTGATATTCGCGTGCGTCTACCGCAAATCCCAGTTCTTCGTTTGCCTCGACTGTGTCGGCACCGTTGTCCTGGAGTGCGTATGCCCGGATCTTGTTGATAATGCCAATTCCGCGGCCTTCCTGCTGCTGGTAGACGATAGCACCGCGGCCATCCGCCTCGATCATTTCCATCGTCTTGTGGAGTTGAGGCCCGCAGTCACACTTTATCGAGCCGAAAACATCGCCTGTCAGGCATTGCGAGTGGATTCGCACCAGAGTAGGAACGTGACCGTCCATTTCGCCCTTGTACAAGACGACAAATTCTTCATTACTGGTCAATGATCTGTAGCCGGCGATCATGAAATCACCGCACTTAGTGGGCAAGTGTGCCGCAGCCACTCGTTCGACGGTCAACGCACGGCGCGACCACGTGCAATCGACCGTACCGTCTGACACTTTCGGCATTTCCAGCATTTAATCACCTATCAAAATATTATAGCCCCCTAGCGGTCGAAATGCCATATTTCTTTGACGCAGGCAAGGGTGTTTTATAATGGCACCAGCCGCGCGGAACAACTTCGAGGAGGTCCGAGCGGCTGATATGTCAGGATTTGCTAAGGCCTAAATCTTGTCTTCTTTATCGCTTACTTTGTCGGTCTCCGCATCGTCATTTTCACCTTCTTTTTCTTCGTGAGCGAAGACCGCTGACTCGCCGCTGCCGAATAGTCTGGATAGGATGCCGCCTATAACCTCAGTAACCTTGGATGGCTCGTGGCTATCTAATACGCTGTTCGTGGTGTCGGGTTCAGCAAGAGCGAGGTCAAGACGAACAAGTTCCGCGGTCTTGTGTCGGCAAAAAGAGCAGTCGGCAAGATGAGTGACTGCTGAGTCAGATTCGCGAAAAGTGAGATTCCCCTCGGTGAACGCCGTGAGCGTATCTTCGTCCATGTGATCGCCGATTTGCTGCAGAGATTCGCTTCGTGACCGGAGCAACAGGTAACGCCCCAACAGTTCTTCAAATCCGGCGTCAAGGATTTCGTTTTTTTCTGTGCTTCCCATTTCTTTTTAGAACCTCCCGTATTAGGGACGCGATCCTCGAGATTTTTTGCGTAATATTATTCGGGCGGGTTCAACACCCTGTTAACGGACGGCTCTCGACGATTATTTTGCCGCGAGATCACGATAAACATTCCCGCCAGCGAGATCCTTTGTCGCAAGGCCGATGCATATTTTGATCTCCTCGTCTTTGAGTCCGTGTACGTTTGCGAGTTCCTCTCGAAAGGACCGCAGAACCTTGGCATAGCTCTTTTCCAGCCATCGCATTACGGTAGATTCGTGCACGCGGGTTGCAGGATCATTTTCGCGGGTCTGCGACCTTCGTTGGAACCAGCCCTTTAACGGGGACGTTTCTGACTCCGCCAGTCGTGCGATCTCTCTCAGCTTGAGCCCGTCGACGTGATAATAAGACACGAGGAGGCGTTCGTGAGCATCCAAACCCGCGAAGGAGTTTGATAATGCAGAGACGGTTGCTTTCCTGTATCGTTCGGTGGTCAACCGGTCGATCATTTCCTCTTCGCCGCCAGATGGCGGCTTTGCGAAGTTGGAATGAGCAGCCCCTTCCCCGATCGTTTCGGTCATTTCGTCAAGGGAAACCTCGTCATGGCTAGCCCGATGCATGTCCACGATGGCATGCCAGATCACGGTCCGAAGCCAGCCGCGTAGTGAGCCTCGGCCGCCGTACGTCGAAAACTTTGACACTCGTTCACCATCGACGATGCGGGTGCCATAAAGCTCTCCGTATACCCAATCAACAACCTCGTCGGCGTCCATCTCGGTTTTAGCCAAATGGCGGGCGACACGCTGCATATAGGAACGCTGAGATTGATCAAACTCCCACCACGCACGCTCATTGCCTTCAGCACATGCGATAGCCAGAAATAGATCGTCCGACTGGATCTGTCCGAGAAACTCACCGAGGTCCGCGTTTGAAATCGGCTCGGCTGATGCGGATATCAGATGTTTTTCCGATGTTTTTCTAACCGAAGATCGAAATCTTTCGAGATCAACACCAAAATTCGGAGCGTTCTGCCAGCAACGATCATAGATCTCCGCCGTGACCGTATCGAAATGTTGTCGAAGCTCGTCGTTCATGGGTGGTAAGAGGACTGCTTGAATGGTAATTATAAACGAAGTTTTTGCTTCTTGCGAACAGGCTGTTGTGTCAGGCTCCCGGTTCGAGGCTCAGGTCGCACGCATTCGGTTCGACGGTCGTATGGGTTAATTTGTTGTCTGAATATTGTAGTTGGTAAAGGCGCCAATACAACCCGCGATTTGCAAGCAGCTCGTTGTGAGTCCCTAACTCTCGCAGTTCCCCATGGTGAAGGACGATGATGCGGTCACATTTTTGGATGGTCGACAGCCGATGCGCGACAACCAGCGAAGTCCTGTTTTCCATCACACGTTCGACGGCCTTTTGAATAAGCTGCTCAGTTTCGGTGTCGATCGAGCTTGTGGCTTCGTCGAGAATGAGTATCGTTGGGTCAAATGCCAGCGCCCGAGCAAACGAGATCAGCTGTTTCTGGCCTACGGACAAACCGGCACCTCGTTCCCGAACAAGCGAATCATAGGTCGAATCGAGCTTTTGAATAAATTCGTGGGCACGGACCTCTTTCGCCGCCCATTCGATCCGTTCAAGGTCGATCGACTCATTTCCGAGCCGAATGTTGTCCTGGATCGAGCCGCTAAAAAGAAAGACATCCTGAAGCACGACTGCAAAGTTTGATCTGAGATCGTGGAGGTCCCATTCTCGGACGTCCACGCCATCAAGCATTATCCTGCCTTTCTGAACGTCGTAAAATCGCATCAATAGGTTTGTGATCGTTGTTTTGCCGGATCCCGTGTGGCCGACGAGAGCTATACTCTCACCGAGATCCACCGCGAACGAAACGTCCTTGAGCACCCAATCTTCGTCTTTGTATGCGAACCAGACATTCTCAAATTCGATCCGGCCCGCGGCCTTTCCCTTCTTGGTGGGCAGTTCCGGCGTGGTGACCGTAATCTCGCGGTCAAGGAGAATAAAGATCCGATGCGAAGCAACGATTGCGGCCTGCAGAACATTAAATTTGTCCGAAAGGTCACGGATCGGCTGAAAAAGCTGGAGCGAATACTGGATAAACGAAGCAAGCACGCCGACGGTCAGGGCCGCTCCCGCAGCGGAAACCCCACTCATCGATTCGAATCCAAACGCGAAAATGACGACCGCGACGCCCACAGCTCCGATAAAATCTACCAGCGGATAGAAGATCGCGTAATAGTAGATCGTCTCAATATTGGAGTTGCGATAATCGTCATTGATCTCGCGAAAACGACCCATCGCCCGTTTTTCGGCGTTGAAGAGCTGAACGGTCTGAGCCCCTGAAATGTACTCTTGCAAAAATGCGTTGAGCCGGGCGTTGCGGGTGCGCACACGATCAAAGCCGTTCCGGGCATGCTTGCGAAACCAGTTGGTCGCCGTAAAGAGCAGCGGAACGGTCACCAGCGAGACAAGCGCAAGCTTCCAATCCATCCAAAAAAGGATCCCGATAATGGCAAAGATTATCACCAGATCACCAAGGACATCGATCACTCCAGAGGTAAAAAGTTCATTGAGCGCTTCGACGTCGTTAGTTATCCGGGTGATGATCCGGCCGACCGGATAATGATCGTAATAGGCAACTTCCTGGTGCTGCAGCTTTGTAAATATCTCGGTCCTGAGGTCGAACATCACCTTCTGCCCCACGTTGTTTACGAGGATCTCCTGAGCATAGGAAAAGATGAATCGAAACAGGAACACACCAAAAAACGCGAGTGAAAAGAGCCAGATCCCGTCAACTTGTTTAGGTACTATGTAGTTGTCAACGGCTAGTTTTGTAAAATAACCCTGGGTACTAAACAGGGAGTTGGCCGCAAGAGTCAGCAGCAGGGCCGGCACAGCATAACGCCAATAAGGGATGGCATATTTCAGAAGTCGTTTAGCAACCCGAAAATCGTAGGACTTTCCGATCGACTCTTCTTCGTGATATTTCTTTACTTCATCTGACATTCGGTGATACCGGAGTATATTCGATTCTAGTTTTGGGATTTGCGATTAGCAATTTGCCGCCGCATAATTCCGATTTGTCGGGCGACATTTTCGCAATTCGATGAACCGTTACTTAGACGAGCACAAGGACAATTGGCGGCGGCTCGAGGACCTGCTCGACCTCCTGAAGGGGTCTGGCCTTCGCGGCCTCTCGCGTATTGAGGTCCGCGAATTTGGAGAGCTCTACCGGCGGGCGGCGGCAGACCTCGCCATAGCCCGGGCAGAGACGCGCGACCCGAAACTCATAAACTATCTGAACAGCCTTGTGATACGAGCGCATGGCCGCATCTATCGGGCGGAAAGCCAGGGAATGGAGTTGATCGCGAAATTCTTTTCGCACGACTTCCCGGAGGCATTCCGGCGAAACTGGGTGTACATGGCGATCGCCTTTGGAATCTTTGGCGGGTTTGGAGTGTTTGGGTTTATCGCTACCTGGATAGATCTGGATTTCACCCATTTCGTATCGCTTTCGGGCGCTACCGAGCAGATCATAGCGAATGACCACTGGTGGACAAGCTTGAACGATTCGAACCAGATCGGCGCGACGGCGATAATGTCGAATAACATTATCGTGACGATCCGCGCGTTCGCGTTTGGGGCATTTTTCGGCGTCGGGGCATTTTACGACCTGGCATTTGAGGGAGCCCGGCTAGGGAGCGTTTTTGCCGCCTGCTATAAGCTTAATCCGCCATTTGGAAACGAGCTGGCTTCGTTTGTCGTAGGACACGGCGTGATCGAGCTGTCATGCATCTTTTTCTGTGGAGGATCGGGGATGATGATCGGTTACTCGATGATCGACCCCGGTGACCTGACCCGATCACAGGCCCTTAAAAAGAAAGGACTGGAAGCCGCCCGCATCGTCATTGGATGTGCCTGCTTCCTGGTCGTCGCGGGTACGATCGAAGGATTTCTGTCCCCCTCCGATCTGCCTCCGGCCGTCAAGATCGCGACCGGCATTATTACGGGGATCGTAATGTATTCGTACCTGTTTTTCGTTGGCCGTGAGCTCTTGCCGGGCGACGAACAAGCCCGTTAGAACTCCGAGTGCCTGGGGAACTGCAATTGGGTCAGGTGATATTCTTCGTTTTCTTCATATGCCCCAAAATGTTCGAACAAAAAGGGGCCGTCCAGATGGACGGCCCCGAAAAAGGATCTGATCCTACAATTAGAAAATGAAGCGGAAACCGAAACGTACGTTACGGGCGGCCTGGTAGCTAGACGCCGTTCCGTAAAGGATATTCTTCGGATTGGTCCTTCCAGATAAGCTCGGAAGACCGCCACCCTCGAGTTGACTCAGCTGAGTACCGATCTGACCATTAAGGATCTTGTTCAGGATCGGGATCAACGTCTGAGTGTCAGCATTATAGGCCGGGTCAATGTCAGTACCCTGAATCGTGTTCGTCGTTCGATACCTTCCGGTAGCAAACGAGAGAACCGAATTGTTGTTAAACGCATTAAGAACGTTGACATCGAAAGCAACCGTATACCGATTGTCCCGTCCAAACTTATACTTATGCGACACTGCCAGATCGGTCTGCCAGAAGGTGGGCGTACGGCCCAGATCGCCGCGCTTTGAGAGCGGGATCGAGGTGGCTACGACCGAAATGAACGTCGTCTGCGGAGTTCCCTGCAGAATCTGCTGGAAGAACGAGAAATCCGTAGCGTTGCTCTTGCTGCCGCGCCAATCAAATGTATATCCACCGTAGCCCTTGAACACATGGCGACGGTCCGTCGCTAGGTACCCGTTGTCCGGCTGGCCGGTAGCGGTGTAACCATTGATAGGATAATCGAAGAAACGGTTAACACCCGGTGAGGTGCGTCCGTTTTCGTCCGAACTTGCCAGACCCGAATAGTTACCATACAGACTGCTTAACGTGTAGTTAACGCTGTAGTAGTAATTATTTGCAAAACGCCGGGTTAGGGTCAGCTCGAGGCCGTTGTACAGGCGTTGCGGTTTTGCCGATTTGGCAGTGCCATTGCCCTTATCCAATTTGAGATCAAGGCCTTCGCCCGGGTTGCCGACCGGATAGTTTTCCGATTCGCCAAGACCGAGGATGGCATGATCTTCCATTGCATGGGCCACATTCTTACGCGTATAACGAGCCGTAAAAATGTAGTTCTTCATGAGTTCTGTTTCATATCCAGCTGTAAATTCGTCCTGACGGAACGATTTCAGATCGGGGTCAACACCCGTTACGACCAAACCGAGAGCAGTAAACTGCGCGGTGGTAAGGTTCGAAGGAATACGGAAATCTCGCTGAAGCTGGCTCAAACCACCGGCTGTCGACGGGTTGCCGCCGCCGCGCGGGTCGGTGAAACCGCCCAGGATGCGGCTCGGAGTGTAAAAGCTGTAAGCCGGATTTGCCGCCGTGATCGGGAAATAATCCGTACGGAAGAAATCACCGCCGAACGAGCCACGCGGCATTTCAAACTTCAAACGGTCATAGAAATATCCAAAGCTAGCAAAGATCTTAGATTTGCCATTTCCCATAACGTCATACGCACCGCCGAGACGCGGAGCGATCTTGCGTTTCCAACCCTGGGTGATTCCCGGGATCGCTGTACCGGCCAATAGATCACCGGCGTTAAATGAAGGAAGGTTTTCCTTTTCCGCTCTGACACCCAGATTGAGGGTCAGCCGGCCGACCTGGTACTTATCCTGGAAGAACAGTGCCTTGTAGGTATTTCGGCCGATCCCCTTGGTGCCGCTGCGGCTCAGGGTTCCGATTCCAAGACAGCTCGCAGTACCGAGAGCACAGGGAAGGCTGACGCCCGTACCTGCCTGAGCATAATCCTGGCCGTAGTTGAGTGTTACGGTACCTGTACCGGCGTTTCCACGCAGCACATCGTTCTTGATCTGGCCCCACTGGTAGCCGCCCTTGAATTCATGCCTGCCGCCAGCATTGACGAGATAGCTGGCATCCACGTTGAATTCGTTCTTGAGTGACACATCACGGCTTGTGATCGAATTCCCAGTCAGATTTTGGAACCCGATGCCGCCCGGACAACCAGTTGCGATCGTCGAATAAGCAGCCGATGAACCACCGCAAATATAGCGCGGCTCGTTGGGAAGAGCGTAGTTACCACCCTTTTCGTTTTGGAAGATTCGGCCATAACGAGCATTGATGATGAGCTTGCTCGTCGGCGTATATGCGAGTGAACTGCTGAACGTATTCGCACTGGTCCGGCCGCCCTGTAACTTGGCGTAATCTTCCGAAGGAAGCGAGCTGCCGGCGTAGGTGGTATTGACCGGATTCGACGTTGTGATAGCCGCAAACGGAATACCGCCGACCACGACATTCGGGTTCCAGAGATACGAGGCGGTGCCTCTCAGCTTAGAGGTGAACGAGATGTCAACCCTTCCAAATCCGTACTCGAATTTGTTTTTCTGGTGATAATTAAGCGGTGTCAGCTGCGTCGCTCGCGGTGTAAGGACCAGCGAGTTGGTCGTAAAGTTCGCAGAAGTGAGCCCGTTGTAGAAATTCGATACACGGCTCGTGTCAAAGATCTGCGGTGACCAGGTTCCAAAAAACCAGGCACGTTTCGGGATGATCGGTCCGCCGAACGAAAGGGTCGGGTAGTAATTCGTGTAATGGTCCTTCGGCTGCTTGATAAGGTACTTAAATTGCGGGTTTGAGTCGATGGCGGCCTGCGACGAGCTGCTACTAACGAAACGCCCATCCACATTACGCGGAGCCGGTTGGAGCCTGCTGCTGTCAAACGAGGTGCCAACTTCGCCGTGAAACTTGTCCGAACCGGACTTGGTAGCAACGCTGATAACACCGCCCGATGCACCACCGTGCTCGGCTTCGAATCCGCCAGTCTTGATCTGGATCTCAGATACAAGCGACGTGGGCACGTTGTTGACGCCGTTAAGAATACCTGTTCGGAAATTCTCGAGGGGCTGTCCGTCGAGCAGGAATGTATTCTCCGAACCCGAAGCTCCGTCAACCTGAAAACCGCCTGAAAGGGGCTCCTGCCGCGTTCCGGGTGAAATTTTCAAAAGCGAGGTAAAGGATGCTCCGGTAGGCAATTTCTCGATGAGGTTAGACGTGATGTTGGTCTGAACCTTGCTGTCCCCGGTGTCGATCGATACACCAAGCGGATCTCCAGATACCTCAACAACGTTGACGCTCTGGATACCCAAAGTGATATCAGCCGTTGTTGTTCTTTCGATGACGACCTGTGAAGGGCCGATCATGGTCGCGGCAAATCCGCTGATAGGTGCGACCGTTATGTTATAAGATCCGGCAGGAACTCCCTGAATACGGAACGTTCCGTCGGTGCCTGTCTGGACCGTAGTGTTGAAGGCCGTGGTTATGCCCTTGGCAGTAACGCTGGCTCCCGGTACAATAGCCCCTTTCGGGTCCTTGACCGTGCCTTCGAGTGTTCCCGTTGTATTTTGTCCCAACGCCGAAGCGGCGAAACAAATAACAAGGGTAAACACTGAAGCAATAAGTGATAATCTTTTACTCATTTTTCTCTCCTTGAGATATTTAACCTTTTGCAAGATATCTGATTAACTCCAAAAATAGGACAGTTATCTACCCGTTACTAGGCAATTTGGAAGCCACGTTCGATGTCAGAGCCGCTTTGGACGATAACTCTAACTATTTGATCAGTTACGAACCTTTAGCCTCAGATTTTGGTTAAAGATTTCACACCTTTCATAGCCCACGTGTCCAATATTTTGTAGTTTTTACGAATTATTGAATATGTGACCTGATATCTTGTAAATCGGCGGAAAATGGCTCAGAATCTTACTCTTTAGGTATTGGAGCAGATCTTGTCGGAAAAAATCTACCGCGATTCGGTTCATAACATAATACGAATCGAAACCGGCACGCCGGAAGGCGACCTGCTGGTCTCTCTGATCGATACGCCGGAGTTTCAACGGCTTCGCCGGATCAGGCAGCTCGGGCTTGCCTATTTCGCTTATCAGGCGGCCGAACATTCGCGTTTCACGCATTCGCTGGGTGCCTTCCATCTCGCGACCCGCATTCTGGGCCGACTCGGAAAACAACACGATATTTCTGACGCGGAGCAAACTACGGTTCGCGTCGCGGCTCTCGTCCACGACATCGGGCACGGGGCTTTTTCACACGTTATCGAATCCATCCTGGGATTTCACCACGAGCAATTTACAATCGATGCCGTCCAGTCCGAAGAGACCGCGATCGGCCGGAAACTTCGGGCATATTCATCGTCGATGCCATCGGATGTTGCCTCGATCATCCGGGGTGATTATCATCGTCGCTCGCTCGCACAACTGGTCTCATCTCAACTAGATGTCGACCGTATGGACTATCTGTTGCGCGACTCTCTCATGACCGGGGCTAAATACGGCATTTTCGATCTCGAATGGATATTTAAGTCGATTCGCATCGATGAAGAGAACGATCGACTTTTCCTGTCCGCTCCCGGTCTTTATGCGGTCGAAGACTATCTTCAGGCGCGGTACTATATGTTCCGCCAAGTCTACTTTCACAGAACTTTGAGGTCCGCCGAGGCCGTGCTCAAGTCCCTGCTGCGACGGGCATTAGCCGTTTTCCATAACGGTGGCGACGTTTGGCACCGGCCCGCGACGGCTTTTGAAAAGGTGCTGCAGGGCGAGCGACTGACACTCCACGAACATCTGTCGATCGACGATTCCGACGTGTTTTTTTACATCAAGCAGTGGCAGTCGTCAAAGGACCCTATACTCGCTGACCTATCGTCGCGATTCCTGAACCGGCGGCTCTTCAAAGCGTTTGATCTTGATATGCCCGAGGCAGAACGGCCTTTGTTTATCGATCAGGTCCGTGAACTCGTCGAGTCGCGCGGGTTTGACCCTGACTACTATGTGATCGAGGACGAAGCGGGCAGCGCACCCTACAGCTTCTACTCGACCGACGCGACCGACGTCAAAAATCTTATCTTCGTGGAGGACGGCTTCGCGCGACCCTCTATCCGTGAGATCTCCGAGGTCAGTTCCGCGGTACGAGGTTTGCAGCAAGGATATCGCATTCACCGACTCTGTTTTCCAGCTGAACTGAAACATGAGGTTAGCAAGCTGTATCACAACTAGGCGACTCCTTCTACAAGGTTCGGGCCTACTCATTGTCATTCTCTGGCTGGCGGAGATCGGCTGCGGTCAGAGGCTGGCAGTCATCACGCCAAATCGCAGTTCGTCGGACGAGGCTGTTGCTGCCGCTCTCGCGGCTGAACTCGCCAAACAATTCGACGTTCAAGACAGGTCGATGACCGAAGCTGCGTACCGCGCTGTTGCACCAAAGCTGCCATTCAACATGACATTGGACGAGGCTAAGACCGTCGGTTCGGCGATCGCGTGTGATTACTTCATACTCATCCGATCCGAAACTCTTCGTCGCAGCTCCTTCCAGAAATCCGAATATTACGAATCATTCGCGACGATATATATCGTCGCATCCAAAAGCGGAAAACTTGAGGATTGGAGGAATTTCAGTGCCGAGCATCCAACGCCGGCCGCGTCATTCGAGCGGCTTATTGATTCGATGGCCGCCGCCGAAATGTCGTCAGATCTAAAGAAGTTGTCGACAAGTGATCATATAGATAAGGGACGGCCGCCCATGCAAGAGCTGCCCGCCGATAACTCAAATGAATCAAAGAATTTCCGGGCCCCAATTCCTTTTGCCAGGATAAAGCCTGCT
This sequence comes from Pyrinomonadales bacterium, assembly GCA_038245555.1. Classification (GTDB taxonomy): domain Bacteria; phylum Acidobacteriota; class Blastocatellia; order Pyrinomonadales; family Pyrinomonadaceae; genus OLB17. The sequence continues at coordinate 2,721 of JBBRSH010000080.1, read as the reverse complement.
TATACAGATCTGGCGTTTCTCTATGAGGTGGCAGCCACCGTTGAGATCGAGGTAGATCTGGATGCGGCCGGAACCGTGCTGCGGACATCGATCGTCAGGTGGGCTGGATACGGACTCGATGAATCAGTGGAATCAACCGTGCGAAAGATGAACTGGCGACCGGCCGAACGGAATGGGAAGTCATTGCCGATGCGGGTTTTGCTGCGATACAATTTCAAGAAGATCGATAAATAAGTACCCCTCTGGTTATGAAGCAGATTCGAGCGGCATTCCGAATGTCGATGTTCTTCGCGGCAACCCTTGGCCTCTACTATTTTTGGTGGATCGCCCGGTTCTTTGTTCGCGACAAGATCAGGTGGCGACAAACCACCTTTTATAATTGGACGCGCAGTTTTGTAAAGATCTCGCACATGAACATTGAGGTAAAGGGTGTAGCTCCCGAACCGCCCTTCTTCCTCGTTTGCAACCACTTAAGTTATACGGATATCGGAGCTCTGCGCTCGGCAGTAAAGGGCGTGTTTGTGGCAAAAAAAGAGGTCGAAGGCTGGCCGGTTGCGGGAGCTATCTGCCGTGACATGGGCACCGTTTTTATCGACCGCCAGAATCGCCGTGACATTCCGCGGGCGGGTAATTTAATAGTCGAGCGGCTCGATGCCGGTGAGGGCGTAATCGTGTTTCCAGAGGGTACAAGCACTAAAGGCGAGACCGTGCTTCCCTTCAATTCGTCGTTTCTCCAGTTTGCCGCGGAGCGAGACCTGCCCGTTTCCTACGCATCGATCTCCTACAGCGTCGCGGACGGCCTGCCGCCCGCCCGCGACTACGTTTGCTGGTGGGAAGAAATCGGTTTTTTTGCCCATATGTGGCGGCTCTTCAAACTTCCCGAGTATACGGCCGTAATCACGTTTGGCAGAGACCCGATCTCGGACCCCGACCGAAAGGTGCTTGCCGCCAAACTTCATGATCATGTCGCCGAGCAATTCGTGCCCGTATTGTAATTAATCGGCCATGGGCGTAAACTTTTCGTAAATCCTTGGTACTAATCCGTAAAAATTCAGGAGTTAAGAATGAGAACAAAATATTTCCGTTTTCTGACGGCTTTGGTCGTCCTGCTTTCGATCTACACGTCGGCGCTCGCACAAAGCACCGGCTTTGACACGTCACGCATGGACCGCTCGGCGGACGCCTGCGACGACTTTTTCCAGTTTGCCAACGGCACTTGGGTAAAGAATACTGAGATCCCGCCATCGCAGCCGCGTTGGGGGACATTTAACATGCTGGCGGAGAGCAATCGCGACGTATCGCACGACATCCTCGAAGCGGCAGCGAAGACAAAGGCACCTGCCGGAAGCAGTATGCAGCTTATCGGCGATTACTATGCTTCATGCATGGACGAGGCGACGATCGAGGCCGCCGGTACGAAGCCGCTCGATCCGTTCTTCAAGTCCATAAACGCGATGAAGACCAAGGACGACATTCTGCGTGAGGTCGCCCAGCTTCATAACGTAGGCGTCGGAGCAATGTTTCGCCTCGGCGGCGGAGCGGACCAGAAGAACACCAATATGGTGATCGTCAATTCCGGACAGGGTGGCCTGAGCATGCCAAACCGCGATTACTACACAAAGGAAGATGCCAAATCAGTTGAGATCCGCACTAAATTTGTCGAGCATGTTACCAACATGTTCAAGCTGCTCGGTGAAACTCCCGCACAGGCCGGAGCGGACGCTGCAACAGTTATGGATATCCAGACGAAGCTTGCCAAGGCGTCGACCGCCCCGGTGGATCTTCGCGACCCTGACAAAAACTACAATAAGATCTCACTCGCCGACGCCCAAGCGATCATCCCGAATTTTTCATTGTCCACATATATGAAAGATCGCGGCATGCCGACCGTTACCGAGATAAACTTTGGGCAGCCGAGTTTTTTTCGGGCGTTAAATCAGATGCTTGTAGACGTTCCCGTAACGAGCTGGCAGACTTACTTTCGGTGGATGGTGCTGAACAATGCGTCGGCCAGCTTGCCCAAAGCGTTTGGCGACGAAAGCTTTAACTTTTCGGGGCGCGTCCTCCAGGGAACCAAAGAGCAGCTTCCGCGTTGGAAACGCTGTGTCGCGGCCACCGATGGCACGCTCGGCGAGGCTCTCGGAGCGGAATTTATTAAGACAAAATTCACGCCTCAGGCTAAAGCGCGAATGAACGAGTTGATCGATAACCTTTTCGCGGCAATGACTATCCACATCCAAAATCTTGCCTGGATGAGTGGTGAAACCAAGACAAAAGCTTTGGCAAAACTCAACGCCTATAAACGAAAGATCGGATACACCGATCACCCGCTCGGCTATAAAGGTTTGTCCATCGACCGTAAATCGTACGCCGGTAACGTATTACGCTCTGCTGGATTCCAAAATCAGCGCAACATCGAGGACATTGGCAAGCCGACCGACAAGACCCGAATGGGAATGTCGGCACCGACCGTCAACGCGTCTTACTCGCCGACGAATAACGACATCACGTTCCCCGCGGGTATCCTGCAGCCGCCGTTCTTTAACTTTAAGGCCGACGACGCTATCAACTATGGTGCTATTGGCGGCGTGATCGGGCATGAGATGTCTCATGGTTTTGACGACCAGGGCAGCAAGTACGATGCCGATGGCAACCTGAAATCGTGGTGGACCACAGAGGACCGGGCGAAATTTGAGGAGCGTGCAAGCTGTGTCGCCGACC
>JBBRSH010000079.1:0-21157 GCA_038245555.1 Pyrinomonadales bacterium | reverse complement strand
TCACCGATCTGGACGTCGGCAACGGTTTTGATCGAGGCGGTCAAGAATCCGACCTCGCCGGGGCCGAGGTCACCAATAGGCGTCGGGCGCGGGCGGTTGACGCCGATCATTTCGACCAGATATTCGCGGCCGGTGTTGAAAAACTTGAGCTTCATGCCCTTTTTGATCGTGCCGTCGATGATTCGAAAAAGCACGATCACGCCCCGGTAGCTGTCGTACCAACTGTCGAATATCAGAGCTTTTAGCGGGGCGTTTCGGTCGCCTTTCGGCGGGGGAACCTTGGCGACTATGGCTTCGAGCACTTCCTCAACCCCGAGGCCGGTTTTTGCGGACGTCAGCACGGCCTCACTCGCGTCGAGGCCGATGATGTTCTCGATCTGCTCCTTGATGCGATCAGGCTCGGCGGATGGAAGGTCTATCTTATTCAAAACCGGTATGAGCTCAAGATCGTTCTCGATTGCGAGATATGTGTTAGCGAGTGTCTGAGCCTCGACTCCCTGCGAAGCGTCCACGACAAGCAACGCACCCTCGCACGCAGAAAGTGAACGCGACACTTCATATGAAAAATCAACGTGTCCGGGCGTATCGATCAGATTGAGCACGTATTGCTTTCCGTCTTTCGCTTTGTAATCAAGCCTCACCGCGTGGGCCTTGATCGTGATGCCCCGCTCGCGTTCAAGGTCCATATCATCGAGCAACTGGGCCTCCATATCTCGCTCTGCAACCGCACCGGTCAATTGCAGCAGGCGATCGGCAAGCGTCGATTTGCCGTGGTCGATATGAGCGATTATTGAAAAATTTCTGATAAGGTCCGTGTTCATTGGCTAATCAATTCAAAACAATAAGAATAACAGAACCGCGGATTTGCTGCATTTTCGCGGTTTTTCGAGCTCTGCCGTTTTTCCACGGATCCTGTTCCCAAATGTTTTCGCTTGCTGCCACGACATTTCCGGAACGTTTAGAACTCCCACGCACGCAATAATGCGGCCTGTGTCACAAAATGTCACAAATCGTCACAGGTTAATTCCCCTAATTCCTGTACATACAGAACTTAGACGCATTAGGTCCATTTGTCCTGTCCCACTGTCCCAGCGTTTTTCCACGCGGGACAGGCAAAAAAACGAACTATCGCGAAATGAATATCGCAGATTCGTGGAGTTTGATGGTTGCACTTGTAAAGTGATAGATCTCGTAGTCGGCCTGATTTAGTGGCTGGCCAATTAACACGACCGACACCTATTTTACCATGAAGTTGCGAAGGTAGAAATATGTATTATGTATGAAAAGGACGCGGATAATTCTCAGATCTCCATAATCCTTCCATTATTTAGGCTTAACGCATCAAATGTAATCAATCGAACACTTGATACGGCAGCCGGGTGAAAAACTCTCCTCTACTGGAAAAGGTAATTTGTAAAAACGGCCCACGAAATAATTCTTGAATCCACTTTCGAGCGCCAAACGAATACCTTTATTAACAACTGACTGTATTAAGCAGTTTGCCACAAATTGATCCTGCACACGCGGTGTAGGTTGCAGGACACGTGTATTTTCGTGTCGTTGGTTTCAAGGAGGAAAATAATGAAGAGAGATCGTTTGCGAAGGCATAACTCGTTCTGGGTAGTGCCTTTTTTGTTTGTTCTGGTTATGATCGGCGGGATCGTCGAAGCCAGAGCTGTAACTTTATACAGCGTTTCAACTAGTAACCAGTTGCTGCGCTTTGATTCGGCTTCACCGGGAACGGTAACAACTGTTGGTGCCATCACGGGCCTTCAGGCTAGTGAAAATGTTGTCGGGATTGATTTCCGGCCGGCGAACGGCAAGTTATACGGGCTCGGCAGTATGAGCCGGCTTTACACGATCGATACCACCACAGGAGCTGCGAGTCAGGTTGGTACTGCCGGAGCGTTTACGCTTTCCGGAACGCTTTTTGATATCGATTTCAATCCGGTCGTCGACCGCATACGGATCGTTTCCAACACCGGGCAGAACATCCGTATCAACCCGAACGACGGAACGCTGTCCGGAACGGATACCACTCTAAATCCCGGAACACCGGGGGTTGCGGCCGCTGCGTATGACTTCGACCTTGTTGGCACTACGACAACTACGCTTTATACGATCGATACGACGGCCGACACGATCAATATTCAGGGTGGGGTCAGTGGATCGCCATCGCCGAACGGCGGCACGCAATCGCCGACGTTCAACCTGGGATTTGATGCCATTGGAGCAAACGGTTTCGACATTACTAACGGCAGTTCACTTGCTTTCGCGGCGTTGCAGGTCGCGGGCGATACGACGTCGAAGCTGTTTAGAATGAACCTGATCTCCGGCACTACGACGCTTGTCGGAGTTATCGGAGTCGCCGCACCCGTTCGCAGCCTGGCCGCGGTTCCCGGTTCTGCAGCAAGCTCAGCGGTCAATTTTGACGGCGATTTCAGATCAGATTTTGCCAATTTCCGCCCAAGCACGGATATCTGGATGATCAACCAGAGTTCGACAAACACCGTTGCGAGCACCGGGTTCGGATTAGCCGAAGTCGACGCTCTAGAACCTCAAGATTACGACGGCGACGGTAAAACAGACATCGCGGTCTGGCGGACGACCAACGGCTTTTTCTATGTCCTGCGGAGCTCGGACAACACGGTTCAGTACGTTAAATTCGGTGTTCCCGGTGATGAACCTATTCCGCGAGATTATGATGGCGACCGAAAAGCAGATTTTGCCGTGATACGCCGCTCGGGAGGTCAGTGTATCTGGTATATCCTGAATAGCTCGACGGGTGCCCTGCGTTCAGAGCAGTTCGGTCTGGCTTCCGATTATTCGGCGCCAGGTGACTACGATGGTGACGGCAAGTTTGATCTCGGGGTTCGTCGAGGAACCGGCAGTCAGCAGGCGACCTACTACGTCCAACGTAGCCGCGATGGATTTCAGGCCGTTCAATTCGGAATTGGCAGCGATCTTATCGTACCCGGTGACTATGACGGAGACGGACGGACGGACTTCACGGCTCTTCGCCAGGGATCCGCTTACACCTGGTTCATCCTGCAGAGCTCCAACGGCTCGGTTGCGGGCCCCGTGCTCGGAACCACGCCTCAATACGCGGCCCAAGGCGACTATGACGGTGACGGAAAAACCGACGTTACGGTTTGGGACCCGGCTTCCGGAACCTATTCATACCTTCGCAGCTCAACTGGATCAATAGTCAACTTCCAGTTCGGTCAAAACGGCGACGTTCCGGTTGCCAGCTTCGATACACATTAACCAATGCGTCCGCCTCTCGGAGCCAGTGGCTGCCGAGAGCCGGATCGCTGTAATAGGAGATCACGATGAATTCAGTAATTAAGAAAATAGTACGAGCTGCGGGGGTCTACGGACTACTTGTTTCGCTCGCCGCGGCACCGATATTGGCATCGAGCCATTCTGAGGCACCGCTTATCAGCATGGACCGATTCGCGGATAATACCGACACATATGCTTTCAGAAGCGTTGAAGCCGGCCGGTCAGGCTACGTCACATTGATCGCAAACTTTATTCCATTTCAGGAGCCGTCCGGTGGACCGCAATACTACCGGTTCGACGATACTGTCCTTTACGAGATCAAGATCGACAATACAGGCGACGGTCTCGAAGACATTGTTTATCAATTTCAATTTACGACACAGGTCGTAAACGGAGAAAGCATTTTAGGGCAGGCGGCCGTAAATGAGAACGGCGTCATATCGAGTCTTACCGACCCGGATTACAACATGCCTCAGACCTACACGGTCAAGCGCATCGACCGAACGTCAGGCCGCGTTGGACGCACGGTCGCCGCCGGACTCCGAACACCTCCGGCAAACATCGGTCCACGCGCTACACCCAACTATGAGGCCAATCTTGGACAGCCTGCAGTCTATCCGCTGCCGGGCGGCGGGAAGGTCTTTTGCGGCCAACGCGATGAATACTTTTTCATCGATGTGGGCGGCGTTTTTGACACCCTCAATTTGCGTTCCGTCGGATCAAACGGCGGAGTTGATACGACGCAGGGCTATAACGTAAGCACGATCGCGATCGAGGTGCCCGTCCAGGACCTAACGTCGTCGAGGGCGGTTCCAAGCAGCCCGACAGCGTCTGATGCTGTTGTTGGTGTTTGGTCGACCGCGAGCAGACGGACGACGCGTGTGATAAACGATGACGGCTCGCGAAAGGATACGGGCGGCTGGGTCCAGATATCGCGTTTGGGCAATCCGCTCGTCAACGAAGTCGTGATACCGCTCAAATTAAAAGACGCCTTCAACTCGCTTTCCCCGGTAAATGATGCGGTGGCGGCACCGTATATTCTCGACCCGGAGCTTGCCCACGACCTCGCGGCGGTTTTCGGGATAACTATACCGCCGGCGCCTCGAAACGACCTGGTCTCGATCTTTGCGACCGGTATACCTGTGAACGCGGTGACGGGGCCGAGTTACACGACCTTTCTTTCGGACGGAAATCCGCACGAGTATTTGAGGCTCAATGTTGCAATTCCAATAACGCCGATCGGCAGTCAAAGCCGTCTGGGTCTGCTTGGCGGTGATGTTGCGGGATTTCCGAATGGAAGGCGTGTGTTCGACGATGTGACCGACATCGCTCTCAGAGCGGTGGCGGGCGGAACGCCGTTCACTCCGGCGACCAACATCTCACCTAACAACGCTCTCGGTGATGGTGTGAGTTCGAATCCGGAAGGACCGCTACTGACCCGTTTCCCATATTTGCTGCCTCCAAACGCAGGAAATACGGCGCGTACGTCAAACCAGACCTCAGCTCCCGGCCAACTCAGAGACATGAGCAAACCCCCCGTCGTCGACGAGGAAGGCCATTTTCTCAGATAAACCCTTGGGGCGGGATGAGGTGTCGTCATTTTCAGAGAGAGACGACACCTCGTCCCGATTTAATGACTATGAAGATCGCAATACTAAATATTCTCGTGATCCTGTTAACCGACGTTTTTTCGGCGTGCAATTATCAGTCGCCGGTTCCCGTTGTGCGTGCCGAGACTGAAACAAAGGCAACCGAACCGATCGATGCCAAGATCTCGGATGCGCTCACATTAATTAACGAAAAACCGGATGTGTCGCGACCATACATTCTGCTCGCCGCTCTCTATATCCAAAAGGCACGGTCCACCGGCGATTTCAGCCTTAATTCAAAGGCAGAAACGGCGGTCGCCACATCATTGCGTCTCGAACCCGACGGCGTTGCGGCCCGAAAGCTGCAGGCGTCGCTGCACCTCACCTATCATCGATTCGATCAGGCTCTCGAGCTTGGCAAACAGCTGCAAAAGGATTTTCCCGACGATGCGTTCGTTTACGGTATTTTAACCGACGCAAATGTCGAGCTCGGTAATTACGATGAAGCGGTTGCATCGGCCCAGCGAATGGTCGACCTCAAACCGAATGCCGCTGCGTACGCCCGGGTTGGTCATCTTCGGTCGCTCTATGGCGACCACAAAGGTTCTGTCGAAATGTTTACGACCGCGGCGAGAACGTCCGATCCGAACGATAAGGAAGCCCAAAGCTGGTGCCTGACCCAACTCGCCGACGAATACTGGAAATACGGCGATTACAAAAATGCCGACCGGATCTATGACGAGGCGCTCCAGACGCTGCCGGCGTATTACCTGGCCGAAACCGGAAAAGCCCGCGTCCAGGCATCTCTGCACAACAACGCGTCGGCGATCGCGATACTTGAACGAACCACTTCCCGCATACCGAATGTTGAAGCACAGATCCTGCTCGGCAGCCTTTATTCGGTCAATAACGAACCCGACAAAGCAAAACAGGCGTTCGATATGGTCGAGGTAATCGAAGCGAAACTAGCCGTAAACAATGACCAGAAAAGGTTGTCACTGATGTGGTCGGACAACGGTCAGCGGCTTGACGAGGCCCTGACGATCGCCGAACGCGAATCAGCGATCCGGAAAGATATTTTGACCTCTGATGCACTCGCCTGGGCGCTCTTCAAAAACGGCCGCTATGTCGACGCCAAAACTGCCGCGACAGCCGCACTCCGACTTAATTCGAATGACGCACGAATGCTGTATCACGCGGGGATGATCGAACTGGCCCTTGGTAACACATCGGCAGGAAAACAAATGCTGTTGCGGGCCTTAAAGCTAAATCCGCAATTCGATCTGGTCCAGGCTGCGATAGCGCAGAGCACAGTGGCCGGTCTCGACCGTTCAAAAGGTACGAAATGAAAGTCTCAAAGCTTGTATATTCCGCACTGTTCGTCACTCTGGGCATTGTCTCGGCCTTTGGCCATCCGCTCGGCAACTTCAGCGTAAATCAGTTTTCGCGGATCGAGGTTTCGGCCGATCGTTTGAGCATCAGACAGGTGCTCGAGCTTGCCGAAATTCCGGCGCTCAAAGAAATAAATTCGATCGATACGGACAAGGACGGACAGTGCTCGATCGCGGAACTCGACGCTTACGTTAAACAAATAACGCCATCTTACGTGGACGGCCTTCGACTAAAGATCGATGGCTCCGGATCGGCACTTGAAAGTGCAGGAGCGAAAGCTGAGTTGTTGCCCGGTGCGGGCGGACTCTCGACCCTGAGGATCGTGTGGGACCTGATCTCGCCTATCGAGGCAAACGGCAAAGCGAGACAGATTGCGTACGCTAACGACAACTATGCCGATCGGATCGGATGGAACGAGATGATCGTTTCGCCATCGGGCTCGATCTCGGTCTATGACAGCAATTTGTTTGCGAACGGCGTCTCGGACGAATTACGTGCGTACCCGCAGGACAGTCTGGCGATGCCGCTCGCCGAGCGTTCCGCCAATTTCACATTTTCGCCGGGCACGCCGCCCGCCGGTGCGGCACTGCTAAAAGCTAGGTCCGGCAATGTGTTCGAACCCGCTCCGAAGGACAGGTTTGCCGCCCTCATCTCGGTTCCGGTCCTTACACCGTGGGTCATCATTGCCGGGCTGTTTGTCGCGATCGCCTTCGGTGCATTACATGCAATGTCGCCGGGTCACGGGAAAACGGTCGTCGGTGCGTACCTGGTCGGTTCGCGAGGTACGCCGAAACACGCAATATTTCTCGGCTTGACCGTGACGGTCACGCATACATTGGGCGTATTTGCCCTGGGCCTGATCACCCTGTTTGCCTCGAGATATGTTTTGCCCGAACGTTTGATGCCATTTTTGGGGTTTGTTTCGGGCCTTCTCGTGTTCTTTATCGGCGTGACCCTTTTTAAGGAAAGGCTGCTCGCATTTTTTGGCCGAAAGAGTGACCCGGTCAATCATCATCACGAGGATGGGTCTCACACCCACGACCTAGAACACGACCACGAACATGACGGCTTGACGCACACTCACGGCGGATCGACTCACAGTCACGCACTTCCGGAGACGATAACATGGAAGAATTTACTCGCCCTCGGTATTTCCGGTGGGCTTCTTCCATGTCCGTCAGCCCTGGTACTAATGCTTTCGTCCATCTCGCTGGGCCGCATCGGTTACGGTCTCGTCCTGACGATCGCATTTAGTGTCGGGCTTGCCGCGACGTTGACCACGATCGGTTTGGCCTTTCTTTACATTGGAAATATATTCGGCAGGACTGCGATCGCGGAAAACAGGATCGTAAAGTTTCTGCCCGTATTCAGCGCTTTTGTTGTCGCTTCACTTGGAGCGGTGATATGCTACAGCGCTGTCGGATAATGATATGAACGCACTAATATTAGTCGCCTTTGCGACGCCGACCATCGCGGTTTTGGGATTTGGATTTCTGCTTGGGTTAAAACATGCAACGGAAGCCGACCATCTTGCGGCGGTGTCGACCATGGTCGCCCAGCGAAAGAGTGTATGGAGCGCCGCTTTAACGGGCGGCTTGTGGGGCTTGGGACACACGATCTCGCTCTTTGTCGCCGGTATCCTGGTCTTGGCTCTTGAATTTCAGATCAGCGAGAACGTCGAACGCGGGCTTGAGGCGTGCGTCGGAGTGATGCTGACCCTTCTGGGGTTTAATGTAGTTCGGAAGTTGTACCAGGGCGGTCATCTTCATTTTCACGTTCATGAACATGGCGATCGTGCTCACGTTCACCCTCACATTCACGAACCTTCAGAAGTCGATCATGCTCGGTCCCATCACGGCCTCAAATTTAGCCCGCGAGCCCTTTTGGTTGGAATGGTCCATGGTTTGGCCGGCAGTGCCGCGCTCATGCTTGTGGTTATCCCGACTATCGGTTCCAAGGCGGTCGGCCTGTTATACATCGTAATATTCGGGATCGGTTCGATCGGCGGAATGATGTTGATGAGTTTTCTTGTCGGCCTGCCATTCTACTTCACAGAGTCGCGATTTAATCGTTTCAACCAGGGTCTGCAGTTGCTCGCGGGAATTGTCAGTATCGTGCTCGGCCTCTCGATCGTTTACTCGAAGGCCTTTAGCGGCGGCGTTGCTTCCTAGGACACTGAGAAAAAAGAAAAACGGTTCTTAAGTAATTTTCGTTACATTAAATACCGGCTTTTGCTATAATCTATCTATAGTAAATCGCGGTATTTTTGACGTTATTTTATTGCGTAGGAGGAATTTATGGGACGTGAGTACGATAGAGAAGAAACAAGCGCAGCAAACAAGCTGACATATTTGCTGGTAGGCGGCGGCATCGGTGCGATCCTCGCACTGCTGTTCGCGCCAAAATCAGGCGAAGAGCTTCGTGGAGACATTGCGGACGTTACCCGAAAGGGACTCGAAAAGAGTAAAGAAGCGGCCGCTCAGCTTCAGGACAAAGCAGGTGAGTATTACGAGGTATCGCGCGACAAGGCGGCAGATATTTATCAAACTGCTCAACAAAAGGCGGGCGAGCTCAGCGAGAAAGCCAAGGCTGCGGCTGCTCGAACGTCTAATCCGTTTACGGCGGCGATCGAAGCAGGCAAAGATGCGTACACCGAGGAGAAGCGTAAGAACGAAACGAACTCCATAACCGATGGCCGGGCCAGCTATCCGGTCACCGATAAGAAAGGTGAGTAAATTATGAACACGAACGATCCGCAATTCTGGATGATGATCTCATCCATCGTCACGGCCGTTTGTTTTGTCGTAATGGCGATCGCCCTTATCGCGGTCGCTATTACCGTTCGCAGAGTAGTCAAAACCGTCCACAGGTTAGAGGAGCGGGTCGAACCATTGATCCAAAAGGTCGATGCGATCGGTCTTCAGGGTAAAGAGATATCGGTACATTTCAATGAAATTTCGGTCAACCTCTCGAAAGCCACGAAATACCTGGCCGAATCGACCGAACTCATAAAGGAAGAGGTTGCCGAGCTCCGAAAGCTCGTCGGCGAAACCGCCATAACGGCCAAGGACAAGGTTGACATGGTCAGCCGAACGATCGACCGGACTCAACTGAAGGTGACGACCACGACTGATTTTGTAAATCAAAAGATCGTGGTTCCCGCCCGCGAGATCGCCGCGATCATGGCTGGCGTTCGAAAGGGTCTCGAAGTCCTCTTCGCCCCGGCCCCAAAACAAATCGACCGCGTCTACATCGACGACGATCTGTTCATCGGCTGAGATCATTACACGATCCGCACTTTTTCTTTCTCAAAGGCGTAGCCGCTATATGGTTACGCCTTTTTTTTGTGATTGTTCGTCAACCGTACCGTTCAATCTGTACCGACGCACTATAGACACTGTAAGAAATCAATGTTTTTCATGACGTCAGCTCCGGTCTTCCTCTAAAATCGAAATTGGCATACCCCAATACCAACCGATCTTATGAGTTTCCCGGGCCGACGATAACGTTCCCCACCACACAACCCGACCGTACCAACCACAGTCAACGATCGGGCAGCCTACGCTCTTTCTACAGGTTACCTTAGCGGCGTTTATTTTTACCCTGCCGCCGTAGACACCGCGGGTTGAGCGCAGACTCGGCGCCACATTTGCACTGCTGAGTATCGTATGCATTGCCGGCTCCACCTCGATGATAAAAGCTTGGATGTGATTCGCTCCTCATGGACATGTTGGCCACACATCGCCAAGTTCGACACCGATGGCGAAGGTCTAGAACTTTCCCGCTTTCGAGACGATAGAAATATTTCCCAAAATCTCACCTAAAACTCCTCTACCAAATCCGGCAAACTCCTCTACCAATTCCAGGGAACTAGTCTTACAAACTGGCATTTGTCCTATTCCAAACTGCGTTTTTCTCCACCTTGGAACTGCCAACCGTTGGATTCGTAGGATAACTCCCAATTTTGAAACACGATATCGAAAATGTTAGAAAAGGAGACACAAAAAGGCGGGCCTAGACCCGCCATGAAGAAACAAAACTGATCCGATCTAATGCTCGGAATTAGTTATGGTTAGTGTATGAAACACACTGACCCTGATTCGGGAAAGGCGTTCCGTTCGAAGTTGTTAGCGTCTGCCAGCCGCCGTTCTTGCAGTCGTCTTTTGTTAGCGGTACGTGATACACGACGTTATAATTGACTACCTTCGCCGTGCTGTTTCCCGCTTTGTCGGCTGCATTGACAGTAAAGGTCTTAGCCCCAACGGCCGCAGTGTTGATCAACGCTCCGTTGTTTGCCGTACCGAGGCACAATGCAATGCCCGAGGCTCCGTCCGAGCAGGCAAAGACGGCCGTGACCGCTTGATTGAAGAAATAGGTGGCAGCCGTCGGGGAAGTGATCGTAATGCCAGGGGTCGCTTTGTCGATCTGTATACCAGTAAACGAACCATTCGCCGTGTTGCCAGCGTTATCCGTGCAAACACCGCTGGCCGATTGATTTGCACCCTCGGCAGATTTTGTGATCGGAGCAGTTACGCTCCCAACCCCGGAACCAGCGTCGGTACAGCCAAAGCTGACCAACACATTATGATTTGTCCAAGTGCCGGAAGTGTAGGGGTTACCGTCGGTGGTCGCATTAGGGGAAATGGTTGGCGGCGTTGCATCCCGCTTGATTGTCACCGACTTTGTCGTCGTGCCTCCGTCGCTTGTAGCCGAGCATGTAAAGGTCACTCCTGACGTGTCTGTCGTGACAGTCGCCGAATTGCATCCGGTTGAAGAGCTTATGGATGAATCCGCGTCGGTAACGGACCAACTCACATCCACATTACTCATGTACCAGCCGTTGTTTCCTAGTGTACCGGTAACCGTCGATGATATATCCGGGGGGGTGAAATCGGTGGAATTCAGGTAAACTGACACCGTGTTGTCGTAATAGTTTGTCGTCGCAAGATCCGGTTTCCCGTCACCGTTGAGGTCCACGACGCTTATGTCCACCGGATTTGTAGCGCCTGGAATTACAAAGGGAGCACAAAAATTGCCGTGACCATCGCCAAATAGAATGTGGACGTCTTCGTATCCGAGTCCCGCAATGTCGAGCTTTCCATCGCCGTTGAAATCGGCTGCTTTTAGATCAACGAAATTACCGGGCGTCGGGAAATTTGATGGCGGACCAAAACCACCCAGCCCGTTTCCACGAAACAGGTTTATCGACATCCCGTCCACGCCGCCTGTCACAATGTCCACTTTTCCATCACCGTCAAAGTCACCAATGCCGATCCCAAGTGGGGTCGTCTCCAGCGTGTTGACGTTAAAGCCGCCCAGGCCATCTCCTAATAGAATTGAATCGTTCCCGGCTGCGTTGGACGTCACAAGATCGATATTTCCGTCGTCGTTGAAGTCTGCGGCTCGTATTTGGGTCGGGGAAAGATCGTCGATGTACTCAACCGGGGCCGCAAAGGCGCCGTTCCCGTCGCCAAGCAGAATCGCCAGACCGGACCCGTTGTGTGCAATCGCCAGATCCAGCTTGCCGTCATGATTAAAGTCAGCGGCGACCATCTCATACGCTTCGCCGCCATTATCGGGATAGGCAGTGGCGTCACCGAATCCACCTGTGCCGTCGCCCAGATAGATCCACACGTCACCTCCATTGTTCCCAACCGCGATATCCGGATTGTTGTCACGGTTGAAATCACCAATTGCAACAGGAACCGAAAAGCCGCCGGCAGGAAGGTAGGTCGGAGTTGCAAACACAGCGTTGCCGGTTCCAAGAAAGACCGCCACGAAACTTGAGTCAGGGCTAGTAACTGCCATGTCCGGTTTGCCGTCTTTGTTCAAATCTCCGACTGCGATCCGACCCGGAGTCGAGCCTACATCATAATTAACGGGACCGGAAAACTCCGTAGTAACACAGCCAGCAGATTCCGTAATCGATACGACAAAGCTACCGGTAGCGACATGACCCGTTCCATCAGTCGCCGTGCACGTGACCGTCGTTTGTCCGATGGCGAACGTGCTGCCAGACAGATGGTCACAGGAAATCGGCACGTTCCCGGATATTGCATCGGTTGCTGAAGCTGAATAGAAGATCGACTTGCCGCCGGAATCAATGGAATTAGCGTAAATATTGGCTGGCAGCGAGAGAACAGGAGGTTCATCGACGATCGTAATCTTGAAGCTGCCTGCGGAGGTGTGGCCCGTTCCGTCGGTTGCGCTGCATGCGACGATCGTTTGGCCGATGGGATAGAAACTTCCGGACGAGTGATCGCAGAGAACGGGGACGTCGCCGGAAATGGCATCATTAGCTGAGACGGAGAACGTCACCACTTTGCCAGATAGCGATACCGCAGGCAGCTCTATATCGGCGGGTAGCGACAAAACCGGCGGTTGGTCGACGACCGTGACATTGAAATTCTGACTATGCGAATTTCCGCAATAGTCGCTTGCGGCGCAATTTAGGGCGGTCGTTCCGATCGGGAAAATGCTCCCGGACGGAATATCACAACTCAGAGTATTGACACGGCCGCTGTCGTCCACGGCGCTGAGTGAATAGTTCACGATCGCACCAGCCGGACTAGTTGCATCGGCCGTATTGTTCGTTATATAGATCGCCGGCGGGGCTGTGTCGAGACTATTAGTTCCATTGTTCATTATCACGGTAATATCGCCGCCATAGTAATTTGGTGTCACGATGTCGGGTTTCCCATCGTTATTGAAGTCGCCTTCGGAAGACATTTGCGGACCCTGTCCTACGGGAAAATCAATCGCCGATCCAAATCCCCCAGTACCATCGCCGAGTATCACCGATGCCATAGAATTTGATCCAGTCGCTATGATGTCCAAAAAGCCGTCGCCGTTAAAGTCGGCAGCGTGCGGATCTTGGTTTGATGAACTTGGAATTACGAGAGTAGATGAAAATGAACCGTGGCCGTCACCAAAGAAAATTTTGATCGAATGCCCATGATTTCCCGTCGCAAAGTCCTGGTTTCCGTCGAGGTTAAAATCGCCAACGGCAAACCCCGAGTTTGTGAAGTTGGAATCCGTGGAAATAGTAAGATTACTAACATTAAAACCACCAGTCCCATCTCCTAACAGAACGGATGCATTTCCGCTTTGGTTGTTCGCAGTAATAAGGTCAACGTTCCCGTCGTTGTTAAAATCTGCACCTACCACTTTTACCGGGCCAGAACCGGGAATATAAGAGTTCGCTAGTGAAAATCCACCGGCACCATTGCCAAGCATTATGGCGAGGCCGGCAAACTGATGACCGATCGCCAGATCCAAGTTACCATCATGATTGAAGTCGGCCACCACCATTTCGTACGCCTCGCCGGGACCGTCAGCATACCGAGCAGGCGGGCTGAATCCACCAGCACCATTACCTAAATATATCCAGACCGTGCCATCCCTGCTTCCGACCGCGAGATCCTGATTGCCATCGTGATCAAAATCACCGGTCGCCACCGGAACGTCAAAATTGCCTGCCGGAAGGATTGTAGGCCCACTAAAATTACCGGTTCCGTCTCCGAGAAAAATGCCGACATACGACGCATCATGAGCTGTCGCGGCAATGTCAAGATTCCCGTCGTTATTAAAGTCGGCGATTGCCGTCCGCACCGTCGTTGATCCGTTTGAAAAATGCTGTGGTGCTCCAAATAGCGGCAATAGGCAATCGTTCGGGGTTGGTGTTGGTGTCGGGGCCGATATTGTGACAGTGCCGTCGACATACGTCGCGGGTACCGGACCGGCCGAGTTATCGATTTCTCGTGTTGTAGGGGTGTCCGAAAAAGAGATCGGCGTGGTTCCCAAAACAGCGGTCGGAGCCACGTTGAACTTGATGTCGATGACTTGCCTTGTCCCGGCCGCAAGCGGAAAAGCCGAAAATACAACCATACTGATTTTGCCATTTGCCGCCTGACTGAGATTTGTCGTCAGATTCCAGCCGGACGCGCCTGTGCCGACACTTACAACCGGGTTGCTAAGTTTTGCGGGATCAAAGTCGAGGCTAAGCTGCAGAGCAAGCTCATCACCCTGCGAAGCTAGTTCCAACGGTACGTCAACAACCGTACCCGCTGCCGCGCTCGTTGATACCACGCGGAATATTCTCGGGTTGGGTGTAGGAGTAGGTGTTGGTGTAGGCGTAGGAGTAGGAGTAGGAGTAGCGACGATACCGGAATCGCTTTGAATTTCTGAGGCCGAAAGAGCCCGGTTATAGATTTTTACATCATCGATCATGCCGCTAAATGGCCGGTTCCGATAAGAGTCTTCCCGGCCGATCATTATGTTGTGATCACTTGTAACGATCGGTGTAGGATTGGTCGCATGCGTTGCCACGACCTGCCCATTTATAAAGATGGCGAAAGCACCGGTGCTCGATTCGAACGTCATCGCAACATGCGTAAAGACCTCCGGCTGTATTACTCCGGCAAGAAGATAGTCATCGCCCTCTACATGATGGATAACAGTCAGTATCCGTAGCGTACCATTGTCGTTGGCAAGCCAGAGACCAAACGAATCCGATTGAGGCCCTCCAAAAGTCTGTGCCCATTTTGTTACGATCGACGCAAGGCCAAGGCTCTCGCCAGTCGGCGGCGGGCCCACTGGCTTGATCCAAGCAGAAATAGTCATCGCGTCCGTAAGCTTGAGACTAGCCGGATTACCGATCAAAACGTCGCTCCCGACACTATCGAAGTTAAACGCCTGCCCCGCGTGCCCCGGAGCAAATGTCGCACCACTCTCCAGCGTCCCATTGTTGCCGCTAATTACATCAACGGCGTTCCCGTCCGCTGGCCAATAACTGACTAGGCCGTTGGGGCTGACATTATACTCAAACGCTCCAATGTCGCAACCGGCCCCAAATGGACGAATAACGCCGCGTTGATCTGTTGTGATCGGTGTGCCCACCACGCTTGTGCAATCCGCAATCGGAATCGCGTCGATTGCCGGACTTCCGGCTAGAAGCGCGTGTGTTGGCGCCGGGCCACCATTATTGCCCAGTGGTCCTAATGTCAAATTTGGAATAATTAGATCACCAGCCGCCGTATTCTGGCCGCATGTACTATCACTGAAGATATTGTGGCCAAGAGAGACGGGCGTGAAATAAACACAATCGTCACCTGGCTGCGTAGGGCTGGCGATAATGCTGTTCTTTATGATTATGGAGTTTGGCGTATTCTCCTGTGTGAATGCGTCAGCGATAGCATTTCCACGGCCTGCCGGCGGAGCCGAATTCTCGTACAGCGTGCTGTTGCTGATTTTTACTGGCGACGCGCAGCCGCCGAAATTCAAAATGGCACCGCCATCCCGGGCGCCTTCGCCGATGTTGTAGCTGATCGTACTGTTCTCGATCGTCAGTTCTCCACAAGTATTGAAGATACCGCCGCCCTCGTAGCCCAGGTTTCCGGTTATCGTGCTGTTTCTGAGAAGGACGGAACTATCATTAACGTAAAGGCCGCCGCCGCCGCCAATTGAGCCCCTTCCGATGCCGTTCTTCAGCACGACCCCGTCAAGTATTAGGTTGGAGTAAAGGGCGTATAAGATCCGGAACTCCGGCGTACCCATAGCGCCGCTTCGCTGGATGGTTGAACCGTTTCCGTTTATTGTCAGGGTTTGCAGATTTGCCTGCGACGGACCTTGTATGATCGGTAGGCCGCTTGGGCCGTGATACGAATCGGGTCCGGCGACATAGGTTAACGTATAGGTTCCGCCAGCCGCCAGATTAATCGTGTCCGGCCCCGGATTTGCGTTTGCCGCGTTGATCGCGGCGATGAGTCCGTTGACATCGCCATCCGCAACGTTAAATGGGGCTCTCGCCGTGAAAGTGAAATTGTCGAGAACAATATAGTCGGCGTCATATCTAAATTTTGCCCACTGGATCGGTTGGTCGACGGTTAATCCGAAAAACACCGGGCCGCCGGCTCCGCTCGCCACCGGATACGACTCTCCGCTAGAAAGTGTGACCGTAAATGTACCGACCAAACCGTAGAATCGGGACAGGTCTACGCCGAATGCAAAGGTGTTAGGAGGCAGATTCGCGGTTATCGTGGCGTTCGGAAACGTATAAATATGGCTGTTGTAATACGAATTCGCACCGTTAAACGTGACGCCACGCAGGGTCAACGGATCAATCGACTGATCGGATCCCGGGCTGGTGATGGGCGTACCGTCATCCTTGGTCGAGAAGTCTATTGTCGTTGGGGTACCGACCCCTGCGGCGGCAGCGTCATATGTCGCACGATCTGAGTAGGTAGTCACGGCCGCTTCGGCGGAGGACGAACATGCGATAAGTGTTATCAGGACAAACGCGAACAAAGTGATGGTTTTCATGCGACTAACTCCTTTGGGCTTCCAGGGCCACCCAGATTGATCGGGTATTTTTGGTTTCTGTGTACCTAAAGATGTGAAAACTAAGTCCATATTGTGTTACCCGAAGAAATTTCTTTACATTCGTCCCAAACAGGTGTAAATGTCATTGTGATTCCAAACAGATTTAGTCGACCAACTTCGGACGTAAGTTACATTGTTAGGATTGGTCCGATTGAATGAACCGCATGAGATTTTGACCGCTGTACACCGAAAAAGTATGTGTAAGGAACTCCGACGTTTACTGTTCTTGTTAGCGTTTTTCTTTTTGATCACGGTCTTAGTCTCTGGGCAAATAGCTCCAGATCCGTCAAAACAGTCGGCGGATGAGGCGATCCTGCGCGAGTTGACCGCCCGTTTTTATTACGATTACGAGAAATGTGATTACGAAGACCAGTTGTCGATGTGGAGTCCGAAATCGGAGGACGATTCGTCAAAACGAAAAAATACGATCTCACAATTTACAAACTACGACCAGATAAAGGTCCAGAATTTCTCGATCAATCATGTAGCGATCAACGGTGATTCGGCAGACGTCCGAATTACCGTTCATGTCAGCGCAATAAGTAAAAAGACCGGTAAGCCAATGGGCCCGGTTGGCGGCTGGATGGGTCGGGATATTTATCTGACCCACAAACTCATCAGGGAAAATGGCAAGTGGCTATTGCTTTGGCAGACCGACACAGCTCCCGACTTCGTTGCTGAGCTTCTCAAAGCAAAAACCGAGGGGGAGTGGAACCAATTACTTGCCGATAATAAGTACATCGTGAATTCCGAATTGGCAAGCTACCTGGCAGGAGAAGCCTCTGCCAGCGGCAAAAGGGATTTTGACTGGCCACGCGCTTATGCCGTGGTTAGCCTAGCCCTCCGCCTCGCGGAGGAGTTCGAAGACAAGAAGACGATTGCTCATGTCTTAGACGAAATGGCATGGATATGTGTTTCGCTTGGCGATGACGCTCAGGCATTGGTTCGTTTCCAACGGGCCATCGAGTTGAACCTGGAGTTCGGAGATGTAAGGTACGCCGCCAACCTTCAAAACAGCGTGGGCACGGTTTACGCAAATATGGGCGAATATTCCCAGGCTCTCAATTACTTCCAAAAGAGTGTCGACGGGATGAAAAGCCCCGCTGGCGGTATGGCTACGATGAATGTTGCCCGGCAGCATCTTGAAGTTGGAGATTATGATCGGGCGACCGACATGTTTGAAAAAGGTCTGGTAGACCTTACGGAAAGGTCAAATACCGAGACAAACGTCTCGAGAAAAAGTCAGTTAAAAAGGTCAATTCAGACTCCGTTGATGGGTATTGGTGATGTTAATAAGGCCCAGGGCAGCTATGCGGCAGCACTGGAATATTATCTCAAAGCTCTGCCGATCAACGAGGAATCGAAATTTGACAAGGGTGCCCTTCTCACAACACTGACGAAGCTCGCCGATGTTTACCTTCTCTTGGGCAATTGCCCTGAGGCTCAGAAGTACGCTCAGCGAGCTGTCGCTTTAGCAACGGACATCGGGTTCAACGACCGTACTGTCGACCCGCAAGTGACACTGGGCCAAGTCTATCGTGCACTAAATCAGCCCGATCAGGCTCGTATGGAGTTTGATAAAGCGATCAATACTATCGAAGGGATGCGCGGCAGGACGATTGGTGGCGAGGCAGCCCGGCAGCGGTACTTTGAGAACAAGGTCTCGCCATATCAGGCTATGATCGATCTTCTCGTTTCTCAAAATAAGGCGGACGAGGCTCTTGCCTACGCAGAACGTGCAAAAGCACGCGTACTTCTTGATGTTTTGGAAAGCGGACGTAGTAACGTTACGCGCTCAATGACGGCGGCGGAACAAGCAGAAGAGCGAACGCTAACGGCACGACTCGTCGATCTGAACACACGATTCCAAACCGAGACAGGCAAGCCCCAGTCTGATCCAAAAAAGGTAGATGACCTCAAAGCAAAGCTTGATCAGGCGCGCCTCGAGCATGAGGCATTTA
Organism: Pyrinomonadales bacterium; assembly: GCA_038245555.1. Classification (GTDB taxonomy): domain Bacteria; phylum Acidobacteriota; class Blastocatellia; order Pyrinomonadales; family Pyrinomonadaceae; genus OLB17. The sequence goes on along the minus strand of JBBRSH010000079.1, from coordinate 2,550 downwards.
GGGCAAGGCTCTACGGAGCCCACCCGGAACTGAAAATACAGCGCGGCCAGTCGCAACCGATCACTCCGAATGAGGCGTACTCTCTCTTACCAGACAGCAAAAGCGCTCTGCTTGAATATGTGGTCTCGGCAGGCCAAACCTACCTTTTTGTCCTGACAAAGGACCAGGCCGGCGGCCGCCTACAGCCTTCGTCAAGGGTTTATTCGATTCCGATCAAGCAAAAGGCTCTCGCCGACAAGGTTGAGAACTACCGCCTAAAACTCGCCCAGGGTGATCTCGACTTTGGCGTGCCGGGCAGGGAACTTTATGACCTGCTGCTTAAACCCGCCCGAGAACAGCTTCAGGGCAAGAACTTGTTGACGATAGTGCCGGACGGAGTTTTGTGGAACTTGCCGTTCCAGGCATTGCAGTCCTCCGTCGAGCATTATGCGATCGAGGACCAGGCGATCTTTTATTCGCCATCACTGAGTGTGCTGCGCGAGGTGACGAAAAAGCAGAAGAAACGACAGGAGAATAGTAAGACGCCCCAGACGTTGCTGGCTTTCGGCAATCCAGTTGTGGACAACAAAGCCGATTCCGGCAAGAAGGCAGCATTGATGGGCGAGGATCTCGACCCACTTCCCGAAGCCGAAAAGCAGGTCAATGCTTTGGCTCGGCTCTACGGGCCTGCCCGGAGTCGCGTCTACATTGGTACAGACGCGACGGAAGAACGCGCTAAAGAGGAATCGCCCTATTATCGAGTTTTGCAATTTGCAACCCACGGGATACTCGACAGTTCGAGCCCAATGTACTCTCACCTTGTACTTTCACACGCTCCGGTCGACACAAATCAAGACGGCCTGCTTGAAGCATGGGAAGTGATGGATATGAATCTCCACGCCGACATGGTGGTGCTCGCCGCTTGTGAAACGGCCCGAGGCCGTGTCGGTGCCGGCGAGGGGATGATCGGCATGTCATGGGCTTTCTTTATTGCCGGCGCACCGACGACCATCGCCAGCCAGTGGAAGGTCGAATCGTCGAGCACTACGGAACTGATGCTCGAGTTTCATCGCCAGCTTCTGAACGGTAAAACAACCAAGGCCGAGGCATTGCGGCGTGCTGAGCTAAAGCTCTTAAAAAACAGCAAATACCAGCACCCATCCTACTGGGCAGCCTGGGTACTGGTCGGCGATGGGAGCTAACGAGTTTGGTTGGAGGGTATGTTGCAGAAGCCCGCACGAAGTAAGGGCAAGCTAGATCCGGTACGAGGATGCCCTTACTTTGTGCGGGCTTCTGCATTTTGAGCTATCGGACAGACCTTACTTTTTCCAGCAATCGTCGTGCGACGGCGGAATCTGGATTCGCTTGCACAAGGATCTGGAACTCGCGTTCGGCGTCAGCCAATAATCCTGCCTCAGCGTACAATATACCCAGCAACAGATGTGACCGTCCGTGTTTGGTCCGAGCATCGAGTATCCGATTTGAGTTGGCCGTGTCGAGTACTTTGAATCTTGCGTCGGGTGCTGGACGGACCGGCGATTTGACCTCTTCGCCGTTGATCGTGGCTGTCACCTGCCAGCGATAGACAGCACCGCGCCGGAGAGCAACGTTCGACTGCCACTGGGCCGCCTTGACCGCCGGGCTCGACGCCACCTTCGTAAATCCCTCGTCAAAGATATCGACACGATAGCTTTCAGCTCCCTTCAGCGGTTTCCAACGGAGCGTCGGTTGTGCCGTCTCAACGACCGCTCCGACCGGACCGGTCAGAGCAAACGGCACACCCGTCTGGCCATCGCCCATTAGTTCGCCCGACGACTGTTTTAATTTCCGAAAATCCTGAGAAATTTCGATGCCTTTTCCGGTCAACGCTCCGGCGATCATCGATGAGTACTGCGGATCGTCGAGGCCTGTGACCCTGCCGCCCGCGTCGATCTCTATCTTTCCGCCGCCGTCATTAACGCTCACGATCGGCTTTGTCTTATCAACGATGCCGGTGTTGCCGGGATCGGCCGGAATATCGGATACATCGGGCGGAGTCACAATTTGAACATTGCTTTCCGGTGGGGTGACCTCCGAAATCTCAGTCGCCGGCCTTCGATTGGCCAAATACCAGCCGCCAAACAGCATGCCGACCAGTAATAGGGCCGCCGCCGGAACTGCGTATCCGAGAAAATGTCGCTGCCGGAGTCCATTCCAAATCTCTGTCCATTTAGGCCGCGGACTCGCCAATGGAACTAAAGCGGGGGAGAGTTCGGAACTCAGGATCTCAAGATCCCTAAGTTGCTCGCGGCAAACGCGGCAATCTTGCAGATGATGATCGGCGATCTCGCGTTCGACATCGTCTCGTGGCCCGTCGACATATGCCTTGATCCGTTCGAAGCTCAAATGCGGGTCTTCGACTGGTGGCATAAGAGAAGCAACAATGGCCGCGCGATCCACGGGATGAGCGTTGACCGCCGATCTGCAGTTTTCGCAAGTTGAAATGTGATCGTCCGATGCCAATAGTTTGTCTGGTGACAGTGTCCCGCGGACATAGCCCTCGACCTCAGTTTTGGATAGATGTTCAGACAT
>JBBRSH010000078.1:0-21214 GCA_038245555.1 Pyrinomonadales bacterium | reverse complement strand
GGCGCGCCCGGCAAGATCTTATGACCACCAAAAACAAATCACTATGTCATACAATTCACCAAAAAAGAGGACATTTCTAATAAGTTATAATAGAGGTCATTTCTAAAGAGTTCTGACAGCGCAATTTTGTCGGCTTCGGCACTTTCGCGAAGTCGGTTAGAATTGTGGTAAGCGTCGTTCCAAGGGATCTCTATGTCGATAATTACGCCCTCATTGCTTCTCGACCACATGCGCTGCGCTCATAAGGTGTGGCGTGATGCGTACGGTCCGAAGGTAGAATTTGTTGACGAGGACAACCCTTTTCTTAAACTTTTGTGGGACCGCGGCATCCAGCACGAAGCGGACATTGTGGCGGGATTCGGTTTTGAGTACGTCGACTGCGGCGGCGGCTCTGAGGCTGAACGGATCGCGCTGACAAACGCGGCGTTGGCAGACCGGGCCGAATACATCTATCAGGGCGTACTTGCCTACGGCAATCTTTTTGGCATCCCGGATCTGATCCAGTTAATCGACGGTGAATATGTCCCCATCGAAATAAAATCCGGCGCCGGTTCCGAGGGTGGCGATGAGGTCGGCAGCGACGGCAAACCTAAGGACGCGGGAAACGAGGGGAAACCCAAAAAGGAATATGGTGTACAGCTCGCACTTTACGTCGATCTGCTCAACAAAAAGGGCCTCAATTCCTCTCGTCGTGCATTTGTTATCGATAAGACTGGCGAGCGGATCGAATATGATCTCAATGCCCCGCTTGGTCCGCAATCAGATTCGATGTGGGGCACGTATCTAACCGTGAAGGCCCAAGTTGAGGCGTCTCTTCGTAATGAGCTGCACAACAAACCGGCTCTCGTCAGTGCGTGCAAGAATTGCGGGTGGTACGCGTCATGCAAAAAATGGGCTAAGGAAAATGACGATCTGACCCAGTTGTTCGACGTCGGGCGGGTCGCCCGCGATTCATTTGACCGACATTTTTCGCCCGCCGGGATCGACGACGTCCTCAGGCTCGATCCTAAAGAACTGCTTGCTCAAAAGAGAACAGACAGCTCGTTTCTCAGAGGCGTTGGCAGGGGAACATTGGGAAAGATCTTTGCCCGCGGACCGCTCATGAAATCTGGCGGCGATCCGGTCATGTACGAACGATTTCGATTTCCGGAGGTTGCGACCGAGTTGTTTTTTGATATCGAGACTGACCCGACTCAGGATTTTGTTTATCTGCACGGGTTTTGGGTGCGCGACCGCTCTGGCCAACGGTTTGAGCATTTCACGGCAACTGAGATATCCGCCGAGAACGAACGGGAATATTGGAAACGCTCGATCGACTTCATGCTGTCGTTCGATCCGAATGATGTTGCTATCTATTACTATTCGTCCTATGAACGGACCATTTACAGGCAGCTTCAAAAGAAGTATCCGGACGTAATTGGCGAGGCTGAATTGGAGGAATTGTTTGCGAGGCCAACAACGATAGATCTTTACACGGACCTCATCCTCAAAAACACTGACTGGCCGCTCGGTAGTTATGGCATCAAGGCCATCGCCCAGTACCTCAAGTTCGAGTGGCGTGACGAAACGCCATCGGGGGCGCTATCGATCCAGTGGTTTAACGAATACCTGACGACTCACGACGAGATAAAGTTGAAACGAGTTCTCGAATATAACGAGGACGACTGCAAAGCTACCATGGTCGTAAAGGACTATTTAAAACAGCGAATGGAAGAACCTGAATTACTATGGCAAACGCAAACAACAAGACTCAGCTAACCGAAGCCAGCGTCGACGCATTTCTCGGATCGATCGCCGACCCGCAGCAGCTCGCGGACAGTTTTAAGGTCGCCGAAATAATGGAACGTGTCACCGGCGAAAAGCCAAAGATGTGGGGTTCGGCGATCATAGGCTTCGGACTTAGGCATTTGAAGTATGATTCAGGCCGCGAGATGGATTGGATGGAGATCGGCTTTTCGCCGCGAAAGGGCAGCACCACGCTCTACGTCCTTTCCAAATCGCTTGACCAAAGCCCACTTCTGGAAAAGATAGGCAAACATAGAGCAAGCGGTGGCTGTCTTCATATAAAAAAGTTCACAGATATTGACGAAGCGGTCCTCGAAAAGTTGATCAAGGAATATCTAGCATTCATCAAAAAAGGCGGCATCTAGACCGCCTTTTCGTTCTCGCTGGCGACATTGCCGCCTATTCAGTCCTTTGTGGAGGCGATCAATTTTTTACCTCACTGACCTCTCGGTCGAGCTTGTTGCCAATATCGTCCCAACTCCGCTTTACAATCACTCTTACTATGATTCGCTCAACATCTGGGCTACTTGACGCCCGGTTTTCATCGCTGCGTTGAGCGAAGGATACGCCGTATAATCACCGCAACGATAGAGATTTTCGCTGATTTTGAGGTTAGTTTCAGTTTCTGAACTATTGAAAAACTGAGGTAACGCTTCCGGGATTTGATAAGTTTTCAGATGCCACCATGCTATTTCAACTCCAAACCATTTCGCTAATTCTGTTTGTATTTCTTCAGTTGTAACCTCTCTATTTCCAATAATACTGACCGAGATCAACGTCTTGTCTGCAGGTGCGTAACTTGGCGAAATATCAGATATCGGCAAAATGTGATTAATGATTTCATCCGCGTTTGAATTAATAATCAAATACGGTTCACCGCCAATTTTAAGCGGCGAATCACTTTCAAAATACAGACAAGTTGTGCCGTTAAATTCGGTTTTTGATTTTTCGCCGAGCAGCTTTGCGGCGGTTTTAGCGTCGGTTGCCAGAACAATCGTTTCAGCTTCGATTGTTTCGCCATTTTCGAGATAGATCGTCGTTCCGTCAATTTTTTGGACGGGAGTGTTAAGCCGAATTTGATCGTCAGACAGGTGCTTAGCGATCTGTACGGGAATCGCCTGCATTCCATTTTCGGGCACCACGACGTCACCTTTGGAAAACATGCTGAATAAGAATTTGAAAAAGCTCGAGTTTGTTTCCAAGTTGTTCTCGAGAAAGACGCCACCGAAAAAAGGAACAAAAAAGCTTCGGATCATCGTGTCCGAGTAGCCGAATTTTTTCAGAAATTCTATCGTCGTTTCACCCGTTCGCATTTTCGGCTCGGCGGCGTTTCGCGTTTCTGCATTGAGTTGCAGAATTTTCAATTTGTCTAAGATTCCACCAACCGGCGAAAAAAGTGCTTGCGGTGCGGTCAAGATATTCTTAAGCGGATTCGGCATCACAGAGAAATCGTCGCCATTGCGGATCCTCGCTCCGGACAGCAATTTCTTGAACTTTAAGGATTCGTAGTCCAGCAATTTCTCCGCTTCGGGATATGAAGTCAGAAAAACCTGAAAACCTCGGTCTAACTTAAAACCGTCAAGCTCATCAGTCCGCACACGGCCGCCAACGCCGTCTGACGCTTCCAAAATTACGGCTTCAATGCCGCGATCTTTCAAATATTTTGCACAGGTCAAACCGGCGATTCCTGCTCCGATTATCGTTATCATATTTTCCGAAAAGTACTTAATTACACCAAACTGTCCAAATAATTTTCCGCCGTTTGTATGTGCGAAAATCTTTTCTCACTAGCCATTTTATCAAAGGTTCTAACCAGCATTCCGAGGCGCGGATTTTTCAAGAAAAAATCTCGATGCACGTCCATAAAACGCCAAAACAGTCCGTCCCAAATCCTTTGCCAATCGCCTTTCGGGAAATCGCTCATTTTCGACAAATAATTGCTTCCGCTGATATACGGTTTGGTCGCCATTAGTCCGCCATCGGCGAATTGGCTCATCCCGTAAACATTCGTAACCATCACCCAATCGTAAGCGTCAATAAAAAGCTCCATAAACCAGCGATAAACTTCGTCGGGATCGAATTCGCACAGCAACATAAAATTTCCGATAACCATAAGTCGTTCGATATGGTGACAATAACCTGTTTCGAGAACTTTTTTGATCGTAATGTCGATCGGCTTAATGCCTGTCGTTCCGGTCCAAAAACTTGGGGGAATTTTGCGGTTGAATTGCCAGAAATTCATCGTCCTTTCGCGTGAACCCGCAACTTCATAAACACCGCGAATGAATTCTCGCCAGCCGATAATTTGCCGTAAAAAACCTTCGAGCGAATTAAGCGGAATGTTATTTTCTTCCGCAAATTTCAAGGTTGTTTCGATAACTTCCTGCGGTGTGAGCAAACCAACATTCATCATCGGTGTGAGTAAGCTATGATGCAGAATATTTTCGTTTACTACTAAAGCGTCTTCATATTTACCGAATTCCGGAAAACGATTTTCAAGAAATTGATTAAGCCAATTTCGGCTTTCAACGTAAGTTGTGGGATAAACAAAGTCGCTTCCGAGACTGCCGTAATTACTATTAAATTTGGCCTTAACGTATTCAGCCGCTTCGTCAACAAATTCATTTTCCGCAGGGAACACAACTTCGGGCGAAACTTTATCCTTCGGATATTTCGAACGATTTTCCGTATCGTAAGTCCATTTTCCGCCGACAGGTTTGAAATCCGCGTCAAGCAAAATCCCACGTTTCTTGCGTTGCTGAGTGTAAAAATCTGTTTGAAAATAATGCTTTTTAGTTTTGAAATAAGCATTCAAATCATCTTTTGAATTCAAAAACATCGGCGTTTCGTGTTCGATTAAATTCACGCTGCCGCCAAAACTCTTTATTCTTTTCTCCAACCAATTATCCGCCACATCGCAAAAATGAATTTCCGTTACACCGTTTTCGATCAGGCTCGGAATCAACTTTCTTACGTCCGCGAGTTCAGTATTTGCTTCGACATAAACGAGAGTCACGCCTTTCCCACGCAGATAACCTTCATAAAACTTCATCGTCGCCCGATGATACTTGAGCTTTTGGCGATGAAAATTGTATTGTTTGAAAAACAGAAATTCTTCGACCAAATACACTTCCGTCTCGGGCAAAATTGCGGGATTTTGCTTGAAAAGTTGATGCGGGAGAATTAGCGTCGCAATTTTCATATGCTAGTTTCCCGCAGAACTCGCAGAATTTCCGAGGAATATCAAACAATATTTCAAATCAGTTGATGGTTTTCAGGCATCAAAACGACTTCTGCCATTACACCTTCGCCTTCTTGCGTGGCAGCAAAAAAAGCGGCTTTGGCGGCGGCATCGATGGTCAACATTTTGTCTCTTTGGACTTTCATCGTGATATTAGACCAAAAATCCGAATCAACCCCGCCAAGGTGCATTAGCGTAAAGCGTATGCCGAAACGTTTATATTCTTGTGCCAAACATTTGACCATTCCGCTTAACCCGTATTTTGCCGCACAATAAATGCTTGCCTGCATCATCGGTGCTTTACCTAAAATTCCGGGGAACGCGACGATTCTGCCGAATTTTTGCTCTTGCATGACCGGCAAAACTGCTTGAAACACATTAAAAGCCGTCATTAGATTAGCGTTTAGAAGTGCTTGCAGATCCTCCGCTTTCAACTCGGCAAACGGTTTCAAAATCCCCATTCCGGCGGTATGTATCAAATAATCAATTCCGCCAAATCTCTCAACCGATTGTCTAACCAATGACTCGACATCCGACGGAATTTCGGCATCTGCCACCAAAGCAAGCACATCGGGATTGCCTTGGGCGTTGAGTTGATACTCCAACTCATTCAATTCGGCTTCATTTCTCGATGAAATGACAACATTCGCACGTGCCTCGGAAAACAATTCGGCAATATTTCTGCCGATTCCTCTGCCCGCTCCAACAACCAATACTGTTTTTCCTTCTAAGTTCATACTCTCTTATTTTTTCTACATTTTTCACTGCAAAATTTTACTGCGTCCCAAACCTTTTCCCACTTTTTTCGCCACACAAAAGGCCTTTGGCAAATGTGGCAAAATTTCGTTGGTAAATTTTCTTTCCTAACACTCTTCATCAACAAAATTCAGACATATTACTCGTTTTAGCATACTCAGAGTAATAACCATGAAAGGCGTGATCAGACTCGAGCCAGGGACTAGCAGAACCCCGCAAAATAAGCCCCTGCAAAATGCAGACGAAGACGATAATGCTTCGATAATTTAAGAAATCTATTTGCACAGGAAAGATAGATTGTTGCTGATAGTTCATTCGCCCAAAACAACTCTATGGTTTCATTTCTATCCGATTTGCCCCGAAGTCCATCACGCCGGCAAGGACGCTCCCACCGGGAGAGCAGGCGCTCTCGCCTGCAACGCCAGTGCCTCCGGCGTAATGGGTTTGCGGATGAAATTTGTTCCATTGTAACTTCCACGTATAATCATTATTTATCAAGAAACCCCGGTTCCGTTTTTCTAAAGCCACTTCCGGGTCTGACATCGGGAGCGATCTTCTTTTGAACCACGAACTCATCATAATCCTGGACTTCGGATCGCAATACACTCAGCTCATTGCCCGCCGAGTGCGCGAGCAGGGCGTTTATTGCGAGATACATCCATTTCATCTTTCGGCGGATGAGATCGCTAAGCGAAATCCAAAGGGCGTGATCTTGTCGGGTGGGCCTTCGAGTGTGACGGACGAGGACGCTCCGCGGGTCGAGAAGGGCTTTTACGAAAAAGTAAATGCTCCGATCCTCGGTATTTGTTATGGAATGCAGCTGGTCGCTTTAGATCTTGGTGGCTCGATCGAACCGGCGGCTCGACGCGAATACGGGCATGCAAAGGTCAGGGTTTTGAGTGGAAACACGGCATTGTTCAACGAACTGCCTTTCGAACTCGATGTCTGGATGAGCCACGGCGATCACATGACGCGAATGCCCGATGGATTCAATGCAGTCGCGACCAGCGAAGACGTGCCAACAGCTATCGAAAACCCGGAGCGAGGTATCTTTTGCGTTCAGTTTCATCCTGAAGTCGCTCATACGCCGCTCGGAAAAGAAATTCTAAGAAATTTCATATTTCAAATTTGCAATTGCAAAGGCGACTGGACGCCTGCTCAATTTATCAAGGAAGAGGTCGATAAGATCCGCGAAACCGTCGGGCCGACCGGTAACGTCGTCTGCGGCCTGTCGGGCGGTGTCGACTCGACCGTTGCGGCGGTGCTGGTTCACGAAGCGATCGGGACGCGGCAGACTTGCATCTTCGTCAATAACGGCCTGCTCCGCTATCGCGAATTTGAGGACACGCTCCAGGTCTACAAGGACAATCTCCATCTGAATGTTCGCGGCGTCGATGCTTCCGCAGACTTCTATTCGGTGCTCGCGGATGTCACAGACCCCGAACAAAAACGTAAAGCCATCGGCGGCAAATTCATCGACGTTTTCGACGCCGAGGCGAAAAAGATCGGTGATGTTAAATGGCTCGGTCAGGGCACGCTCTACCCCGACGTGATCGAATCGGTCAGCCTTCGCGGGTCGTCGGTGACGATAAAGTCACATCACAACGTCGGCGGCCTGCCGGCGAAGATGAACCTCAAGCTAATCGAGCCTCTCCGCGAACTGTTCAAGGACGAGGTGCGAAACATCGGCCGTGATCTTGGTATTCCTGAAATGATCCTCGAACGTCACCCATTTCCCGGCCCCGGCCTCGGCGTTCGCATCCTCGGCGACATCACACCCGAAAAGGTCGAGCTGCTCCAAAAGGCCGACCGCATCTTTATCGAAGAACTACACAATTTCGGCATTTACAATGACGTCTGGCAGGCCTTTGCCGTGCTGCTGCCGATCCAGTCGGTCGGAGTCATGGGCGATTTCCGCACCTACGAAAAGACCGTCGCTCTCCGGGCCGTGACATCGACCGACGGAATGACCGCCGACTGGGCACGCTTGCCACACGATTTCCTGGCCGCTGCTTCCTCCCGCATCACCTCCGAAGTCCGCGGCGTAAACCGGGTTGTTTATGACATTTCGTCAAAGCCGCCAAGCACGATCGAGTGGGAATAGCTGATCCTAGCCATTCCCCGTTGGACAGAACGTCAAATCCCGAATACTATTTGGAGAGATTTTCAGTACCTTCAATTCCGGGGTCATTTAAATGACAAATTTCAACTGGCTTCTCGATGGGAGCATCGTCGGGTTTTACCTGCTGATCACGATGGCCGCGGGTATTTACGTGCGTAAGTACGTCGGCAAGGTGGACGACTTTCTCGTCGCGGGCCGTGAGATGAATGTCTATCTCGGCATAGCATCGCTCGCGGCTACCGAGTTTGGCATCGTCACCTGCATGTACACTGCGGAGGCCGGCTATCGCTACGGCTTTGCGGGAGCAACGCCGGGAATCGCAATGGCGTTGTCGATGTTGGTGATCGGCTACACCGGATTTTGCATCAAGCCACTTCGCGATTCGGGCGTTATTACGATACCCCAATTGATTGAAGGTCAATTCGGGCCGCGTGTCCGCTGGGCCGCGGGTGTCGTGATCGTGCTTGGCGGATTGCTTAACATGGGCGTCTTCCTCCGGATCGGTGGTCAGTTTCTGGTGCGGATCATAGGGCTGAATGCTCCGTCGTTCAACCTGTTCGGATTTCAGGTCGGCTATCTCGAAACGATGATGACCGTTCTACTCGTCGGCGTCGCGACATATACGATCCTCGGCGGGATGCTGTCGGTACTGATCACGGATTTTCTCCAGTTTGTCGTGATGAGCATCGGCCTGATCGCTGTCACAGTCCTTATTCTCGTCAACGTTGGTTGGGAGAAACTTGTAACGACGGTCGAGACGACTCATGGTGCGGGCGGGTTTAACCCGTTCGTGAACTCTGAGCTTGGCTGGCCGTACGTTGTCTTTCAGGTGCTGCTCAATTTTGCCGCGGTGCTTACCTGGCAAACCACCATTGCCCGCGTTCTCGCCGCAAAAGATTCGGCGACGGGACAGAGTATCTATGTGCGGACAAGCTTCTTTTTCGTCTGCCGGTTTTTGATCCCCGGGATCTGGGGCATCGCCGCACTCGCTACAGTTGGTAAGGTGACAAACACATTGGAAGCGATGCCAACGTTCCTCTCGACTTTTGTTCCGGCCGGTCTGATGGGGCTCTGCATCGCTGCGATGCTAGCCGCCGATATGTCGACCGATTCAAGCTATATGCTCACGTGGGGCAGTGTCATCTATAACGACATCATGGCTCCGTTTCGCAAAGTGCCGTGGTCCGAAAAGAAAGGCCTGTTTGTAAATCGGACGATCATCGCGCTTATCGGAATATTTCTGCTGTTTTACGGCCTATGGTACCCGCTTGAGGGCGATGCCTGGACGTATCTGGGCATCACGGGAACCATCTATCTCGCCAGCATCTCAGTGCTGTTGATCTCTTGCTGTTATTGGAAGCGAGCGAATAGCTGGGGAGCAACGGCATCCATCATCGTCGCGGCCGTAATACCGGCCACGTTCCTCGTGCTCGACAAAACATCGGCAACAAAGGACCTCGCAAAACAGATCGGTCCATACTATTCCGGCATCGCCGCCTATGTCGGTTCGGCACTCGCGATGATCGTTTTTTCGCTGCTCAAACCCAAAGGAGGGCAGAAAATATGAAATACTTTTGGCTCCTGCTGACCATCGCTGCCGTCCTGTGGTACACCTTCGTTACCGCATATGTCGCGTACAAAGGTGTCGCGGATATTAAGGGTATGTTGAAGCGGCTGTCGGAGAAAGAATAAAAGATTTCTCGTGGACTCCGTGTCTTCCTTTGGGTCCTTTATGTTAAAAGGAGTTTCAAACACTAAGTGCTCTAAGGGAAGACACAGAGCACACAAAAAATTACAACACCATCTGTGCCGGCCGCGTTACAAAAAATTCGCACGTATCGCTGTGCTGAGAGAACGCCTTACGATACCTTCGCTCCCATTCGCGACTAAAATCCTCCGTTTCGGCAGTTCGAAAAAGTGCATAAACACTGCCACCAAAACCCGCTCCAAAAGCCGACGCCGCGATAGCACCGATTTCCCTCGCCGACCGTTGGAGAAAGATAGTTTCCTCGATCTGATTGCCCAGCAGACGCTCCGCATTCTCCTGGGACCGGTCAACAAAGCCGCCGATCTCATCGATGCGGCCAGATGCGAGAAGTTTGCTAGCGGCGGGAATGATCTCAAAATTCTCGACCCGAAAATGTTCGATGCGGTCTAGCAGATCGTCGGTTGAAAAACTGAAATGATTGTTGCGAATGACCTTCTGCAATTCCCCAATGCCGATCTCTGTCATGTCCTGAGCCAACGATAGACCGCGTCCCACCACGCTGGTTATCTCGGAAACCATTCTGGAAACGCGGTTGTATCTGTCGCGAACAGCTCCAGTTTTCTCTGCCGCGACGCCACTCGATGCTACAACAAATGTATATGCGTCCGGAAGATCGAAATCGGCCTCATTTCTGAGCGGCGAGAATGAAAATTGGCTCAAACGATCACTCCGGCCAAGTAAAATAGCCGCGTGGTCCTGGCTTCCGCCGAAGGTTCCCACACCCGCCGATCCTGCGAGGCCGTGAAAGCTCTGGCCATTTTCGACGCATCCTAGATACTCCGCCAACTCGAGATCGCCAGTAATATTGTCACGATATTCTAGCCGTCCGCGTAGATCGTTCACCTCATCGAGCGCTGCAAAGACCATTATCATCAACGCGCTCGAACTGGAGAGCCCAGCCGCCTTTGGCAGATCGCTTCGAAAACTGATCGTGGCCCCGCTAAGAGGCCGGCAGGTAAAATTTCGCGTCAGGCGACGCCCGACCTCAGCGGCGTAGTTTACCCAATGGCCGGCGGGCCTCAGCGATTCCGCGTAAAGATCAAAGGATTCGGTCTCAGCAGAATCAAGATTTTCGAGCACGACCAACGAATCTGAGCGCGGTACGACCTCCGCCGTAAAACCACGATCGATCGCGCATACGATGCTCCGGCCGCCGCAGTAGTCGGTGTGCTTGCCAAGAAACTCTATGCGACCGGGAATGAACATTTTACGGATCGTGTATTTTTTTGCTCAGAAACTGGCCAACCGTCTCAATGTCGGACCGGCTCGAAAGGTCGAGGACGCCTTCGTCGGTCTCCACCGCGACAAATTCCTCGCCCAGTTCGTCGATCGCATATTGGACAGCGGACGTGATCTCAAGTTCACCGCGTTCAGAGAGCCGGATCGCACGGCATGCCGCGAATATCGCGGGTGAAAAGAGCCAGGCATTCATCGAAACAAGTGGCGCGAGCCCATCGTCGTTTGGTTTCTCAATTACCCGACGGAGAAAACCACGATCGTCGATCTCAATGGTCGCGAATTTCGCGATCCGCTCCACGTCTATATTGCTTCGCTCGACGAGCGCCTCACGGTCAAATGCAAGAAGTGCGGGACAGTTCGTTTCACGTAATTTTCGGAGACTTTCGACCGGATACAGATTGTCCGAGTTGACGACGAGGAACAGCTCGTCAGAATCGATGCAGCCCTCTGCCGCAAGCACAGCGTCGGCCGTGCCGAGCGGTTCATTCTGAACGACAAAACTGATATTAAGGCCTTTAGTCGTGCAAAAATCGCGAATGGCTCCGTGTTCCGGACCGATCACAGCGAAAATATTCGTGAAGCCTGCGGTCGTAAGGGTTTGCGATATCAATTCAAGGAGAGTTTTGCCTCCGGCGACGGGGATCAAAGCCTTGATCCCCGCACCGGCCAGGCGTTCCTGATCAGCCGTCAGCGAAAGCTCTGGAACTTCCGCACGCATTCGCGTTCCGAGCCCGCGTGCCAGAATGACAGCCTTTTGCGGTAATTCGGTCACCCCACTATTTCGAGCGTGTGACGGAAAGCGTTTTGCCGTCAGCCCGGTGAAAAGTACCGGCATTGTATTTGTCGTCGTCAAAAACAAACGAATTCGGCCCACCCTTGTCGGGCGACGATTCAAACGTATTGCCGTCCTTAAAGAAAAACATCTCGACGCCGCTGCCCTTGGCCCAACGAATCTCAACTGACATTTTGGCGGGTGTTACCGTACAGGTGGTGTCGCCGACCTTGTATTTACCCTCAAATTCGACGCCTCCCGACATATCGGAATCTGAGGTCTTCGAATACGTGTCTTTAAGCCATTTCAACAGGCTGTCGCCATCACCGTAAAGGATATTATCGATCTTCCAGGCCCCGTTCGTTTGCTTGAGCGCGAAATTTACCGTCTTTTTTTCACCCAGGTTGGTGAATGTCGCGGCAACCGTTGCCATTTCGCCTTTTACCTCAGCCTTGCCGACCGCCAAGCCCTTGATCTCCATCTCCTGAGCGTTATAGAGCGGATCGCCGTCGATAGCCCCAACCTCACCTTTAGAACTGACAGCGTCCTTCCATATCAGGTCGGCCAGTGTTTTTGTAAAGTACTTGTCGACAAGCGCCCGATTCTTTGTCTGAAAGAACGGGCTCTTCTTTGCGTCGTGCTGCTTGTAAAGGTCAGCGACGACCGCTTCAGGCAAACTGGTCTGGGATTCGGCGGTTCCGGAAGAGGGTGTCCCGGTCGTTTCGGTATTCGTGTTCGCGGCCGTATTTGCGGCCGAGGCGGTGTTGGTTGTGCTGGCGGCCATCGAGCATGACGCCAAAAATATCGATAGCGATAGAGTAAAAACAGTGATCTTTGAATTCATAATGTTGCCGTTAAAAAACTTCAGATATCGTACGGCAGTTTCCCGCTGTTTCAAAGCAAGGCATTGCCTTGACGCAGGCATATGGTGAAACTTTACTTGATAGGTTATGGTATTAATCAAAAATACCTTTCGATATACCAAGCTAAGTTATGCGACAGACAAGCCGTTTCGTACCCTTCTTTTTGTCAATTTTGCTGCTCCTCAGCGTCGATGCCGCCATTGCCCAAAAGGGCTCGCTCGCCGTCGACTATACTGTTTCATTGAACGACACTGCGGCTCAGCAATTTCACATTTCCACGGTGATCAAGAAGATCAATCAGCCGACACTGAGCCTGAGCCTTCCGACCTGGGCCCCGGGATGGTACACCGTCGAAAATTACTTCAAGAATTTGTTGAGATTTCGAATCACGGATGCGTCGGGGAAGATCTTGCCGCACACAATGTCCCGCAAACAGACGTGGAACATCAACACGAAAGGCATCAAGGAAATAAAGATCGATTACGACTACAGCGCAACTGTTCTGGCGTTGAATCAGGCCAAGATCGCGAAGGATTTTGCGTTTTTCACCGGAATCGAACTGTTTTTGCAAGCCGAGGGGCACAGGAACGAACCGAGCACGGTTCACCTGAATATTCCGAGCGGCTGGAAGATCGCGACCGCGCTAAAAGAAACCAGTGACCCGAACACATTCACGGCTGCAAATTATGATGTGCTCGTCGACGCACCGGTCGAGATCGGCAATTTTGACGTGACCAAGTACGAGGTCGAAGGCAAACCGCATTATTTCGTCTCAAATCCGGCCGGTGCATATAGCCAGGAAAAGGCGAACAAATTCTGCGAAATGATGGCCAAAGTCGTCAAAGCCGATAGCACGATGTTTGGCGGACTGCCTTACGAAAAATACCTGCACTTCTACTTCTTTTCTCCGGCTGAGTCCAATGCGAGCGGTGCTCTCGAACACCTCAATTCATTTGTTGCCTTTGCACAAACGCCGGATCGGACGCCTGAGTCGATCATCGGCACGGCCGCCCACGAGTATTTTCACCTTTGGAACGTCAAACGCATTCGCCCCGCCGAAATGTGGCCGTACGATTATTCGCGTGAGAACGAATCGCCATCGCTGTGGGTTTCCGAAGGATTTACAAATTATTACGGTGTGGTTGCCGAATATCGCGGCGGGCTGATGACGCCAAAACAGTTTGTCGCCCGTGCCGGCGGTGCCGCGAGCGGCGTCGAAGGCAGCGAAGCCCGCGGTTACATCTCTCCCGCCGCATCGTCCGTCTCAACATGGGTCGGCTACGACAGCCCGACGGCGTTTGGCATCTCGTATTACACACAGGGCCAAAACCTCGGGGCGTTACTCGATTTGTCGATCCGCAACGATTCAAACGGTTCGGCAAGCCTCGACGACGTGATGCGGGCTCTCTTTAATGAAAACTACAAACGCGGGAAAGGCTTTACGACCGAGGCGATGATCGCGATCATCAACCGTCTTACAAAAAAGGACTACCACGATTTTTACCGAAAATATGTTTTTGGTACTGACGTGCCCGACTATGACCGTATCTTTGGCTACGCCGGTTACAAATTCGAAGAGAAGATCGATCAGGCACCCGTTTTTGGTTTTCAGATGCGCAATCGCAACGGCGGGTTGATGATCGGCTCGATCGACCCGGGCACCGGAGCTGCGGCGTCCGGCCTAAAGGTCGGCGATGTGATCACAAAATTGGACGGCGATGCTCCGCAGCATGCAAACTTTAATAGTTTTGCCGGCAAAACTATCACCCTAAACGTCACTCGTGGCGGAAAAGACTTGGAAATCCCGGTAAAGATCGGTTCGCGTGATGTAACCAGCTATTCGCTCGTTCCGATGCCATACCCGAGTCCCCGACAATCAAAGGTCCGTGACGGATGGCTAAAACGGTAAAAATGTTGGCTGAATCCATCGTTGAGTTTCGCAGTGTCGGTTACTCGGTCGGCGGGGCCCGGATCATTGACGCCCTCGATCTGCAAATAAACCAAGGCGAGATACTTGTCCTCCTGGGTGAATCGGGCTGCGGCAAAACCACCACGCTAAAGCTGGTAAATCGGCTGATCTTGCCAACCACCGGCGAAGTCCTCGTCGAGGGCAAATCGACGACCAACTGGGACCCGATCCAACTTAGGCGGCGGATCGGCTACGTGATCCAAGACGGCGGGCTGTTTCCGCATTTTACCGTTGCCGAGAATGTTGCTCTCTTGCTCCGGCTTGAGAATTGGGAGATCGCTAAAAAACGGGACAGGACGAGTGAAATGCTCTCGCTCGTTGGCCTCGATCCGGTGAAGTTTGCCGATAGGTTCCCGCACCAGCTATCCGGTGGCCAACGTCAACGCGTCGGCGTCGCCCGAGCCCTTGCATCCGATCCGAAGTTGCTGCTGCTCGACGAACCTTTCGGTGCTCTCGACGCCATAACACGCACAAATCTGCAAAAAGAATTTGCCCGGCTGGTTCGCGAGCTACGCAAAACTGCGGTATTTGTCACACACGACCTGCACGAAGCTATGCTTTTAGGCACGCGGATAGCGCTTATGGATAAAGGAAAGATCGTCTTACTCGACACACCGGAGAATTTCGAAGATGCGGAATTGCCGCTGGCACGAGCATACCTCGAAACAGTCGCCGTCTAGTTTGGTTTTCTGCTACAATTCAAACGTTCAATACAACCAATCAAAATTTATTTAGGTGGAGATCCGACAGATGAAATCTGACGATAACGGCATTAAGAAAACGTCCCGGCGTGACTTTGTAAAAACGGCAGCGGCCGGACTAGCGACGATAGTTATGTTGCAAAACGTGAAAGGCGAGGTCGTCAGTTTTGTTGACGGCGACCCGTACCCAGAACTGGTCGAAATCACGATCATGGAGCTTCAGGCACAGATGAAAGCCAAAAAGCTGACCTCACGTAAGCTTACTGAGATGTACCTCGCACGCATTGCCGCGATCGACACTAAAACGCACTCTGTGCTTGAGCTAAATCCGGACGCTCTGGCGATAGCCGACCAGATGGACAAGGAACGCAAGAAAGGCAAGGTTCGCGGGCCGATGCACGGTATCCCCATTTTGATCAAGGACAATATCGATACGGCCGACAAGATGCACACGACCGCCGGCTCCCTCGCTCTGCTCGACGCTCCGACACCGAAGCAGGACGCCGCCGTCGCCGCAAACCTGCGCAAATCCGGGGCCGTCATCATGGGCAAGGCAAATCTCAGCGAATGGGCGAATTTCCGTGCGAATCCGCGTAATGGCCGCGGAACAAGCGGCTGGTCGGGTCGCGGCGGCCAGACAAATATGCCGTACTTTCTCGATCAGAACCCGAGCGGTTCAAGTTCAGGTTCGGGCGTGTCGGTCTCGGCCAACTTGTGTGCAGTCGCCATCGGCACAGAGACTAACGGCTCGATCATCTCGCCGGCCTATACAAACGGCGTAGTCGGCATCAAGCCTACCGTAGGCCTGGTTCCACGCAGCGGCATCGTACCGATCTCGCACACGCAGGACACGGCCGGCCCCATGGCCCGCACCGTTACGGATGCGGCGATCCTGCTCGGTGCCATCGCCGGAAGCGATAGTCGCGACCCGGCAAGCGCCGACGCCGATAAAAAACGGGCAAAAGACTATACAAAATTCCTCGATTCAGACGGCCTGAAAGGTGCTCGTCTCGGCCTCCTAATGGTCCCTCCACGACAGAATCCGGAACCCTACAAAGCTTACTGGCAGCCATTCATTGACAAGCTGAAAGGCGCGGGCGCCACATTGGTTGATGTCACGTTCCCTGATTACGGCCCTACACAAGCCGATCGCCTGGCAATCCTGCAATATGAATTTAAGGCGGATGTTGCCAAGTATCTCGCGGAACGCGGAGGCCCCATGAAAACGCTCGCGGACCTCATTAAATTTAACGACGACCATAAGGACACCGAGCTGCAGATATTCGGTCAGGAGATCTTTCTCGACTCGCAAAAGAAAGGCGATCTAACCGACAAGGTCTACCTCGACGCCATAGAAAAGGTCCATAAATCGGTCCGCGAAGACGGCATCGATGGCCTAATGGCGAAAAATAACCTGGATGCTTTTGTTTGTCCGGGCCTCGCCGGCGTTGGCACTGCCGCCGTTGCGGGTTACCCATCGATCATCGTACCACTCGGCCTGCGTGATATACCGCCTTCGACAAATCAGGCCGGGGCTACTGTTCCGGGAACTACACAAACGACTGGTATGCTATTCTTCGGCACTGCATGGTCCGAGCCAAAGCTGATCAAATACGCCTACGCCTTTGAACAGCTGACAAAAGGCCGCGTCACGCCGCAGTTTTTGCCAACGATTCCGAAGAAATCGTAAACGGTCTGTGACACAGAGCTAACGAATGTGAGCTTTCTTGATTTCCTAAAGCAAAACTGGATTGAATTGCTCGCGCTAACCCGCGAGCATATTTTTCTTGTGCTTTTATCAACCGGCCTAGCGGTCTTGCTTGGCGTGCCGCTCGGGATATTGCTCACCCGGATCAAATCGCTGCGAACTCCCGTTCTCGGCTTTGCAAACATCATGCAAACGGTGCCGAGCCTCGCGCTTTTCGGCCTGCTTATTCCTATCCCATTAATCGGCGGCATCGGAGCTCGAACAGCAATCATCGCACTCGCTCTGTATGCACTATTGCCGGTTATTCGAAACACGGTTACTGGCATTCTCGGGATCGACCCTAAGGTCCGGGAAGCAGCGGTCGCTATGGGAATGACCAGCGGCCAGATATTGAAAATGGTTGAAATCCCGTTGGCGATGCCAGTGATCTTGACGGGAATTCGCGTTGCGGTCGTTATTTCGGTTGGTGTGGCAACTGTCGCCGCAGCCGTCGGTGCCGGCGGGCTCGGAACGTATATATTTCGAGGGCTTCGTCAAAACGACAATAATCTACTACTTGCGGGTGCATTGGCGTCAGCCCTGCTGGCGCTGTCATGCGATTTTCTGCTCGGGCAGATCGAGAAGAGCTATGCGATCGGCGAACGGTTCTCGACGGTGAGACGGATGGTTGTTGTCGCCGGTGCCGCCGTATTTCTATCAACCCTGATCGGTCTGGGCTCTATTTCAAATTTCAGCTCTGAAATTTCAAATCCAGCATCGTCGAGCACGGGCGGAAAGATCGTCGTTGCGTCAAAGGATTTCACTGAATCGGTAATACTTGCCGAGATTCTAGCCCAAATGCTCGAAAAGCGCGGCATCACGGTCGAGCGGAAACTTGAACTTGGCGGCACTCTCGCCCACGAAGGCCTGCTCTCAAAGCAGATCGACGTCTATCCCGAATACACCGGCACGGCCTACACCGCGATACTTAAACACCCTCCGATGACCGACACACAGGCGGTCTACGACCAGACAAAGTCGGAATACAACGAAAAATTCAGCCTAGCGGTGAGTCCGCCGCTCGGGTTTTCGAACGATTTTGCGATCCTCGTCCGTGGCGATGTCGCAAGGAAAAATAACCTGAAAACGATCTCTGACGCCGCGCCGCTCGCTACCAACTGGCAGGCCGGCTTCGGACAGGATTTTATGTCGCGGACGGACGGATATCCGGGATTTTCGAAAGCATACGGCTTTGCATTCGCCAAACAGCCGCGTGAAATGGATCTCTCGCTCACCTATCGTGCTCTCCAATCAAGCGAACTCGACATCATCGCCGGCAACTCGACCGACGGTCTCATCGCCGCCCTCGACCTGTTTCAACTCGCCGACGACAAGCATTACTTCCCGCCTTACCAAGCCGTATTTATTGCGCGAAAAGAGATCGCGGATTCGCTGGCCGATACTTTCGCCAAACTGAATAACGCGATCTCGACTGATGATATGCGCAGGTTGAACGACGAGGTAGACGGCAACAAACGAAACGCTCGCGATGTCGCCGCAGAATGGCTTGCCAGTAAGTGAATGGTCAGATAATGCTTTTGGCGGTAACCGTGATCTTCAGCAGTTGGTCTCCTCGCCGAATGCCGAGCTCCCATTTTGTTACCGACGAGGACCGGAATAGGGTTCGCAGATCTTGAAGCGTGAATTTTGACGCCTGGCTTCCATCGATCGTTTCAATAATGTCGCCGGAACTTATGCCATCGATTTCGGACGACGAACCCGGTATTACAGCGTGTACTCTGAACGTTCGAAGGTCAGCCCCTTCCGCATAGATCTGCATTCCCGCTTTATCGACTTCAAATGGGGCAGCCACACGCTCATTTGGCTTTAAGAAAATACGTTTGTGCGGGTAGTCGAAGGTCACGAGGAATCGTTGAAGCAATTCGGAACCAAAATTAATATCGTATTTTGAATCTTCGCCCTCAAGACCGCCGGTGGTTTCTGTCGCAATGATCATAGGCTGTGACAGTGAGACCGAGCCTATCTTTAGGATGTCGGGTCGGAAATATCGACCCTCATTCATCCCGCCAACGCCGCCGCCGATTCCGATTTTCTCGGTCATCCGTGCCGCGGGATGGTGGGTTTTCAGGAATTTGGCCGTGAGAGCACCGCCCGTTGCTCCTGTGTCGACCATCCCCTCAAGCGAATACTCCACACTGCCGATCCTCATTATCAGATAGATGTGCGGTAGGCCGCCAACGAGATTAATTGTTAGGATGTCGCCGACCGGATGGACATCAGCCGCCATATCAAATATCCGCAAGTGATGCTTAGAATAATCGATCTCTACGATGTGCGACTGAAAAAATTGGGCGCCGACGATCACCTCCATCCGTCTGCCTTCTGCCGCTGCAAGCGGCTCAAGTGGGATGGCGAAGGGGATCGGTATCGTTATGCCGCCGATGATGGCGGTCGCGTTATCGAGGACCTTGCCAGTGACCGCGTTGCTACCGGTTCCGGATACGTTAAGATCACCTTTCGATGCGATGGACCATTCATTGGCCCGGCCGAGATCCATAACGGTCGAGCCCGACCCGGTGTCTAAGACAGCGGATGTTTTGTGCCCGCCTACCTCCGCCGGCACATAGATCCGCCCCCCAACCAGTTCAAAATCCATCTCAACGGGAGTATTCCCGCCGTGATCGGAAATCGGTCGAGACCCCGAGGGCAAAAGGACCAGGGTAGTTACATATCCGAGTAAGACCAAAACGGGTAGTCCGGCCAATATCAACACATTTTTCATCAAACTCCTCAGGCGGTCATTCCAATAGAAAGTCGACGGCAACAAACGAAACGCTGGCGAGGTTGCCGCCGAGTGGATCTCTTCACACCATCTCTAGGGAGTGTGCTTTGTCGCCACCCATTGACCGGTGTTTCCTTCGGCCTGAAACTCGCCCGACAGTTTGCCGTCCTTTTCCCCGCCGGACATCACAATATTCTCGTGACCCGTGAATTTGGCGATGCAGGTAAGCTTCCCTTTTTCCCATTTGCCGTCGGTGATGGTTCCGGCGCCGGTGTGGACAGTGTTTACAGTGCCCGTGACCTTATTCCCCTCGACCTTGAGCGACATGGTGCCTGATGCCCCCTGGCCCGCGACGCTAAAGGTGATGTCCCAATCACCGCTAACTGGATCGTGAAAATTGAGTCCGGCGACCGAGGCATGTGCCGCACCAACCAAACAACATGCTGCGAATAATATCTTTATTAACATGATCATTGCTCCTTTCGAATAAATTCGCCTTGATGGCGTGAGTGAAGTCTAGATTTTGTCAAAGGCCCGGTCAATAGACGTTGACCGTCCAAATGTCCACTTCTGAACAAAATAACGTATAATGTTCAGCAACTCACTATGAAACATCCTCAGCACGACAACCGTGACCGTCGCGTGAGCCGTACCGTTCAGGCGTTGCGGAGCGCTCTTTTTGAGCTTGTCCAGGAAAAACACTATGACTCGATAACTGTTCAGGATATTATTGATCGTGCAAATGTAGGCCGCTCAACGTTTTACACGCATTTCAGGGACAAGGAGGACCTCTTTGTTGGGGACTGGAAAAATTTCCTCTCCATGATCGCTGCACACATCGATCTGCGTCAGGAAGGGCGGATCGCACCGGTCGCGGGACTGATGACGCATCTGAAGGATGTCCATCCGTATTATCGAGCCCTCGTCCGCTCGGGAAAGGTCGATCGGCGGTTCGCCCAGGGTAAAGAATTCCTCGCCGAAAAGATCGAGGAAAAGATCGCGGCGTCTGGTCAGCAGCTAAACGTCCCTGCGGCAATCGCGGCACATTATCTCGCATTGCAGATCTTTGGGATGCTCAAATGGTGGCTCGACCACAACATGCCGCATACGCCCGAGGAAATGGATAGGATGTTTCATCTTCTTGTAGAGCCGGGCATTGTCGGAATTCTGAATACCAGCACTACAGACGACTCAAAAGCTCACGCCGCCGCGATGCATACCCCGCATGTTTTCAAGCACTGAATACAGCCTGCGAACAATTAGCTGTCAGAACTCTTTAGAAATGACCTCTATTATAACTTATTAGAAATGTCCTCTTTTTGGTGAATTGTATGACATTCTGCTGTGTTTCTCTTGGTCATAAAGATCTTGTCGGGCGCGCCCGGCAAGATCTTGTCGAAGGGCTTCCGAAGCTGTCGATCTGACCATGCGGTTTTCCACGGATGATCGGCCGCGGGGTTAGATTTGTTTGTACCGGAATTTCTTCCATTTAATAACTTCTTCCGCTT
>JBBRSH010000077.1:0-21349 GCA_038245555.1 Pyrinomonadales bacterium | reverse complement strand
GCCGTCGTAGTCGGCAGGGGCAGGCACATCGCCGCTGGTACCAAACGGAAATCCGTAGAACGAAGGGTCCTCACTTCGGACAATGAACCATTCGCCACTTGCCGGACGGAAGATAGCAACATCGGACGAACGGTCGCCGTCGAAGTCGAAGCGAGCTTCCCTTATGGTAGGCGGTGCAAGTGCGACAACGTTGGTGAACGTCAGTTCGTTGAAGTAGAAGTTAGCTCCTATATTCAAGACCTGGTTGAACGTCAACGTTCCACGACGATTCGGGATATCAACAGTCAATGTACCAACGAAGTTGGGCGGGTTCGGATTCGGCACCGGTGTTAAGGTCGGTGACGTGATCGCCGAGATTGCTGTTCCAGGAGCAGCAGCTTCCGTAACGATGATGCTCGTTCCGAAGTTGAACAGTCCAACTCCAGGGAAGTTAGCATCGATCGGGAACGGTCCGTTAACAAACGTACACGAACCAGCCGGGATCGTGATAACAGTGGTCGGATACGGCCACGTTGTCAGCGGATCAAGCGGAGCGATCGTGAACGAGAACGGCGTACCGACAGCAATTCCAGCACCTGCAACTTTGCAGAGCTTGAGGATCGCCGGACGATAGACGAAGTTCGTGAACTCGATCTCCGCAGTAGTGTTACGGGCGTTGATCACACCGTAACCGATGTAATTAACACCATTGACCTGAGCATTCGGGCCAGCAAGAGTAGCTCCTGCCGAACCGAAGATGTTCGGATTCGGAGCAGGTACGACAGCCGGGAACGGAGCAACACTACCAGCGACAGCGACCGGAGCGGTCACAAACGCCGTTGAAGCCTGAATACGCGAGACACGCAGGGCAGCCTGTGTGGCAGCTAATCCGAGCGGAAGCGTCGTCGTGTTGTTCGCCGAAATACCATTTTCACCGATGAAGACAGGCTGTCCAACAACCCAGGTCGACGGTGCGAATGCACAGAAACCACCCTGAGCAGCAGGTCCAGCGAGAACATCAAACGTGAAGGTCTGCGGAAGGAACGCCGGAGCACCCGGATTGGTTGTGGTGAGCCATCCAAGACCGGAGATCGTGAACGAGAAGGTTGTTCCGACCGGGATGTTGATAGGATCAGCAGTGATCTTACAAACCTTGATGCGGCCAGGCAGCGAACGGTTGAAGAACCGAACGGTTGTCTGGTTAGCTGCACCACCCGCAACGTTCAGAGCAACGTTTGCAACGCAGCCATTAACATTTGCCGGTACTAGCAAGACACCATTTGCGTCAAATCCAACATCCTGCAAGAAGCCAAGGAGAGCATTTGCCGGGAAGGTCGTTGCAGTCTCACAACGGAATGTCGGCTGAGCAAGCTCAGTTACATTAGCTGTGAAAGCCTGCGTAGCTGCCGGTGACGGACCTGCATTGACCTGAAGGATCGTGACCGTGATCGGGCCTGAACAGAATCCAACCGGTACTGCAAAGGTCTGACCAGGAGCACCCTGGACCGTGTAGTTAAAGAATCCTTTAACATCATCATCGAGTCCGAATTTGCAGATCTCGATCGTACCGGTGCGGGTCGTCTGGTTGCGGAATGTCACAACCGTCTGGCTTGCGACGTCGCCGTCGACAACCGCAACAACTGCCTGCTGGAGGCCGAAGTTTGAGCTGACAAGACGGTTTGTCGGGGTCGTTACGATACCGACAACAGCCGTATTTGCACGAACCTGTTCCGTAACGGTTACGTTACCCGAAGCAACCAGGACCGGAGGAGCACAGTTCGGCGAACCGAATGCACCAGCCGGGACCTGGATGGTTCCTGCAACACCGCTAACGGTGAAGGTAAAGATCGTGCCGACCGGGATACGGTCGTTCAGAGCCAACTCTTTACAGATCTCGACGTAGCCTGTTCCGGCTGCAACGATGTTCGAGTTGGTCGTAACGTCACCGTTGACGCCGATAACCTTACCCGAAACCGTCGAACCGTTACCGACTGTAACGTCTTCACGCGAAACGACGTTTGCACCGATCGTTGCGTTAGCACCGATCGAAGCTGAGTTGCGTGCGAATACATATACGTTGGTTGCCTGTGCACCACCTTCACGGACGATGCTCGAAGCATCTTCAGCCGTAAAGGTTCCGTTTACGCGAAATACGAAGCGTGCATTGGCATCGCCGCCTGCGTCGACCGTCATACGGCCTGCAACGGTTGCTGAACCAACACAATAAACGCCGGGGCCGAAGGTCTGGCCGCCGAGGTTAGCGTCGTTAACGTTGACGCACGGGAGCTGGTCAACAGCACTGAACGCGTCCAAAAGGTCACGCTGTGCCGCTGCCGAGTCACCTGTGCTAAGAGCATTGCCCGCGACTCCGAGGACGTCGCCGGTCGAACCGACAACACCACGGATCTCGGAGCCCTGGTCTCCAACACTGTTGCCGCCAAAGACGGCTAAATTTGAAGCTGATTTGAAATTGAGTGCATACGCAAGCATTTCAGCACTTGCTCCGCCCTGGCCTTCCTGATTAGATGCACTAACCGTTGAAGCTACCGAAGACGGGGCAAATGACCAGCCTAAAACGATCATGATGCCGACGGCCAAAGCCACGGCACCGAGGATCGCACGATTGTTCGTTTTGCTATTCATTTTTTTCTCCTCTCTAACAATTTGTAAATTTGATCAATGACTCTCTCCCGAGAGCCGAAAACATCCGCGTAATGAAAAGCTCCCGAAATGTGAGAGACGTTTCTTCGGCTGATTCAATGGATGTACACTTCGTACACCAAAACTGAAATGTCGAGCCTCTTACAAATAGGTAAGAACTCGCTCTTCCGTAAATCGGAAGATATTTCTATGAGCGTTGGGTAAATATGACGAACATCAGACAATTTCCACGAAAGAAGACAACAAAAGCGATAAGTGTTGATAACTGAGAATCAAAATGTTGAAGAAAAGCGGAGCCTTTACGGATTGGACAGGCGGCGGTCTGTGATGATCGCGAATACGGTTGGTGTAACGACAAGGGATAAAAGAAGAGCGAAGGCGAGGCCGCCAATGACGCCGATGGCGAGTGGTTGGAGGAGCTCGGAGCCGGCTCCGAGTGCGAGGGCGAGCGGGAGCATGCCGAGGATGGCGGCGAGTGAGGTCATTAGGACCGGGCGGAGACGGCGGCGTCCGGAAGTGATAAGGGCTTCGACGAGGTTGCCAGTCTTATGAAGGTTTTCCTCGACAGCGTCGAGCATCAGGATGCCGTTTTTTGCAACGATACCGACGACCATTATCATTCCGAGCTGGCTGACGACGTTGAGCGTCGTGTGGGTGATGAGCAAGGCGGTGAGCACGCCGCTGAGGGCGAGTATCGCTCCGATGACGATCGCGAACGGATGTGCGAACGAGCGAAATTCGATCAGGAGAACGAGAAATACGAGCACGATCGCCAGACTGAGTGCGATGGCGAGTTCGCGAAACGACGCCTGTTGCTCGGCGTAGAGGCCGCCGTATTCGACGGTCATGCCGGCCGGGAATTTGACCGTTTTGGCGAGTTCGGCCTTGATCTTTGCGATGGTGCCGCCGAGGTCGCTGCCGGTGATGCGGCCGGTGACTGAGACCGACTGACGCAGCCCGTCCCGGAACATCTCGGTCTGACCGTTGTCGTATTCGACGGTCGCGACCTGATCGAGTCTGAACTGCGCTCCCGTCGGCGAACGAAGCCGCAATGAACGCACCGCGTCGATCGAACCGCGCGACTCCATTGGAAACACGACACGCACCGCTACGGACCGGCCACGCTGAAGGATCGACGAAACCTTGGTGCCGTTCATCGCGGTTTCCACGCCGGCGGCGATATCCGAGGCGTTTACGCCGAATTTCGCGGCCATCTGTTTATCGACCTTGAAAGTTAGGGCCGGGCCGCTGACGACCACGCCTGGTAGCGTGTCCACGACGCCGGGAACCTTTTTTATGGCGTCCTCGACCTCGCCGGCTTTGGATTGGAGAGCGGCTTTGTCGTCGCTGAACAGCTTGATCTCGATCGGCTGCGGAGCGCTGGCGAGGTCGCCGATCAGATCGGACAGAATTCCGATAAATTCGACATCCAGAGCCGGCTCGGTCGACTGGATCTGGCCGCGGATATCGTCCATCACCTCTTTGGTCGCGCGCGTCCGCTTTGCCTTCATCTTTACGGCGAAGTCACCAGTATTTGGCTCTGTCACGCCGGTCAGGCCAAGCTGGAGACCGGTGCGCCGTGAAAAACTCTCGACTTCGGGCGTTTCCTTGAGGATATCTTCGACGTGGTTGAGCACCCGGTCGGTTTCGGCTAGCGAACTGCCCGGCGGAGCGACATAGTCGAGGATAAACGCTCCCTCGTCAAACTCCGGCAAAAACTCGGTCCCAAGCTGTGTGTAGACGATGTATGACGCGAAGATCACGAGGCCGCAGACCGCTAGTACGATGCCGCGGTTATTGAGTGCCCGGCGGAGTAGCCATTCGTAGGGCCGCACGACGAGCTGCATGACCCGGCCAAGTTCCTCGTGGCCAGCATGGTGCTTTACGCGGACAAAGCGTTCGGCAAGCACCGGCGTAAACGACAACGCGAGGACAAGCGACGTGATCAATGCCACCGCCATCGTCAACGCCAGCGAGCGAAAGAAAACGCCGGTAACGCCAGTGAGCATTGTCAGCGGCAAAAAGACGACTACCGGCGTGATGGTCGAACCGATGATCGGTACGGTGATCTCCGCGACGGCTGCCTGGACCGCGGCAATACGCGATTCGCCATGGAGCAGATGCGAATAGATATTTTCGACCACAACGATCGCATCGTCGATCACGAGCCCGATCGCAGCCGCGATGCCGCCGAGCGTCATTAGATCGAACGAGAGCCCGACCAGATAGATCGCAAGGAACGTAATAAGGATAGTGACCGGAATTACGAGGATCGCGACAAACGTGGTGCCGATATTTCGCAGAAACGCGTAAAGGATCACGACTGAAAGGATCAGCCCCAGCAGTATCGCATCGCGGACCGACGAGATCGAGGCACGCACGAGCAGCGACTGGTCGTAATACGGTGTGATCTGGACATCCGTGGGCAGGGTCAGTTTGATCGCGTCGAGCTGGGTTTTCGCCTCATCGGTGACGGTCACGGTATTAGCGTCAGGCTGGCGAAGGACATTGATAAGGACGGCCCGCTTACCTTCCGAGGTAACGATCGTATACTGCGGTTCGCTGCCCTCGTGCACCGCAGCGATGTCGGATACGAGAACATTTGCACCATTGACGGTGCCGACGACTACCGAATTCAACTCCTCGGGAGCAACCGCCTGGCCGCTGACAAGAACGAGGTCGAGATGGTGATTTTCCTCGATCAGGCCGGGCGATTCGATGACATTCGAATTTTTGACCGCGTCGGTGACCTGTTGGACAGTGATGTTGCGCGCCGCGAGTTTCTCCGGGTCGACCTCGATGTGAAATTCGCGGATATTGCCGCCGAGCACGCGGACATCGGCAACGCCGGGCAGACGGGCAAGCTGTGGGCGGATGGTGTATTGACCGATGTCACGCAGCGTGGTCATGTCGCGTTTGTCAGACGTAATGCTGTATCCGATAACCGGGAAAACGGCAAAGGTCAGGCGCTCGACATGAGTTATTACTGCGGTCGGAGGCAGTGCGATCTCGGGCAGACGAGCCTGAACCAGAGCAAGAGCCTCTTTCGGGTCTGTACTCCAATCAAAGAAAAGCCCGATACCGGCCGAGCCACGTGACGTTGTCGACTGGACACGCTGTATTCCCGGCATGCCGTTCATTTTCTCCTCGATCGGCTGCGTGACAGTCGCCAACATTTGGTCGGCGGGCATCTCCCCGTTCTCGACGGTGATCATGATCCGCGGAAAATCAGTGTTCGGAAAGATCGCGGTTGGCAGTCGCCACGCCGCATAAACGCCGGCGATGCACAACAGTAAGACCGTCACCAAAACGGCACGCGAATGTCTGGAAATGACCTGTGCGAAGTTCAAGCGGCTTAGTCCTTATCTTTATCTTTCTTTTCGTCGTCGCCCGCGGCAATCTCGACGTGGGTGCCATCGGGGAGACCGTAATTGCCTACGACAACGACACTTTCGCCGCCCTTTAAGCCCTCGGTGATCTGATATTTGTCGCCGGAACGAACGCCGACCTTTACCTTGGTCTCATGTGCGACATTCAGTTGATCGACGACCATTACGGTACCTTCGTCGCCGGTCGCAGCCTCGAGTTGGACCGCAGCGGCCGGAACGATAACCGCGTTATCCTCAGGATGTTCCTCGACCGTAAATTGTACCGAGTCGCCCGCACGAAGCAGGCCGCGGCCATTTGCAAAATTCGCCCAAACTTCGACCGAGCGGCTCTGCGGATCGGCGGAACGGCTAATGAGCGTGACGCGGCCGGTCATTTTCTCGTCAGGTGCGGCTGCGGTCGTGAGCGTAACCATGTCCCCATTTTTGAGGGACGAGGCAACAGTGTCTGCAAAGTTTGCCTTGACGATGACGTAGCCGATGTCGGCGATCGTAAAGAGCTTGGCACCGGCGGAGGCAAATTCGCCTTCGAACGCAAACTGGTCAGTCACCACACCCGAGATGGGAGCACGTATCTCGGCGTACCCGGCCGTCGTTTCGATATTTTTGAGACGGCTCTCGGCCTGGCGGATCTTATTTTCGGCGATAGCTCGAGCGTTCGGGTTAGCGGCGGACGTGGTTAGTTTTGCATTTCGCTCGGCAAGGTGAAGAGCGTTCTCCGCGTTTGTAAGAGCGAGATGCGACGATTCGAGTTCTTTCAGCGAGATGCCGCCTTTAGCATACAGATCCTGGCGCCTCTCGTATGTTGCACGGGCGTTGTCGGCGTTGGCCTTGGCATCGCTCAAGTCCTTTTCGGACTGAGCGGAAACCTGCGGGATCGTCACGTTCTGGAGAGTCTGGAGATTGAGCCTGGCTTCCTCGACAGCGGCCTGAGCTTCGGCACGCTGGGCGGCAATATCACGGGAAGCGAGAACAGCGATGACCTGGCCCTTTTGGACCACGACATTTTTCAGCAGTTTCATCTGCATGATCTGTGCCGAAATACTTGCACTAACCGTCGATTGCTCGGACGGAGCAACCGTTCCGACGGCGGCAAATTCACGGCCGATCTCACCGATCTCGGCCTTTTCGACCTTTACGCTAACTACGGGCTCTTCTTTCTTCTCTTTTACGCCTTCCGTGTCGGACGACTCCCGTCGCAAGTAAATGTACAGGCCGCCTAGCATTACAGCGATCACGACAATAACCGCGATGACAATGCGCGAGCCGGTTTTGGCATTTGAGACCGCCGCCTCGTCCGGTTGATCGGGGATTAGCTCATTTTCTTCGGCCATATCTTCTCTTCTCGCGTTACTGCCCAACAGCCCTCATAACGTGCAGCTTTGCGGTTTGATAATCGTATATCGCCTGGTAGAGCGACTGCCGCAAAGCGATCAATAAATTCTGTGCGTCAGTGACCTCGATGATCGATGCCTCGCCGGACCGATACCGGGCGGTTGAAGCGGTCACATTCTGGTCGGCATCGGTGATCGACGCGGCGATCGATTTGATACGCGTCGCCGCCACGGCCGCTTGCCGGCGTGCAATGTAAAAATCGGAAACAAACGACCGCTCGGCGAGCTGCCGGGCATTTTCGGTCTGCTCGATCCGCAAACGTGCCTGCGTCTCCTGCGAACGCGAGATCCCCTTGTCGAACAGTGTAAACCGGACTCCGACACTGATCTGTGCCCCAAAACTGTTTTTGATGGCACTGCCGCCGAGCGAATCGGACAGGAAGCCGGTACTCACCGAATAATTAAATTGCGGATGTCGATCGGCGATCGCGGAAAACACATCCTGTCGGGCAGCCGACGTCGCCGCATCGAACTGGGCAAATTCCGGCCGTGTTCGGATCGCAGTATCGGAAAATCGTTCTATCTCGCCGTCGACAGGCATCATCGTCAATAGATCGGCCGCCGCGATCGAGTCACCAAGTTTGCCGCCCGTCAAAAATAACAACGTATCGGAGGCTGTCGATTCGTCGGACCGCGATGCAAGGAGATCATCGCGTCGCGCCGCCGACTGGAGTCGGGCTCGGACGAGATCGACGGGAGCGACTTCGCCGGCATCGAGTTGGAGACGAATATTTGCTTCGAACGTTTCAGCTGCCGCGAGATTGTTTTCGGCCGCGAAACGTTTTGTCGCTGTTAGAGAAAGTGCAAAGTATGCATCGCCGACCGCAGCGACAAGTTCGCGACGAGCGATCTCGCTGCCGGCCTTGGCGGAGGCAAGCAGAAACTCGCTTCGACGAAGTGCCGCCTTGAGCTTGCCCGATGTGTCGATCTCGCCCGACGTATTGGCGAGAGCCTGATACTCCGTCACCGCATTTGCACCAAGAAACGATGGAGGCCGGGGGATATTCCCCGATGTCGACGCAAGCGAAGGTGTCGTATAAATGATGGTCGGAACGGCTGCTACCTTGGGATAAAAAGCCGAATGGGCTTGCCGGACATCCTCAGCGGCGATCCGTTCATTGAACTGGGCGTTGCGGTAGTTTGATGCCTGTTTGAGTGCGAGGTCGACCGCGTCATTTAGCGTGATCACGCGTGATCCAACTTGCGGCGTCGGCGTCGGCAAACTGCCCGGCGCCGTGACGGAGCCGTCCGGCGTCGGCGTTTGTGCAATAATGCGTGTTCCCGCGAGCAGGCCCATGCAAAGTATGGCTTTCAGCAGCCTTCTCGTTCTCACTTTAACTACTAGTTTTAACCCTTCTTTTCGCCTTTTGTTCTAACTCTCGTACGCCCCGACAATGTTCAATAATTTTACCTTTTCCCGCGAAAAACTCGACCGAGCAGATCCACCAGCCCTTTTTCTTTTTCAAGTTCATTTGCATTTAAGGGTTCGCCTTTTAAACCGCGAACCCACTAATTGATACGCAAAAATAAGCGAGATTACTTGCCGTACACAAGTATCACAAAACTATTCGGCAGCATTGGTGCCCGCGGACGCGGATTCTGGGTGGTCGCCGCTGGAACCTCTCCATATTTTGCGGTTGGCAGATAGACCTTATGCGTCGCGGCGTCGAGCGCCATCGTGCGGGCACGCGGCTCTGTCTTGACGTTCTCGACAACGGTAAATTTATCCTTCGAATCTTCCTTTACAACAGTCATCGTGCCGTCGCCGTTCGACGCGAACGCATATTTGGTCTCCGGGTCGAAGCCGGCTGCATCCGTCCCCGTACCGGTTGGCAGGTCGGCGACCACCTTGCCATTTGTCGCGTCCATCACGATCATTTTCTTATTACTGCAAACAGTGAAAAGGCGCATGTTTTTTAAGTCAAAGGCCAGGCCGGAGGCTTCTTCTCCCGGAGCTATCGGCCAATGGGCTTTTACCGTCAGCTTAATGGAATCGAAAACTACGATCTCATTCTTATCCTCGATATTTACAAAGATAGTTCCTTTGCCGTCCGACACCGCGAATTCCGGCTTACCACCGAGGTCGATAGTGCCTGCGACCTTGCCGTCCGCTGCGTCGATGGCGGTTGTATTGTTACTGCCACCGTTGAAGGAGAAGACCCGTTTCGAGCCTGGATCGTAGATGATCGCGTCTGGATTTTTGCCGGTCGGAGCGGTTCCTAAAACCTTCAGGGTTTTAAGATCGAAGATCGTGACATTGTTATCGCGGCCGTCGGAGATGAAGCCTTTTCCCAGTTTTTCGTCAAAGGCTATACCGTGAACGCCATTGGTCCCGGGAATGTCCCCGACGACCTTATCAGTCGTCGTATCGATAACAACAACGTGGCTTGCGTGCGATACATATAAACGCTTGCTGCTGCTGTCCGCAATTAGATAATCCCAACCGCCGTCGCCACCGACCTCGATGCGGTTCAACAAGTGATAACCGCTCGGGCCCTGAGCAGCGCACGCTACGACGCTAACCGCCACAAGAAAAATGATCGAAAAAATTCGATTTAAAATAGTTTTCATATTATTGGGGCTTTGCCGGGACAACATGGTCCCGGCAAATTATGACTTTCAATAACCGTCTAGTTCTTGTCCTTCTTTTCGCCTTTCTCTTCCGCCGCTTCTTTTTTAGCGTTTTCGTGTTCGACGCCGATCACCTTGCCCGAGTAAGCATCAACATTGACTTCGGTGATCTTACCTTTTCCCGCAGAAAACTCGAACGAATAGATCCAACGTCCTTTCTCTTTTTCAAGTTCCTTAGCCTTGAGCCTGAGCTTGCCGCCCGCGCGTTTTGTGGCGATCGCCAGTGCTCGTTTCATTCCAATTTTGGGTTTGCCCACATGCTCGGCCCGGGCGTTGATCGAAAAGGTTCCGATTGCAAACAAAGCGAATGCGAAAACCGCGATAAGTTTTTTCATATTTTTTCTCCTTGAATTTAGAAGTTCATGAAAAGAATACTACATGGAATATGAATACGAGATTAACGCTTATCATGATCATTTTGTACCTCAATGTCTATTAATCTCCCGTTCATAATTTGTATGTTAACTTACGACTTGGAGCATCACTCAAAGCACGCATATTCCTTCACATACATGAAAGCCTTAATTATTTTAATCAAAAGTTTGATACTCAGCGTCCTCTCACTCTTATTCCTGATGAATATCAATGCCCAGCCACAGGCACGCGGGACGATCAGCGGCAAGTTGGTCGATATTCAAGGAGCGTTGGTTCCCAGCGCGAAGGTTACGGTGACCGGTGCCGACAATAAGGGCTACACGAGCCAGTCAGGCCGCGACGGAACGTTTTCGATCGGAGAGTTGCCCGCCGGACGCTATGTCCTCACTGTTAACGGTCAGGGTTTCGCCATATATCGCAACGAAGAGGTCGACATCACGGCAGGCAAGGTTTTGTCGATGGATATCACCTTGTCGATCACCGTCACGGAGAACGTCAATGTCGCGGGCGAGGCCCCGATAAACACGAGCCCCGAATCGAACGCCGGTGCGATCGTCTTGAATAAGGACGACTTAAAGGCCTTACCGGACAATCCCGCCGACCTCGAGGCAGCTCTGCAAGCACTCGCGGGACCATCCGCCGGGCCGAGCGGAGGCGAGATCTTTATTGATGGATTTTCGGGCGGTAGGATGCCTCCAAAAAATTCGATCCGCGAGATCCGTATCAATCAGAATCCATATTCGTCGGAATATGACCGGCCGGGCTTTGGCCGCATCGAGATCTTGACTAAGCCGGGAACCGACAAATGGCAGGGCGAGATCGGGAGCGAGTTTGAGGACGAATCGCTCAATACTCGCAACCCTTTCGCGCCGAACAAACCATCGTTTCAACTTAGAAATATCAACGGAAGTATCGGCGGGCCGCTCATTAAGAAAAGAACATCCGTTTTTTTTGACGGTGAAAAAGAGGATATCGACAACAATGCCCTGATCAACGCCCAGGTTCTCGGGCCCGGACTGGTATCGCAGCCATTCCAGCGGAGCCTGCTAGCACCGCTAAAAACCTATGAGTTTACGTCCCGCGTCGATCACCAGATAAACCCGAACAATACGCTGATCGTTCGCTTTTCGGGTTCAGGTTCGAAAACTACCAACGCCGGCCTCTCGGGCTTCGACCTCACGTCACGTGCTTATAATTCACAAGACAGCGACAAAAGTCTCCGGATCACCGAGACCTCGGTGGTTTCGCCGAGCATTATCAATGAGTCCAGCCTTCAGTACATTCGCAGACGCTCGACGCAGTCGAGCACGGACAACACGCCGACGATCCGCGTTCAGGACGCGTTTACGGGCGGCGGGGCAAATGTGGGAAACGCATTCAACCACGAAGATCGCGTCGAATTTCAAAACTTCTCGACCATTGTCCACGGAAATCACCTGATAAAATTTGGCGCGCGGATCCGTCGGCTCCACATTCTTGACTCCTCTCCCGGCAACTTTGCAGGTTCGTTTACATTCACCAGCCTCGATCAATATAGAAACACTATTCTCCATGTTGCCGGCACAGCTCCGACCCAGTTCACGATCGCGGGCGGCGATCCCAGCGCAGAGGTCAAACGCACCGACCTGGGGCTTTTTGGCCAGGACGACTGGCGTCTTCGTCCAAATTTCACAATTTCGATTGGCCTGCGATATGAGGTGCAGACCAACATTTCCGATCACAGCGATCTCGCCCCGCGGCTGAGCTTTGCCTACTCACCCGGGGCCAAAGGTACGACTAAACCCAAATCAGTGATCCGCGGTGGATTTGGAGTGTTTTATGACCGGTTCAGCGAAGGGCTGACGCTCCAAACCATACGATTTAACGGTGTGAAGCAGCAGCAGTTTGTCGTAACGGATCCAACGATCTTGAACCAACCCGTATTTACAGCGGACGGCAAGGTTACAAATGTGCTGACGATCCAAACACTTAGTGCGTTCGCTCAGCGGCAGACGATCCGGACGGTCCAAGCGGACTTGCGGGCCCCACGAACGTCCCAATTTGCGGTGAGCTATGAGCGACAATTTCCCCTCAACACGACATTGAGCGTGACCTATGTTTACTCGCACACGGACCGGCTGTTCAGGTCGCGAAACATCAACGCCCCGGTCGCCGGCGTTCGGCCCGTCCCGGCTCTCGGTAATATCTATCAGTACGAATCCACAGGCCGGTACAACCAAAACCAATTGCTGCTCAACTTTCGTTCCAACCTTAGTAAACGCGTGTCGATATTCGGCAATTACGCCTATGGCGGTACCCGCAGCGATTCGGACGGCGCCGGTTCGTTTCCCGTCAACCAGTTTGACCTGAGCGGCGAATACGGTAATGCATTAGGCGACATCCGTCACCGGTTCGTCCTCGGCGGCAATGTCAAAGGACCGTTGGGGATCGGACTGAGCCCCTTTTTGACGTTTCGTTCGGGCATCCCGTTCAACGTCACGACCGGAACGGATATAAACGGCGACAACCTATTTACCGACCGGCCCTCGTTTGCCACGAGTCCGTCGGAACCGGGGATAATCGTCACTCGGTTTGGCCTGTTCGACCCTACGCCGGAAGCCGGAGATACAATTATCCCGCGAAACTATGGCCGCGGGCCGTCGTTTTTCGTTGCAAATCTTCGCATTGCGAAAGAGTTTGCGTTTGGCGGCGACAATAAAAAGAAGAAGTCATCCAAGGCAGTGACAAGCGGCGATAACAGAGACCGAACCGGAACGAACAGCCCGCTGGCGAGCTCTCCGGCACCCGCCGCAAAGGATGATGATGATGAGGGCCGCTACAAGCTCGAATTGTCGGTGCAGATCAGAAATCTGCTCAATCGGACAAACGGGGGAACGCCTGTCGGAAACCTCAGCTCGCCCTTATTTGGCGAACCGGTGTCGCTTGCGAGCGGATTCGGCTTTGGCGGCGGCCGTCAAAGCGGCGGCAATCGGCGACTGCGGTTCGAGTTGAAATTCAGCTTTTAGCCCGCTCAAAGCTAACCAGGAAAGTGCTGCCGTTGCGATCTGACGAAGCGAGGCTAATGGTGGCGTTGTGGAGTTCGGCGATCCACCGAGCGATCGCGAGGCCGAGGCCGGCTCCACTGGTTTGGGTATCGTCGTCGCGGCTGCGGGCCTTGTCGACGCGGTAGAACCGGTCAAAGATCTGGGCTTGTTGGTCCTGAGGAATTCCGCGGCCGCCGTCGGTAATCGTAAAAAGATACTTTCCGTCGGCGATCTTGCTCTCGATGTCGACCGTGCCGCCGTCCCGATTATATTTGACAGCGTTGTCGAGTAGATTGAGGAACAGCCGCCGGAGCAGTGATTCGTCCCCGTCGGCGGGCATCTCGCCGGCACTCGAAAATTTGATCAAAATGTTCTTTTGCCGGGCGAGTACCCCGATCGAACGGATCGCATCGGCGACTATTTCGTCGAGGTAAACAGGGGCAAATGTAGCCCTAAATTGCCCGGCGTCGGCGCGGGCAAGCGTAAACAGGTCCTCGACGATCTTTGTCAGCCGCAGGCTCTCGTCATGCACGGTCGCAAGCGATGAACGGTAATCGGCGGTCGTCCTGTCGCCCTTCGAAATGGCAACTTCGCTCTCGCCGCGAACGATCGCCAGCGGCGTCCGGAGTTCGTGCGAAGCGTCCGCCATAAAACGCCTTTGCTGCTCAAACGAAGCGTCGAGCCGGGCGAGCAGTGCATTAATTACGAGCCCGAGCCGCCCGACTTCATCTGCCTCGTTTTTGACCGTGAGCCTTTCATTCAGATTGGTTGCATTTATGCTTTCGGCCTGGCGGCTCATATCGATGACCGGAGCCAAGCTTCGCCGGACCAGAAAATAAGCTCCGATGCCAGCCAATATCAAAGCGGTGACCGCCGCGGCCAAAAACAGGCCCAGCAGATTATTTTCGAGGCCGATCAGTTCCGACAGCGGGTGTAATACGAGCAGTCGGTAACGGTCCTCTCCGAGTTCCAAAGTCGTTTCATAAACGCGAAATTGAGCATTTCCAACGTTTACGTTTCTATATATTGAGCCTTTCGGAACGACGGTTGTGACGTCAAAATCCGTCGTAGACGCCGTGAACGGCCGTGTCTCCGACACGACAGCATACTTATAGTCGCGAAACGCCGATTCGCCGATGCTCTGGGCGATCACCCGATCGTGGCTGGAAGAGCCTTCTTCCTCGGCCTCGGCGCGGACATCGGCGGCGAAATTTCGAGCCATTTCCTCGAGGCGTTCGTTCAGGTCGCGATCGAGCGAACGGATCGTAAACGTATACGCCGCGAAGCCGAAGATCACGATCACCAGCGCCAGAAACCCGACGTACCAGAGAGTTAGTCGTGTTCTGAGTGAAGAAAACATCAGTTTATTAAAGAGATCAGCTGTTGGTGGCCAAGCTTTCGGCGGCACCCGACCGATCGTCAAGGACATAACCGCTGCCGCGCCGCGTCTGGATCAGCCGGACGCCAAATCCCTCGTCCATCTTCGCCCGCAGCCGCCGAATGTAAACGTCGATCAGGTTTGAGAACGGGTCAAAACGGTCATCCCAGACATGCTCCGAGATGTCGCGGCGGCCGACGACCTTGCCCCGTTCGCGGGCCAGATATTCGAGCAGCGCATATTCCTTCGTGGTCAAGACGATCTCGCTGTCCGCTCGCCAAACGCGTCTGGCCGTCGTGTCGATCATCAGATCGGCGATGGCTATTCGCGGCGGACGGACCTCGCCGCTTCGGCGCAGCAGGGCACGGATCCTGGCGAGCAGCTCGTCAAACGCGAACGGCTTCGTCAAATAGTCGTCCGCTCCCGCGTCAAGCCCCGTGATCTTGTCCTCGGTCGCATCCCGTGCCGTCAACATCAGCACCGGCAGCTTAAAGCCACCCTCACGAAGCTCCCGACACACCGCAAAACCATCTTTCCCCGGCATCATCACATCCAGGATCACCGCGTCATAAGCATTGATCGACAAATGATAAAGTGCCGCAATCCCGTCCTTGACCACATCCACCGCATACGCATTCTCCCGCAGCCCCTTAGCCACAAACCCCGCGATCCGAACATCATCCTCCGCCAGCAACAGCCGCATGCCAAATATGATAGCTCAAATACGATTAACAGAGGATGAATATAGTGTTTTGTAGTGGGACGGTGAAGGTAAATGATGAATTCAGAATGATGAATAGGCCGGAAGTTCGGTCTGGAGGAAAAAAACGCAGGCGTCAGGCATGGAAATGCCGTCCCGGAAAATATTTCGGGGACGGCAGGTATTGGGTCATTTGCGATCGAGGTTAAGGGGCCTTGGTGACTTTGAGGCCGGTCACGGTTGCGTCGGTATTGTGGGCAAAACGGATGCCGTAGACGCCGTCTGTGGACTTGAGCTTGTCGGTTGCCACAACGGCGGATCTGTCGAAGGTGGCGACTACCTTGTTGTTGATCGAGCACATGACCTTATCGGCTTTTACGGTGATCGCGATCAGTTGGGTTACGGGCTGGCCGACGCCGGCGGCTTTGTTTACGGCATCGTCTTTGACGGGGGCACGGCCGCCCATTTGAAAGGGTTTCGGGCCGAAGCCGCGGACGATATATGTGCCATTGCCGTATGCGGCACAATAGAGATAGCTCTCCGTGTCCGTACCGAGGTCGTTACCGGCTATCATGATGCCGTATGGATGCGGATGGTCGTTGATACTCATATACTTGGGTTCGTAAAAGGTGGCACTGACGGTGTAGTCTCCTTTGGCCACGTTTTTTGGGTTCCAGTACGTTACGGCGGGGCCGGTCGTGACATGCAGAACCTTGCCCTCTTCGGTAAGTTTGGCGCTGTTCAGCGTAAGTCCGGTCGCCGCCTCTTTGGCATCGATCTTACCGGTCCAACCCTTGACCGATACTCCGCCGCCCGCGACGGCTTTTGAGTCGCCCTCCTGGGCGGAAACATTAGTAAGACCAATTAAAAAGACGGAAAGTGCGATAAGAGCGGTACGAAGAATTTGATTTTTCATAATGCGGTAAATTAACACCAAACGGCTAACAATTCAACATTGGCTCAAAATCTCAGGCACGTTTTGCCCGTGCCAGATAGAGCATGAAGGGGCGTTCGAAGATAAGGAAGAATCCGTAGGCGAATGCCACGCAAAGGATGCAAAGTGCGTATACGTTTCGGCCCGCAAACGTATCCAGAACAAAGTCGTGGGTCAGATACAATGAATATGAAAAA
The DNA here is from genome assembly GCA_038245555.1 of Pyrinomonadales bacterium. Taxonomy (GTDB): domain Bacteria; phylum Acidobacteriota; class Blastocatellia; order Pyrinomonadales; family Pyrinomonadaceae; genus OLB17. The sequence goes on along the minus strand of JBBRSH010000077.1, from coordinate 4,691 downwards.
AGGCCGATAAACGCGCAGACGGCGATCGCGGCGTGTCTGAGGCGGTTAAGTTTGATGGTCTTCTCAAGCGAAACGGCGTAATTGATCAAAAAGAAGAAGCCACCGCCCCAAAGAAAAGGCTCGAAATCGTCAGCCAGACCGACGAGAGTTGGGTTGGCGGAATACTCCCCAAAATGGACACCGGCCGCCAGACCGAACAGGATGAGAGTTGCCAGGCGGGAATGACACCATGAGGGCAGGCGGATAACTCCGAAATAGTTCTCAACCGCAACCGCCCCGAGTGCCCAGATCCACCAGTTTGACAACGAACCCTCGGTAAACGGAAAGACATAACCCGTTAATTTCCAAATGACGATAGTAATCCCCAGCCATAAAAAGCGGCATAAAAAGGTTATGGAGAGCGTCAGTTTCCATCCGAGTTTTACACGCATGTAAACAAGCAGGAAGTAGAGCAGGTAAAGCTGCTCTTCGATCGCCAAGGTCCAGAAAACACCGTCGATCGAAAACACGGTCTGCCAATCAAAGTTGTGGACCATCAAAAGATGTGAGATCAGGTTCCACGCAAAAAGCCCGTCGAAATGGAGTTCACCGTGATAATAATTCCATACCAGATACAATGTGATCGCAGCGAGATATGCCGGGTAGAGCCGGATCCAACGACGTCGCCAGAATGCAAAGAAATCTATTTTCGGATTGCTTGCCGGGTCGGCAACTCGTGCTTTCGCCCAGCGGAGATGGATGCAGAATCCTGAGATCACAAAAAATAGGTAGACACCAATGTATCCAAAGCCCGGGATGAGCTGCCATGCATCCCTCGCACTAAGCTCGCCCGTGGCAGTCATCCTAAAAACCGTCCCACCGCCGAACGCGTGAAAAAGGACAACCATAAACGCCGCGACGCCGCGAAGGGCATCGATGGTCAGGAAACGGGATGATTTGAATGACGAGCTGTGAATGGGGTTGGGCAGGTGCTCTTTGACTTGGGCGTCAGGGACTAACAAAGCCCCCGGTGGAGAGGCCTTCATAGATTTTCTACGCTATCGGTCACTAAGTCAACGTTTTTCCCCGATCGACAGTGTCCCGATGAAAGCGTTCGGCACATTCTTCGCGGATCAATTTGTTCTTAATTCGTGCACTCCCGTGGCTAAATATCTTTTAGATCTGCCACCAGAGCGCGAATTGATCCATCTGCGGGCTTCGGCGAATTAGCAGTAGCAGTGTGCTGCTACTTTCGCCGCGGGCTCGAGACGTGGTAGCGGGTTGCGAGCGGCAGGATGAGCATGCCGTTCTCGATCGTGGATTGCGGGAAGCAGTAGGTGCCGCCAAGGCGTATGTCCCATTTGCCCATAAACGATTTTGAACGGACCACCCGGCCGCCACTGTCGAGAAATTTTCGAACGAGCACTGCATTTGGAAGCCTCTTATCGGCTTTCCGCAGCCCGATCCGGTCGTTGGCCGAATCGAAATGAAGCGTTACCGCCTCCGGACTTCCGAGGCCCTCATAAAGGCACCGGTTCATCATGAATTCGCCTCTATCATTAAGGGTCAAATGGTACTCGTCGCCGCGCACCGGCCGCCTCTCGTCAAATTCCACCCAGTTTTCGTCCATGTCCTTGATCTCCCGGCGAACTGATCCGGACGATGATTGTAGCAAAGATAGCGGCGTGTTGCAATGATAATACGCATCCGCGCGGCTAGGACTTGCCCAACACCGGGCCTTCGATCGTAGCGGCTGTGCCGCAGTGCTGTGCGGAAATGGCTCTGCCTCGTGTCAAAGAAAAGAATGAAACCACAGATGGACACGGATTAACACAGATGGAAAGCAGAAATATCGTTTCATATCTGTGTCCATCCGTGTTTATCTGTGGTTAATTGTTTACGTATTTCGCACGGATCTTCACCGCTCTTTCGATCAGGTCGACATTTTCCAGTATCTTCAGCCTCAGATCACGGTCCAGCCCGGGATTATCCGCCAAAAACTTGTTGACGATCGCGAGGGCCTGTTCGCTGCGTTGGCCGCCGATGAAGGCGGAGAGCCAGCCGTTTACAAAGAATATCTTTCGGGTGCGTTTTAGGTTTGGGAGTTCGGCAAGGGCCCGCTGGAGAAAGGGCAGCGAGAGATCGGAGTGGCGGATGGAGTTGAACGGGCCGATGGCGGCTTCGATCCAGTTCTCGGAGATTTCTTTGTTATTTATGAAGTCGATCCAGAACTTTTCGCGGTTCTCTTTGGTGGCAAATGCTGCGTGGGCGGCGTATGCGTATCGTTTGGCGTCGTCGGAGGTCTCGGTTTTTTCGAGGTCAGCGAGTAGCTTCGGTGCCTCGGCGTCGCCAAGGATCGCGAGGCGGGTGACGATGTCGAAGCGGTCTTTGGTCTTTAGTTTGAAATTTGGAATTTGAAATTTGAGATTTAAGATCTCTGAAAGGACTTGTCTTGATCTCTCGGTCGAGACATTATTCAAAAACGCCCGGTAATATGTGATCCGCTGGCCCAGGGTCGGGGCGTTCTGCATTCGTTCGATGAGCATGTTTTCGAGACGGGTCTGAAGGTCGGCTCCGGGTGCGGAGGCCCGCGCGTTAGCAAGGGCTTGACCCGGAAGTTGCTCGTTAAACCCTTGCTCACGCGCGGGCTTCTGCATTGGGGGCGAGTCGATATAGTAGTTCATCGCGGTCGAGACGCGGCCCAACAGGGTTTGGATCGTGCCCTCGTCTTTCTCGGTGGCGATGTTCTTTATCACCAGCTCAACATACTCCTTTGGATCAAGCTCGGCTTCGCGGACGCTGTCCCAGAGAGAGCCCCACATCATTGTGCGGAGAAAGTCGTCTTTTTCGTTCTGGATATTTTTCAGGACGTAATCGCGGCTCTTGTCATCGAGCAGGAAGATGCCGTAGCCGTAGTCTTGGTAGTTTGGGAAGATAAATGCTGGCGGTCCGGATTTGTTTAAAGCTCGGACAAAGGCGTCAATTCCTTCCGAATCGTCCTCATAAATACTGGTTTTCGATTCGTTCTTCCCGAATCTTATCCTTTGAATTCTATTTAACCCAGCCTTATCTCTAACCAAAATATTTAAGGATGATGGCCAAAGCCCATCGTTGCCCAAGCTCTCTTTCTGTTCTATGTCTCGATAGGAATCAACAGATATTTCACTATTTTTAGGTGGGGGTGGACTTCCGGGGAGGTAAATTATGTCACCGAATATCTTGTAAGGGTTATTTACAACTCTGAATATAGGTAACCCGGGCTTCTTAACCCAAATACTTGCCCATTCTTTCAGATCCTGCCCACTCGCTACCTCAAACTCCTTCACCAGATCTTCCCAACCAGCGTTTGCATATTCATGCTTCTTCAAAAACGCACGGACGGCGGTTTGGAATTTGTCGGGGCCGAGGTAGAACTCGGCTTGGCGGAGGAACGACGGGGCTTTGCGGTAGACGATGTTGCCGTAGGCGGATTTTGCGGATGAGAGGTTGTCGATCGGCTGGTAGATGGGCGTCGTGCCGCGTGTCGAGTCGGTCAGGTAGGCGGCCTGTTTGTTGCGTTCGTAAAAGACCTTCCAGGCGTTGTACTGCGGCATCACCTTCTCCAAGGTCTTGTACGCCATAAACTCGGCAAAGCCCTCTTTTAGCCACAGGTCGTCAAACCATCGCATCGTCACCGTGTCCCCAAACCACTGATGCGCCGTCTCGTGAAATATCAGATTGGCCCGCGAAATATAGTCATTCGCCGTCGGCTCGGTCGGGAATATAACGCTTGATTCCCTCAAAAAAGTCGCCCCCGCATGCTCCATCCCGCCAAACGGGAATTCGGGGATCAGAACAATGTCATACTTCGGGAACGGGAATTTGTAGTCGAAGTAGGTTTCGAGGTGCTGAATGGCGGCATCTCGGAGCCTCACGACCTCTTCCGCGTGCGGCTTGTACTTCCCGAGTTGGGACTTCCGAACAAACACCTCACCCGGCACGGTGCTCTCCTTTGGATCGGCGGAGCGTGTCGGTCGCCCGACCGTGAGGGAGGGCGCAACACTGTCCGTTGACTGCGTACGTGTTGGTGGCCCGACGTTGACACCCGCGGGAGTCCCGCCCTTACTTACGTGCGGGCTACCGACACCTGCGTCACTGACACGCTCCCACGGCCCCGCCGCGAATGCGAAGACGTAGGTGCTAATGGGTTTGGTTTCGGCGAAACCTATATCTTGCATTCCGTCCGGAATCGGGCAGTGTATTTTTTCGTTACTATGAATCGGAATGAAGCACTCGTGCTCATATTTCAGGAAATCGTTCGACACGATCTTCCATTCTTTTGGCGCAAGAACATTTAGCTCAAACCTCGCCTTCAGATCCGGCTGGTCAAACACCGGGAACGCCGTGCTTGCGTCGCTGGGGACGAAGAGCGAATAGATGTATTCCGCACCGTCCTCTTTGTCGATGTACCGCGTGATCGCCGAACCGCTGGTCAATATCGGCGAAGTGAAATCGAGCTTGATGACGTTCTCCCCCATCACCACGCCGTCGCGGAAGATAAGGTGTTCGTTGGACTCTTCGAACGGAGTGCGGACACTCTTGTCCGCATCGTCACCCGGAGTGCCGGCACGCGTGTGCGCCTAGCCCCCGTGGGGGGCTCCCGGGGGTGGGGGCGCCCCCGGGGGTGCGACGAGGGAGCTAGGTGTGTCGGGTGGGGGGCCGGCGGGGTTGCG
>JBBRSH010000076.1:0-21379 GCA_038245555.1 Pyrinomonadales bacterium | reverse complement strand
TCTCCGCGGTATTGCCGACGAATTTATCTCACCGGTAGTTTTGGAATCCGCACCTGATGTGCCGGTTGCCAGGGTCGAGAGTGGTGACACGGTTGTCTTTTTTAATCATCGGCCCGAAGGCATGCGGCAGCTTGTCCGGTCACTGGCCGTACCCGACACGTCCGGATCGGCTAAACCGATACTAAATGCAGTTTGCTTGACCGAGTACGATCGGGATTTCGGTTTGCCCGTCGCATTTCCCTCCGAACCGGCTGCCGATGTTCTGACGGATGTGCTGACCGGCTTTGGAATTCCGAACGTTAAGATCACTCAATCTGAACGGTTCCCGCATCTTACGTATTTCTTCAATGGCGGTGCGGACAGTCAGCAGCAGGACGAACAGCATATTTTGGTGCCAACGCCGAAAGACGAGAGCGTCGAGCACCGGCCGGAGTCGCAAAGCTTTAAGATAGCCGATAAATTTCTCCAGGGACTTGGCTCGACCGCGGGCGGCGTATTCGTGATCAATCTTCCGGCCGGTGACCTGGTTGCCGAAACCGGGCAATTGGATAAAACAGTTGAAGCGATACAGTACGTCGATACGTGTCTCGGTGGTATCGTCGAATATGTCCGGGCGGCTTCGGGTATCGCCATGATCACCTCATCGCATGGAAATTGTGAGGAAATGACCAACATCCTGACCGGCGAACCGCACTATCTCACGACCGCTAATCCGGTACCTTTTCACCTCATAACGCCGCACCGGGATGGACGGGAGCTTCGCACGAACGGTTCGCTGGCCGACATTGCTCCGACCATTCTCGGGCTCCTCGGGATCGATAAACCGTCGGCGATGACCGGCACCGATCTTCTGGTTTAGGAGATGGCGTGGCAGACGAGGATCTGGAATTTCATAATATTTTGGTCATCGATTTCGGCCAGCTTGGCGACGTGATCCTAAGCTTGCCGGTCTTAACGGCTGTTCGCACGCGATTTCCGAGTGCCCGCATCACTCTGTTGATCGGCCAGCCGGGAGCCGACATCGTTCGCGTCGCAAATGTCTCCGACGACCAGATCGTTGTCGACCGCGTCGCGCTGCGTGACAGTAATAAGTTCTGGTCCATCCACCAGCTTTACAAGCTCGTCCGCCAGATCCGTGCCCGTAAGTTCGACCTGATCATTGATCTCAACAGTTTTTACGAAACGAATATCATCGGTTACCTTTCTGGAGCCAGATCGCGACTCTATGCGGTTCGAGAAGGAAGGTCGCTCGATCGCCTGGCTAAATTTCCCGTTTCGCCGCCGCCGGAGGACAAATCGAAACACCTTACAAACCGATATTTTGACGTCGTCGGGCCGCTCGGCATAACGCCTACCGCATCCGAGATAAAAATATCGCCACCTGAATCGAACATAACCGATGCAAGCCTCATTTTTGAGCGTTCCGGTATAAACGCGGCAAATTCGGTAGGCCTGTTTGTCGGTGCCGGACATCCGAGCCGCTGCTGGAGTCTTGAAAAATTTGCCGAGTTGGCCAGAAGATTGATCACGAAAGATGGACGGGATGTGCTCGTATTTCTCGGGCCAGAAGAAAGCCGCCTTGCTGACCCGATAAGGTCGTTATTTCCTGATTCGGCCGTCCTCGTCGAAGGATTGGACCTGCTGACGTGTATGGCTGCGGTATCGATGCTCAGCGTTTTTATCACCAACGACACGGGGCCCATGCACCTGGCGGCGCTGGGCGGCACGCCCATCGTTCTGCTTCTGGACATGCGTGCTCCGGACACGTTTCTGCCGTTTACGGAAAAACTTCGAGTGCTGAACGGCCACATCCTCGACGACCTCGATATAGACGAAGTTTTCGAAGCAACTCTCGCTACGATCAACAATTAATTTAGTCGGATATTCCGTTCTTGCCCGTTTTCTCTTAGCCGCGATTTTTTCTATAATCGTATTTCCGCAAGAGTCCTAACGAAGCAAGATATGGTTGAAGAATTTGCGTTCGACAATACCGAAGAACGCCGTAAAACACGAGTCAATGGCACCGGTTGGGTTGAGGTCATCGCCGGATCGATGTTCTCCGGCAAGTCCGAAGAGCTGATCCGACGACTGAACCGGGCACGCATTGCCCGGCAGCGGGTACAGGTTTTTAAGCCGAAGATCGACGCCCGCTATTCCAAGGAAGAGATCGCCTCGCATTCAGGCCAAACGCACGGCTCCACACCGGTTTCTACAACTGCTGAAATGATGAGCCAGGTCCTGGCCGACACTCAAGTGGTCGGGATCGACGAGGGCCAGTTCTTCGATATGGATATCATCGACGCGGTCAATCGATTGGCCGAGGAAGGCAAACGCGTCATCGTCGCGGGTCTCGATCAGGACTACACCGGACGGCCATTCGAGCCGATGCCGCAGTTGCTGTCCGTCGCCGAATTTATCACCAAAACCCACGCGATCTGCGTAAAATGTGGTGCGACGGCAAATTATTCGCAGAGAACGGTCGAGTCCGAGGCACGTGTCGAGGTCGGGGCGTCGGACAAGTACGAGGCCCGATGCCGCAAATGTTTCGTCCCCCACGCCGATGCTCCTACGCTACATGACAATTAGCGTTTCGCGAATTCTTTGACAACGCTGCTGCCTCCAGAGCGTTTCAGCAAAGTGCCAGTGCATAAATTGTGATCTCTGAGAAAATTTGGGCGGCTGGGGCAATATCCAGCCGCCCGATCTTATGCTCCCCCAAATGCCTGTCCGACTATTTAACGACCTTCATCGAATAAAGGATCGCTGGAAAATCGTCATTGTGCTTTTCGAAGTTTGTGCCCTTGGTTGAGGTCATTACGTTAAGCTGCTGTTTTTGACCGAGATACGTACGATAAGCTATCCACTGATGCCGACGGGGCCCGCTCTTTTCCTCGGGCATCGCTTCGACGAATTCAACCCCGCTAATACCGTCGATCTCAACCATCTTTACCGATTCGTATTTTCCATTTTTGAGCTGGTCCATCGCTTGGTCGTAATACGCTTTCATACTGACATCCATCGGAAAGCTGTCGGGCATGACCGAAATATTTACAAGCAGGAACGCGTTGTCGGGCGACTGATAGTTAAACGTCTCCTTCTTGACGTCCATCTTTTTCCAACCCGACGGCAGTCTCCAGGACACGCCCTGGTCGTCCCATTTGATTTCAGTGCCGCCATCGATGATCGCCTGTTGGGCAGAGCTGGGTTTTGCCTTCTCGGCACCGGATGACGATGACGTCGAATTTGACGACGAATTTGAGCTTGTAGTTGTCGAGTTCGAATTGCTCGTTCCACCGGAAAGCGACTTAAGCTTGTCCGTCAGCCCACAAAACGACATCGCAAACGTGATCATCCCCAATGTAATTAACGATCTGATCATTTAGGTCCTCCACTAACTGAAAGAAAGAATTGTGACATTCTAACTTAAGTTGAGGGTAAACCTAAAACATCGAGCGACAGGGGAGGTTCAAATTTGTCGCGTCTCTATCGAATTTCGACACTGCGGATCATTTCCCGATCTTTTTGAGGTTCTCGATGATAACGTCGGGTTCGGCCCGCTTCTTATAGTCGTTTTCGATAAAGGCGTAAACGATCTTGCCCTTTTTGTTGATGATGTAGGTTGCGGCAAGCGGGAGTTCCGGTTTTTCCATCTCGTTGTGTTTTGCCACGTCGAGGCCCCGCGAGCGGTACGATTCGTCGGTTGCGGCCGGAAGTTGATAAACGATGCCGAAGCTCCTCGCGACTGCCAGCCCGGGATCGCTAAGTACGGTGAACTGCACCTCGTTCTTCTTAGCAACTGCCATCGAAGCATCGGGGCTTTCGACGGAAACCGCGACAAGCTTGCCGCCGGCCGCGGTAATGTCGGGCAACCGTTTTTGTAAATTGCGAAGATATAGATTGCAGAATGGGCACCACGATCCGCGGTAAAAGACCAGGACCATATTGCCTTCCTTGAGAAGCTCTTTGCTGCTCACAAGCTTGCCGGAACTGTCCTTAAGTGAGAACGCGGGTGATGAAGCTCCGACCGTCAATGCGTTCTTAACGGCATCGTCGACCGTGACGATCGTCGATGGGGCGGCAGGTTGAGCCGATGCCGTGAGCGAAAACAACAGGACAACCGCAAAAAGCGTAAACGTCATGAACGCGGTCAAATATTTCATCATTTCTCCAATTGGCTTTGATATTTAAGACCAACCTATCAAATGCCGCGACAACAGTATTTTATTCCCCATAAAATCTTTCGTCCAAGCGGTCTGCAAGAAATTTCCCGCTTCCTCGTTCACTAATCATAAGGAGACGCTCTCCCGAGTAGAAATCCAGTAGAAACCAAGGAGTATATTTATGAACTTGCGAAACTTAGCGAGAGTGTTTACCGCGGTGATCCTATGTGCCGCTTTTACCGGAATGGCGGCCGCCCAAAAGGACGATTATCGGATCTCCGCACCCGTCACGTACAAGAACCTGACTATTTTCCTGATCCACGGCAAGGACCAGAACACGAAGGGTAACGTCATTACGCTGCAGGAAGCAATGGAGAGAAAACTGCTAGTTGTGTACGAAACATCCGAAGTCAACGAGCTTGAGGTCGAGAATCTATCGAAGGAACTAGATGTTTTTATCCAGTCCGGCGACATCGTCAAGGGCGGCAAACAGGATCGCATCCTGGCGGTTAGCATAATCATCCCTGCACGTTCGGGACGCGTAAAGATCGACTCATTCTGCGTCGAACATGGACGGTGGACAAAACGCGGTGAGGAAGATTCGAGCAAGTTTACTAGCTCGAACGACCGTATCGTCACCCGGGACCTCAAGATGGCGGCCAACGGAGCACGTTCGCAGCAGGAAGTTTGGAACCAGGTCAGCGAAGCACAAGCGAGACTCGCCAAGAACGTCGGCGGAACGGTGGCTTCCGAAAAATCGAGTTCGAGTCTGCAGCTTAGCCTTGAGAACAAAAAGGTTGTTGTGACGATCGACGAATATATCAAAAGCCTCGCAGGTGCCATTAACGGCCAGTCAGACGTGATCGGCTATGCAATGGCGATAAACGGACGGATCAATAGTGCCGACGTCTATGTATCGAATGCCTTGTTCAAAAAACTCTGGCAAAAAATGCTAAAGGCTTCAGCGACGGAGGCCGTGTCCGAGGCTCGGGGCGTTAGGCTTGCGGATCCGGTCAGGGCGGATGCCGTCAAAGGCTTTATGCAGGATGTAGAAAGGGCCGCTTCCAGGGATCAAAAAATAGGTGCGGGTGCCAGTCTTAGAACCCGCGAGGACAAAGAAAACGTGATGTTCGAGGCTAGAGACGAAAAATCGAAGGTCGTCGTTCACAAGAGCTACGTCAAGAAAAACTAAACCGATCGCGGCTTTTGAAGGCTTCGGGCCCGCCTCCGAACATTTGCGGTATCGTCGCTGTTCCGCATTCGTTCGGCCGCGGGCCCGGATCGTTTCCGAAGCCCCTTGAAAAAGCCTATGTCTAAAAACCCGGAAATGCGATTTAAGACTCAGCGTTCTTGTTCATCAATCCAAGTACGGCTCCGACGACTCCGGCGGCCAGTGTTCCAATAAAGATCGAAGCGGCGATCACGATGATCGGACCGACCGGGCCCTTATAGACGTTCATAAAGGCGATAAGGTTAAGGTCGATTATTAGTGAAACAATGATCATCAAAAGGAAGCCGCCCTTCAATCCGCCAACAAACGTGCGGATGCCAGCCCATTTTTCAAAAACGACGGCGAAGAGGAAAGCCATGGATAGGTTCCAAAGCGGCAGAAAGATCAGATCCGGCATCGGCTCTTTCATGAGCCCCGGAAACTGATTCATATACGGCTTCAACATCGGGTCGAGGATCATGGCGAATAAAACAAAACCGACGACATAGAAAACGATGCCTCCGGCAACCGTAGCAGCGATAACTCGTGTAAGCATGATGAGGTCTCCCAAACAGAAAAATACCCGTAAAGCCCTTGAGGTTATTAATGTGGGGTTAAACAGACGAAAAATAGCCGATTAAGCGGCCAATGTCAATGACTTATTCGAAAGGCAAATCGTCGGCAACGGCTGAGCCGGCTCCGAGATTACGCTGGCCTTCAAAGTGTTTGGCAATATCGCCGGCGGTTTTGGGGCCGACAAATGGGGATAATTCGATGACAGTCGCTTGAGCTATTCGCTCGATCGAACCGAAGTTTCGAAGAAGCTTCATTTTTCGCTTGTCTCCGACACCTGGGATCTCGGAAAGCTCGGACGAAAAGTCGCGTTTTTCGCGGCGTTTTCGGTGAAACTCGATCGCCGTTTTGTGAGTTTCCTCGCGGATCTGAAGGATCAGACGGAAGGCCAGCGAATGACGGTCGAAAGGGATCGGCTGGTCCTCGCGGCCGTAAATTAGCAGGTGCGAGATGTCGCTGTGGCGTTTTGGCGGTTTGACGAGGCCGACGAGCATTATCTGTTCGAGGTCGAGAGCCTGCATCGCGGCGGCTGCCGCGGAAAGCTGGCCTTTGCCGCCATCAATGAAAATCAGTTCAGGAAGCGGTTTTCCTTCCTCTTTTTGGCGTTTATACCGGCGGAAAACGGCCTCGTTCATTGACGCAAAATCGTTTGCTCCGTCGACCGACTTAATGATGAACCGTCGGTAATTGGCCCTCGCCGGCTTGCCGTTTTCGAATGCGACGATACCCGCGACGTTCTCGGAACCGGAGATATTCGAGATGTCGAACGACTCGATCCGTTCGGGGAAATACGACAGTTCGAGCAGTTCCTGCAGCTCTTCCAGAACCTTGGCACTGTCGGGTTTTAATACTCGGAAACGCTGTTCGAAGGCGATCTTGGCGTTGGTTTCGACCAGTTCCACCATACTTTTTTTGGAGCCGCGTCGCGGGTCGAGGATTTTGACCCGCCGTCCGCGGCGTTCGGTCAAGAGTGCTTCGAGCACGGCCCGGTCGTCGAAATCCTGGGGCACGTGAATCTCGAGCGGCACGTAATCGGTCGAATAATATTGCAGCAAAACATCACGCAAAAACTCCGCCGCGTTGAACGAATCGTCCTCCGCCACGTCCTCCCAAAAAAACTCTCTTCTCCCGACTATCCGGCCCTCGCGCATCGTAAATAGCTGGAGGGCGAGCCGCTGCCGCTCGCGATAAAAGCCCAAGATGTCGACATCGCGGTCGGCGGTCGTCGCCATTTTTTGCTGCTCGCTGAGCGAGAGCACGGTGCGGTGCAGGTCGCGATAACGGGCCGCCAACTCAAACTTGTTCTGCTCTGAGAATTGCCACATTCGCTGTTCGAGCACCTTGGCAAGCTCCTTGTTTTTGCCCTCGAGTAGGATGCGAACGTCCGCGGCCGCCTCCTGATACTCGGTCTGCGTGCACAGGCCCTTTACGCATGGGCCGAGACAGCGTTTTAGATGGTATTCGAGACATGGTCGGGGCAATTTGCCGTCGATCTCGATCTCGCAGGTCCGGAGCTGAAAGGCACGATTTACCAAGTTGAGCGTCTTCCGGGCCAAAACGGCTGGCAAAAAAGGACCGTAATAAAAAGATCCGTCTCGGACGATCCGTCGGGTTACGACGACCTTTGGATACGGTTCGTTGGTCAGCTTCAGGTGCGGATAGGACTTGTCGTCCTTGAGCAGCACGTTAAACCGCGGTTTATGCTTTTTGATCAGGTTGGATTCGAGTACCAACGCCTCGACCTCATTATCCACAACGATAAACTCGAAATCAGTGATCAGCTTTACCAACTGCCGCGTTTTGGGGTCTAGGTTGCGGCTCGATTGAAAATACTGCCGTACGCGGCTGCGTAGGTTCTTGGCCTTGCCGACATAGATGATCCGACCGGCTGCATTCTTATGAATGTAGATGCCGGAGGCGATTGGCAGCGATTTGAGTTTTTCAGCGATCGTCACGAATTATATTCTAGCTTGTTAGCTGCCAGGTTGGGAGTTGTGTGATTTATAGGTGTCTCTGCAAGGGACATATATAAGAGCGCCGGGTGGAGCCGGACCAAAGATCTTCCTACGCTGGGATGCTTCTGACGCTATTACATTTGTCGCTTTCAAGGACTCTAGACCCTTTAATCCCAAACAAAAAGAAGCCCGTACGTCTTGGCAACATACGGGCTGAAATAATGTTAGTCAGTTGACGGTGGTCAGTAGGTGGAGGAGTTCGCCGCTGGCCACCCTGCGGATTGATGCTTGGTTTGCGAAGATCAAGGATCCTTGACGATCTCCGGGGTTTCGAGTTCTAGGGCCAGAGCGATCTCGATGGCGTCTTTTTGGCGGATGTTCAGGTGCCGCAGCTGGTTTATCAGGTGTTCGTAGGCACTCCGCGGCATCCGTTTGATGGTGTCGGGGTTTGGCAGCCCGGGATTGTCCATCGAGTAGTAGGCACCGACTTTCTCTAGCTCGGCGAGGATCTCGTCGGGGTCTTTGTATTTGGAGGCCATATCTTTTATTCGGGCGATCGCTTTTTGACGAGACGCAAGATAGCTCTCGATCTGGATCGAACGGTGGTGGTTATTCCAGCCGCACGTGGTCCCGTCGGCGTAAAGAATGTAGTCAAAGAAAAAATAGTAATGGTCCTGTGAATTTGGCCAAATGCTGCGATAGATCGCTTTACCCGCCGCGAACGAAGCGGTCGGAAATGTTGCAGTATGCAGGTTTGGGTGCTGGCTGCCGCCCGAGATCATGGCGTAGGCACGGATCGCCTTGGCCGACGTATTTTCGATCTTCAACATGATGCTCTGCTCATCCGGCGTTCGGTTGAGATCGGTGCTTTGGACGCTGATATTTATCGGGCATTCCGGCATCTGGACAAACTCGACCTCAATCCTGTATCCGTCTTTGCTCTTAAATACCTGCCCGTCCGCCGCCGTAGAACCGAAGACGATAAGGGCCGCAATAAAAATGCTCAATAACCTTACGTTCATAACCCCTCCTGCATTCGCACACGTTATCACGGAATCCGGTAAAAGGGAACAGAATAGTGAACCCGCGACCAATTAACTTGTTCTGATAAAATCACAACCATAGACCCAAAATTGAAATGTGCCATTGTCACCGTCAGTCAGGATTCGGGGATGTCCGACCTGCCTGTCGAGCAGCAATCCGTCCGCACTCGCGAACGCCTCTTCTTGCCACTCGCGACCATTCAACAATATGCGAACACTAAAATTCGAGAGAGCAAGGAAACGCACCTAACCCCCAGATACTCGTTCGGTCTATTAAAAGATCGTGACTCGATGCTCCTTCGGGGTCATCAACGCCGGCCGAATTCGCTCTAAAAGAACAAATCATGCCTTTCGCGACAGAAAGGCGAAGATCATCGTCCAGACCTCCGGATAGGCGTGCGCCAGTGCTTTGGCGGTGCCGCCGAGTGAGACCGAATCGCGTGTCGGGCGAAAAGGAACATGCCCGGAATGGTGGCCAACATCATCGAAGATACGGTTGGTGACGGCGTATTTAAAATGGTGATCGGCGAGCCGGTCAGCGATCTCGGTCGCCATTTTGGACGACGGCCAGAGAGCGTCGTCGCGGCCGGAGATCAGCAGGACCGGACCCGCGATCTTTTCGACCGGAATGCGTGACGCGGCCGGAGCGGCGGCGAGGCTCGCGAGGTAGAGATCGGTTAGACGGTGCGTTTTGTCAAAGGTCTCGCTGGCGACAAATGGGGCGTAAGGTTCTTCGCCGCCCGTCGCGGACCATGAGGATGCGGCAGGCCTGCCGCGACTCAGGCATTGAAAGACAACTGAGCTTGGAGCGATACCGATGACACCTTTGATAGCGGGATTTCGCGATGCGGTGAGCAGTGCAAGCTCAGCTCCCTTTGATACGCCGAGGACAAAAATGCGTTGCGGATCGACGCCCGGCTGATGCCGAAGCCATTCGACGGCGCGGTCGACATTTTCGACGGGAAGCCGTTCGAGATCATCGGGGAGCGATTCGGCACCGAAATATGCGAGGGCCAATGTCGGGTAGCCGTGCGACGCGATCAACGCAGCACGCGAACGCAGTATACCGCCTTCGGACCCGCCGAGAACGATAACGCCGGGCTGCTTGCCCGTTTGTGAAGGTTGGAGAAAAGTGCCGGTGATGGGCGTCCGAATCTCAACTGTCGAAATGCCAGTTTGGCGAAGTCGGCGGACCACGGTTTGAGTAGCGATGATCTTTTCGCTTTCGCGGACCGAGATAGTGACGACGCTCTGGTCGTCGGATTCGAAAAGCGAAGGATCGGTCTGTTTTTCCTTTGTATTTTCCATCGACCAGAAAATGCCGAGGGAATCGACGCCCGTGTACGAACCGGAGATCGCCGCGGCGGTTGCGAGATCGATATTGCCTTTGGCGTCGGAACGAAATTGACACTCCGACCGCCAGACAGTCCCGGCACGCGACACAAACTCCGTCCGTACGCCATAAACGGCATCGGGTGTCAGGCCCGAAATGAAAACAGGCATGTCCTGATCGTGCAATATCGCGGCGGGTGCGTTTATCCGCGGAGCCTTTGTGGACATTTGGCCGGAGGCAGCAATAGAAAGACACACCAACAGCAATATAAAGCTTGGATATTTATTCATACTAATTAAAGATGAAACGACAGGCATGTTTGTTAGCATAAGTTCCGTGCTTAGATGAGATTGTGGTCATTAATACCTTGGTCTCGATCCCCCTGTTTTTGTTTCGCATTACTGACGACATGCGACTCTTACGAAACGCAACGCGCACTTAGTGCGTATCAGTCGTGCAGAAACTTAAGAAAATCGACGACGCCTCAACAATTTGAAATGACAAAGAAATTAATTCTGTTCGTTTTGCTCTTCGCTATCGCCGCCCAGGCACAGCAGGCCGATTGGCCGTCGGCATCACCTAAGTCGGTCGGGATCGATGAAAAGCTCTTGTCGGCATTCGATACGGAAATTGCTTCGGGCAAGTTCGGCAATATCGACGGACTCACGATCATCCGTCACGGCAAGCTGGTTTTCGATAAAAAATACCCGCATGACTACGACAAGATCTACGGTGAGGACGCCAAAAAACAGAGCCCGCTGAACGCTCACGATCCGAGCGGGCCGTACAACTATTACAGCTCATGGTGGCACCCGTGGTACCAGCGGGGCGATATGCACACGCTGCAATCGGTGTCGAAAACTATTACGTCGATCATCGTCGGCGTGGCCCGCACGCGTGGGGACTTTCCGGATATCGACACGCCGGTATTGAAGTACTTTGACGAATCAAAGGTCGCGAATATCGACGACCGCAAGCGGCGGATGACCATCCGGCATTTGCTGACAATGTCGGCCGGGCTGGACTGGAATGAGGGACTGCCATACTCGGATCCGAAGAACACCGGCAGCCAGATGGAGGCCGCACCGGACTGGGTCGAATACACGATCAACCGGCCGATGGCCTTCGAGCCGGGCAAGACGTTTGCGTACAATTCCGGTGCGACGCAGATCCTCGCACAGGTTTTTCGGGTCGCGACGGGAATGGATATCGAGGATTACGCAGTGCGGTATCTGTTTACGCCGCTGGGCATCAAACAGCACTTTTGGAAACGTTCGCCCAGCGGCCTAGTCGACGCCGAGGGCGGAATTTACCTGCGTCCGCGTGATGTGGCAAAGCTTTGGTACTTGTTCCTGCAGGGCGGCAAATGGGAAGGGAAGCAGATAGTGTCGCCCGAGTGGGTTAAGGATTCGCTAACGCCGCACATGGATCTCGGGCCGCCGGCGAAGTACGGCTTGAAGTGGTGGTTGTACCCGTACGGCACTGATAACAAGATGATGGCCTGGAGCGGGAATGGCTTTGGCGGGCAGCAGCCGATGGTGTTGCCCGAGTATGACATGGTCGTTGTTTACACCGCATGGAACGTGAACCCGGGCCCCGGACTAAGGCGACGCGACGCGATCGACCGCCTAGTCGCGATGGTCACCGACGGAGCGAAATAGGCAGTGGTCAGTGGCCAGTGGCCAGAATAGAAATGAGAATCGACAGTCTTAACTATTCACTGTCCACTATTCACTATTCGCTCTTCACGGCCGAACGGACAGGGCTATGGGCGTTCCTGGATTGCTCCGACAGGGTTCCGAGCCGGACGTGCTTTTCGTTCGAGCGGCTCTTGCGGCTGGCGTAAGCGTGCGTTCGTCGACGTGCAGGAGGCCGCACTCAGCCTCGCCAAGCCTTGTCCGCAAAACGTCGATCTGCTGACGCAGAAACCGGATCTCCTGATCATTGACATTCGACGTCAACGGCGGCGACGAAAGCGTCGGACGCGTAGCCGATTCGACCCGGTCTATTCTTGATTCGATCTGGTAGAAGCGATTCTCGATCTGGTCGATCCGCCGCGACAGAAATGGATCTTGCTGCTGCGCCAAAACCGTGGGCACTGCTTGTTCACCGAATATGGCCGCAAACCCGTGTTCGAGCAGCAGAACGGCGCCCGCAACGGCTACTGTATACATCAACACTCGCCGGAAGCGGGTCTTTAAGGTGGTTTCTTGATAATTCATAATGCTAGCCTGCCTTGCTCAACTCAAACTCTTAGATGCCCATTTTAACAAAAAACAAGGTGTAGTATCTGTCTGGTACCGCGAATACGCGTGGACTGTGAAAGTCGGGCCTTCGTTTTCTCTTGTCGCGGAATGATCTATATCAAGAGTTTGCAAAAGGCGGAGCCGATTTCGACAGGTCCTCGACTTTGCTTTTAATTGAGGTTTCGGGGACACTCGACATCGTGGAAACCGTTCTAACAGAATCACCCGAAACGGCTGCCGAGTTTATCAAAACCGGCGGGATCGTCGGCTTTCCCACCGAGACCGTTTACGGGCTCGGGGCAAATGTTTTTGATGTGGCCGCGATACGGCAGATCTTTGAGGCGAAACGGCGGCCGGCGGATAATCCGTTGATCGCACATGTCGCGAATGTCGAACAGATCGAGGAACTGACGTCGGAGCTGATCGGGAGTGCGAAGCGTTTTATAGACGCATTTTTCCCCGGCCCGCTTACGGTGGTTTTGAACAAATCGGACCGCGTGCCGATGATCGCGACGGCGGGCCTGAATACGATCGGCGTGCGTATGCCGCGATTTGAGGTTGCTCGACGGTTTATTCACGCTTGCGGAACTCCCGTGGTTGCCCCGTCGGCAAATCTGTCGGGCAAGCCGAGCCCGACCACGTGGGAAGCCGTTTATGAAGACCTGGATGGCCGTATCGACTGCATTTTGCAGGGCGTGGCGACCGAGATCGGGCTCGAGTCAACGGTTGTGGATTGTACGGGGGATATACCTGTTTTACTGAGAGCGGGTGCGATCTCGTTGGAGGCGTTGCAACAGATTGAACCCCAGACTGTGGCGGTTGAGCAGGACACGTCGGATATTGCCAGGAGTCCGGGAATGCGGCACCAGCATTATGCTCCAAACGCGAGGGTCGTTTTGATCCCGCCGCGGCCGTTACAGACGGATCATGCGGCCTATATTGGCCTTCGAAGGCTGGATATGGCGGTTGATGTGGAACGGATCTGTTCTACGGTCGAGGAATACGCTCATGAGTTATTTGAATTCTTTCGCAGGTGCGACCGCGACGGGCTAAAGATCATTTATTGCGAAACGGTGAGCGAGAGCGGGATCGGGGCGGCTTTGATGGACAGGCTGCGGAGGGCGTCAGAGAGGTGATACCAACAAACTGAAGTCTGTTGGACCTGGTCTATTTTAGTGCGACCTCGACGATCGCCAATTCGCCGTTTTCACTGAGGATCCGCGAGTTTAGAGTGTCGTTCCGGGTGAGCAGCGACACATTCTCGATCGGCGCAAGTACAAGGACGGGATAACCGTTTTGGGCTTCGATCTCGGTGCGTATCTCAGCCGGAGCATAAAAGCGGCGTTGATGCCCGGCCTCATCGCGGACGAGACGGCCGGCGGCATAGAATTCGGCGTTGTGCGAGAGCGTATTTAGACAGAGGATCTTTTCAGTCGAATGTCCGGCACCATTTGCCGCGGCGATCAAGCCCTTCACTGAGTCCGTTTCCGCATACCGCGGAACTACCCAAACCAGCAAACCAGTAGAAATGAGCAATGACGATGCACCGATCGTCGCCGTCGCTCTCCGCCAATTTTGACTGCGTTCAAGCCTTAGTTTCAAGAAAAGCCAGATGAGGACCACCGCGGCGGGAACGGCGGGAAGTACGTATCCCGGCAACTTCGACCCGGACAGCGAAAAGAATACAAGCGGTACAAATAGCCAGGCGATCGCGAATCGAGACAACGATCGCGGATCATTATCGGATCGATCAGTGTTTTCATTGCCAATATCGGCCCTCGGGCGAATCAACCCCGTGACGTAACTCCAGATCGCTCCAAGGAAGAATGGAGCCCATGGAATTGTCAGCAATGGCAAGACCCAAAAGAAAAAGTAAAAGGGTTGCGGGTGCTGATATTTGTTCGAAAGAAACCTTTGAAAATGCTGCTGAATTATGAACTCATCGATAAACGTCTCACCATGGGCCAGATACATGGGCACGTACCACGTTGCGGCGATGATCAGGGAAATGAGTGTTCCCCAGACAAGGCTGGCGATAAATACGCGGTCCGGTAAACGGAGTGAAAGCACATAATAGAAGGTGACGATCCCGATCGGGAAAACGATACCTATAAGCCCTTTTGCGAGCAGTGCCAACCCGATAAAGAAATAAAAGAGAAGAAGCGGCAGTGGGAAGTAAGAAACCGTTGAGCCGGACGATGTTCGTTCATCTCTCGAATACCAATAGTAAAAGCTTACGAGGGCAGCGGCTATCGGAAATGTGATGATGATGTCGAAACTTGCTCCGCGCGAAAATGCGACGATCCCGAGCGTACTAGCACCGATCAAAGCGAGCCAATTTGCGTTACGGAGTGTACCTGGCTTTTCACGGTCGGCGGTTTTGCCAAGGAACCAAAGGCTGGCGATCGTCCCAAGACCGAACAATGCAGGACCCAGGCGGGCGGCAAATTCGCCGATCCCGAACACCTTGTAAGCGAGGATCTCCAGCCAGTAGAGTAGCGACGGCTTTTCGAACCAATTAAATCCGCCGAGTGTCGGCGTTACCCAATCGCCGCGTTCCATCATCTCGCGAGCGACTTGGGCATATCGCGGTTCATCGGGACCCAAAAATGGGATCGTCAGTCCAAAGAAGTAAAAAAACAAGACGAACCCCAAAAAGGCGATCCACGCAAAACTGAACTTGCGTGGCCGTGCTTTTTCACTGGTCGTTGTAATTTCCGACATGTTGATCGAGAATGTAAAGTATTGCTGAAAAACACTTTGTTATCAAATTATGTTAGACGGACAAAAGCTGAGAGTCGCGGCGATCGGGGTTGGTAGTCTCGGGCGGCATCACGCACGAAACTATGCTGAAATGTCGGCCGAGCGCCGAGTCGAGTTTATCGGGATCTGCGATGTGGATGAAAAAAACGCCCAATCGATCGCGGCCGAGCATTCTACATCGAGGTTCACCGATTGGCAGGAATTGATCGGCAAAGTGGACGCCGTTTCGATCGCCACGCCGACCGAGACCCACTGCGATATCGCCTGTGCTTTTTTAAAAGCGGGCGTGCACGTTCTCGTGGAAAAACCGATCGCGTTAACGCTCGCCGAGGCCGACATGATGATCGACGCGGCGAAAAAGTCGGGCGCGAAATTAATGGTCGGCCAACTCGAACGATACAATCCGGCAATGGTCGCACTTCGGCCGCATGTGACGCGGCCCCTGTATTTTGAGATCCATCGAGTGTCTCCGTTCCCGAACCGCTCGCTCGACGTCGATGTCGTGCTCGATGTAATGATCCACGATCTCGATGCCATTCAGTGGCTGGTCGGTGATGACGTAATGGTATCGGAGATAAGGGCGGTGGGCATTCCGGTGATCTCAGATAAGGTCGATGCGGCTAATGCACGGATCGAATTTGAAAACGGGACCGTCGCGAATATAACGGCTTCGCGGATAGGAACGGAAAAAATCAGGAAGACGCGGTTTTATCAGACGAACTCGTACGTCGTGCTGGACTACGCAACAAAATTCGCCTCGGTGACGTCATTGAACCCAGAAGCTGCTCATCCGCTGCAGGGTATTTCGATAAATCGCCTGGAGATCAATGATATCGAACCGCTTAAAGCCGAGATCACGGCGTTTTTGGATGCGATCGAGAATGATATTGAGCCGCCCGTGACAGGCGAAGACGGGCGTCGCGCTCTGGCCCTGGCCGTCGGCGTTCTGGAGAAGATCGCGGATCATATGAACCGACTGGAGCGGCACACATCTCTGCTTTCCTAAGGTGGAAGGTGTAGGAGGGCAAGCAGGGATGCTCGCCCACCAGTCAATTAAGCTGAGGCTTCGCCGGCTTTGCCAGCTTGTGCTGCCTCCATCTGAGCCTGCATGCCCTTCAACCATTCCTGCGTTTTAGCGAGCCGTTCGGCACCGTTCGGGCTGTCCAGAATAACCTTTTGGAGATTCTTGAACGCTTCGGGATTCTGAAACTTTTCGCGAAGCTCTGACAAGAAAGGCTCGATCTTGGCGAAGACCATAAAGTGCTCGCCCGCCGTTTCGTTAAACATGTCGGCATCGATCGCGCCATGATTGACGAGCGTTGCGGCCATGTCCCAATAGGATGAAACCATCCGAAGGTAAGGGCCGACCTCCGGATTCATCATTGTCTGATAATAATCGTCGGCACTCGTCGGATTAAAACTAAAGATCCAATTTCGGGCGTCTCTCATCTTCGCTTCGCGACGCAAGTCGTAAAGCTTGAGGATCAGGTCTGCAGATTCTGCTTTGCTCATTATTTTTTTGTACCTCTCGGAAAGAATTTAGGTAGTAAGTCTAAATTCCGGCGCATTCTGTTGTCAACAAATAGGAAAACAAGTTAACGGATGTCATACAAACCCGAAAATTGTGCAGAATAGAATGCGGGGCCTTTTGATGAACGAGATCTCGAAATTTCTACAAGAACGGATCGGTGCAAACGACTTCCCGTCGGCCGTATATCTCGTCGCGGAAAAAGGCGAGATCGTAATGCACGAGGCTCTCGGGTACGCGGTCGTCGAGCCTGAGCGGATCGAGGCCCGGGTCGATACGATCTATGATCTCGCGAGTTTGACTAAGGTGCTTGCGACCGGGATGTTAGCGGCGAAATTGACCGAACGTTTCAAGGTCGATCTGAACGATCCGATCTGCCGCTTTTTTGAACGATTTGATACTAATGAAAAACGAGCGATTACCGTCGGTAACCTGCTTAGCCACACCTCGGGCTTTGAAGCCTGGTTACCGCTTTATCTGCTTAATGATGCTTCTGAGCCTCATTCACAGCACGTTCGGGAAACGATTAAGATCAACGATCTTGTTTTGAATACGATCGGTAGGCGGCCGCTAACACATGCTATTGATTCCAAGGTTGTCTACAGCGATCTGAACTTTATTTTGCTGGGGTTTTTAGTTGAGACCTTGTTCGGATCTTCCTTATCTGAAATTTTCAATTTAGAGGCGGCCAATGAACTTCGACTCAGCCGCACGTTTTTTGGAGGCTGGAGCGGTTTAAGGCGTGAAACCGCCGCTAGCGAAAAGGGAAATGAGTTCGAGAAGAACACTTGTATCGAGAAAGGTTATCGTACGCCGTTCGCCGTCGCCGGCGGTACCGACCAGATCAGCGACTTTCAGTCCGCCTTCCGCAGTTACCAGATCTGGGGTGAAGTTCACGATGGGAACGCTCATTTTATGGGCGGTGCAGCGGGACACGCTGGGCTGTTTTCGACCGCCGAAGAGGTTTTTAAGATCGCACAACAGTTTTTGCCAAATTATTCGACGCTGTTAAAGCCAGAAACATGCGATTTATTTCGAACAGATCTTGCGCCGGGAATGAAGGAGCACCGCTCCTTCGCGTTTCAACTGGCGACTACGCCAGAATCGACGGCTGGAAGTCGCATGTCGCCGGAAAGCTTTGGACATCTTGGGTTTACGGGGACGAGTCTGTGGATCGATCCCGTGAAGGAACGGGTGTTTATTCTCCTAACGAACCGAACGCATGCTCACGATCTGCCCTTTGTGCTGCTCAATTCTGTCCGTCGACGCTTTCATGATCTGGCGATAGAGCGTCTTGAGCAAAATTCCTAGCAACGAAACGTCACGATGGCTAATCAAAATGGCGCTTTACCCAGACGTTTAGCTTTTATTTGAGGGTTATTTCGGGATGAAAACAATAGCTGCGGCCTTTATATTAATGACTTTTCTGGTGATCGGCCTCTTTGGCCAGGATAACAGCTCGACCCGTCCTCGTGTCGCTCGAACGCCGGCCCCGCCGGTGCTTGAAAACGAAACGAGCCGGCCGAGCAACGGCGATCGTCCGCCGGTCCTCCTCAACGATCGACGTTCTTCATCCACGAATCCGACACCAACCCCACCTCCGGGAGAAGACTCCGAGGTGATCAGGGTCGAGACCAGTCTGGTCACGATGCCGGTTTCTGTTCTGGATCGTGATGGCCGATTCATTTCGGGCCTCCAAAAGCAGGATTTTAAGATCTACGAGAACGGCACTGAACAGAAAGTCGAGTATTTCCAGTCCGTAGAGCAGCCATTTAGCGTTGTGATATTGATCGATGTCAGTCCGTCGACCTCCTTTCGGATCGAGGAGATCCAGGATGCGGCGATCACTTTTGTGGACCAGCTTCGACCGAACGACCGGGTAATGGTGATCGCATTTGACCAGCGAGTTCATGTTTTGAGCCCTTTTACGAGTAACCGGGCTCAACTCCGCGATGCCATCCGACAGGCGCAGTTTGGTGACGGAACAAGCCTTTACGAGGCAGTCGATTACGTTATAACGCAGCAATTGCGGCTGATACAGGGTCGAAAAGCCGTCGTATTATTTACCGACGGAGTTGATACCACTTCGCGCCGAGCTTCGTACCAGAGCACGGTCGCCGAGACGGAAGAGGTTGATTCGCTGTTTTACACAATTCGCTATGACACCGCGCGAGACATGAACGGCGGTATGAATTACCCATCGGGCGGTGGTGGCAGACGTGGCGGCAATGGCGGCGGACGCGTGTCGATGGCGGATATACTGGCCGCCGTAATTAGCGGAAGCGGCGGGAATGTAAATGTCGGTCGCCGCGGCGGCGGTGCGAACGGGTCCGAATACGAATTGGGCAGAAAATATCTCGAAGAGCTGGCCCAGAACAGCGGCGGCAGAAAATTCGAGGCCTCCTCAATGACCAACATTGACGCGGCGTTTTCCGGAATTGCCGAAGAATTGAGGCGCCAATACTCGATCGGTTATTATCCTGACATTGTCGGTAAAATGGGCGACAGAAAACAAATAAAGATCCGCGTCATGCGTCCCGAAGTCGTTGTCCGCGCAAAGACCAGCTACATTGTCGGCCAAACCGACCGCAATCTCGCCGGAAAATAAGAAGGAACTGGATCTTTTGCCGCAGATCTTATTTTTAAGACACTTCTTATTTGTTGAGGTGTTGCATCCGGCAGGGCGTTTAAGGCATCGTAAGGTGTGTTCTTGTAACGCGCTTAAATGCTGAAGCTTTTTTCTATTTCATTGGTTCTTATCTTGGTCGGCGTTACTGCTCTGTCGGTCAGCGCACAGTCGGGCCGTGGAGCACCTCCCGCTGCCGGAAAGTTGAATCAACGGCCCACTCCTTCGCCCACGCCGGCCGAACTGTCGGCGACGAACGGTCAGGCACCGCTCGACGATACTGACGTTATCAAGGTCAACACTCAGGTCGTTTCCGTGCCGGTGAGGGTGATGGACAAAACCGGGCGGTTTGTAGCGGGCCTCAAGAAGGAAAATTTCAAGGTGGTGGAAGATGGAACGGAGCAGGAAATTACCTTGTTTTCGAACGAACATCAGCCGTTTACCGTGGCCTTGATGCTGGACATGAGTTATTCGACGAAATTCAAGATCGCCGATATTCAGTACGCCGCCATTACGTTTATCGATCAACTTCGGCCGCAGGACAAGGTCATGGTGATCTCATTTGACGGCGATGTTCACGTTCTTTGTGATGCGACCAGCGACCGGCAGGAGATATATAAGGCGATCCGGAGTACCAGGATTCTAACGGGAACGAGCCTTTACGAAGCTGTCGACGTGGCGATCAACAAACAAATGCGCAAGATCCAGGGGCGGAAGGCGATAATTCTTTTCACCGACGGTGTCGACACAACTAGCCAGCGAGTTACCGATCGCGACAATCTGAGCGATGCGATGGAACTGGATTCGCTCATTTATCCGATCAGGTACGACACATTCGAAGATGTGCAGGCGATGAAAAATCGGCCGATCCCACCTCAAACGCCGATCCCTATTCCAAATTCCGACGGCAATCCGCTTCCAAAGATACTTGCCGGAATGTCAATGCCGAGCGACAAAGGGACAACCGCCGAAGATTATCGGAAGGCGCAGGAATACCTCGATCAGCTTGCCTTAAGAACCGGCGGCCGCGAGTATCTTGCCAATTCGGTTGAAAATCTTTCAGACGCTTTTTCGAAGATCGCGAGCGAGCTGCGAGAGTTTTACAGTATTGGCTATTACCCGACCACGGAACGGGTGCAGGGGAAAAAGACGAACGTAAAGGTTCGGGTAGACCAACCCGGACTGGTTGTTCGTGCTCGCGAGACCTTTCTGACACGCAGGCCCGCCAAGTAGAAAAACGTCAGATCTCGGTTCCGTCCGGAATAATAGCATTCTTAGGTACAATGATTATCCCTTCGCGAATGTAGTAAGACTTGTCCTCGCCGTCAAAATTCTGGATCCCATCTCGATTTACAAGTCGGACATTCGCTCCTATCCGGACGTTCTTGTCGACTATGGCCCGGCGAATGACCGTGTTAGGGCCGATACCGATGTGCGGCCTGTTGACAGCGAGATTTTGCCCGATCTCTTCAATCGATTCCAGGATATCGGATCCCATAATGATCGAATCTTCGATGTCCGAGCCGTCGTCGATCCGGCTCCGCAGGCCCACGATTGAATTTCTGACCCGCACGCCGTTTAAGATACAGCCTTCGCTCACCATTGAATTGTCGATGTCACACCTGTGAAGTTTCGACGGCGGTAGGTATCGGCTTCGAGTATAGATCGGCGATGCGGTGTCGAAAAAGTTGAATTTTGGGAGCGGCGAGACGAGATCAAGATTGGCCTCATAGAAAGCCCGGATGGTCCCGATATCTTCCCAATAGCCCGAAAACAAATGGGCCTGGACATTAAAGTTTTTGATCGCAGCCGGTATGATCTCACGGCCAAAGTCGACCCACGAGTTATCCGTCTTTAAGAGTTCGACAAGTCGATCGTAGTTGAAAACGTAGATACCCATCGACGCCAGGAACGGCCTGTTTGCAGCCTCTTCCGGCGAGAG
>JBBRSH010000075.1:0-21511 GCA_038245555.1 Pyrinomonadales bacterium | reverse complement strand
GACACAGGCTGGATCGGTTTGAAGCCATAGAGCTAACGCAGCGACTCAAAAAACAATGCAGAAAAGGCGCCCGACGGATCGGACGCCTTTAATATTTTAGCGATTCCCCATCTCACGACAACGCCGCGTTATTGCCCGGCAAAACGACACACCGCAAATGTTGAACGACGAATGCCTCCTAAACGGGATCCATGACACCATCGCCAATCTCGCCCTACTGGGCATGCCAGTTGACGGGAATAAAACCGCAACAAGATCAAGCCAATCTAGCCGCGGCGTTTTGGCCGGACAACTTGGCGAATCTCGGGCTTGTGGCAGTTCGTACAATTATTGGCCTTAGGAGCCTTAGAACCGGTAGTGCGAAATCCGATTTCAAAATGGCACACATCGCACGCAGTGTGAAAGGCCACCCTATTCGTTATTTTTGTTTCGGAACCTGTCTCCGGATCATTGATCACCGGTATCGCATCGAGTAATTTCGGCTTAAAGCCCGGACGAGCATGACAATCACGGCATGCTGCAACGCCTGCTTGTTTCGGATCCTCAGCGAAAAGTTCCGCCGTCAATGTGGTCGTACGGCCCGCCGGCCAAACGGTACGATGCGGCGGGATCGCTATGAGGTCAGCGGCCGGCTGGGCCGTGTGGTGGCATTGAATGCACAGGATGGGGCCGTCAGCATTGTATTCGCCTCCATTGTGCTTGACGTGATTAAAGGTTACACGTCCGAGTCTAGCTCGATCTGCCAACGTTATTGTGGTTGGGATCGTAGGCTGCTTTTCGGGCGCCGGTTTTTGGGGACGTTGAGCTAATGGCCCGATTCCGCCGACCAAGACGACAAACGCAATGACCAAGGCCGGCGTCATTATTGAAGGCTTATATCCGCGCATATTGAACTTACATGTTAACACAAGGTCAATACGCAAATTCTTGACACCATAATGTGCGGACAATAGCCTTCCATCACAAAACTGTCAATGACAGTAATTGCCATGCTTTCTTTTTCCACGGTCTTCTTTTCTTCCCTTTCCACTAATGTTTTTGCCGGTCTCAAAGACAAAGTCGGTCAGCATCATGTGTCGCGTGACCGATTCACTGTCGGTCAATCTCGCGGTTGATGCCATCGTTTTATTTAGTGCCCATTACAATAAATCCCTGATAGGCCATAAAAAACTTACCTTCGGCATCGTCGCGTTCAAGGGCCGCCCACCATGATCCGATCTCGGCGGCACTAAACACATTTTGCTTTATCCCGGTCTCAAGTACTCCGCCGATCACCCGTTTGGTCAGATCAATCCGGCCAAGATACGCAACCGGCTTCACCACAACATCCCGAAAACCCTGATCTTTGAAAAGCCGAAAGAGGTTCGCTCCGACGCGTCCATTGGGAAAGCTGTCCGAAACAAATTCAACGATCTTTCTGGTCAACGCTTTATCAGCATGTCCAAACACCATTGCATCCCAATCAAAATCAACGATCAGCAGCTTACCATCGACTTTCAGCAATCTTCGAAACTCACCAAAGGCTGCCGCCATGTCCTGTATGTACATCAAGACCCGTTCGATACGGATCTTGTCGAACGACGCATCCGCAAATGGTTGCTCACAGGCGTTGGCCGCGTAAAACTCAAGCGGCAGGCCGGAATCTTTGGTCCGATCTCGCGATGCTTCGACCATCACGTTGCTTAGGTCCGTGCCGACGACTTTACCATTTGGACCAACAAATTCCGCCATCTGCATGGCTCGTTCCCCGATCCCGCATCCGATGTCGAGAATATGCTCGCCGGGTCGAAGTGAAAGTAATTCAAGCTGCGTCTTAAACGATTCAACCGCCGAAGCCGACCGGTTTGCGTCCACTAAAAATTGGATCAGAAAATCCGTATCCGATCTATCGACGTCCTGAAAGCCAGCGGTAATGTCTTGTTTTCGCATAGATTATGTTCGATTTTAGGGCGTGAACGGCAAGCGCTCGCATTCAATCGGTCAAAGATCCCGCTACATTTCCCAGTCAGAGGTATGAAATGTCCCGTCCTTATCGACTCTTTGGTACGTGTGTGCCCCGAAAAAGTCGCGTTGAGCCTGGATCAGGTTGGCCGGCAGGCGTTCCGTGCGAAAAGCGTCGAAATAGGCGAGCACCGACGAGAAACACATCGCCGGAATGCCGCTGCTGACGAATGCTCGTGCCGTGCTCCGCAGGCTGTCAGCATGATCGTTAAGGGTCTCGGCAAACTTTGCATCGAGCAGCAAATTTGCGAGAGCCGGGTCAGCAGAGTAAGCGACACGCATCTCTTCAAGCAGGGCGGAACGGATAATACAACCTCCGCGCCAGATCTTTGCGATCTCCGCAAGATCAAAGCCGTAGTTGTTTTCGGCCGAGGCCGCCTGCATCAGCGACATTCCCTGCGTGTAGGTGATGATAAAAGCGCAGAGCAAGGCCTCTTTTAGCTGGCCGACGGTTACGTTGTGCCTCTCGACCGTTATGACCTGGCGGGCATCCGAGCTGATCCCGTCGGGATAGGGTTCGGACCCGAGTTTTGCCGATATCAACGATCGATTAGCCTTTTGTGCGGAGATCTGTCGCATCGACACGGCGGAATCGATTGTCGGGATCGGGATTCCGAGATCCATTGCCGCCTGCGAGGTCCATTTGCCGGTTCCCTTTTGTCCGGCGGTGTCGAGGATCATTTCGACCAACGGATCATCAGTGTCGGGGTCTTTTTTCTTCAAAACGGTCGATGTGATCTCGATCAGGAACGAATTAAGCTCCTTTGAGTTCCACTCGGCAAAAGTGTTGCTGATAGCGTCATCGCCCATTTCCAGCTCGCGTTTCATGTAATCGTACGCCTCGGAAATGATCTGCATCAGCCCGTATTCGATGCCGTTGTGCACCATTTTGACGAAATGGCCGGCTGATCCCGTGCCCATATATGCAACGCACGGATCTCCATTTACCTTAGCTGACACGGCCTGGAGCGTAGTTTCTATACGATCGTAAAAATCGCGCCGACCACCGGGCATTATACTCGCCCCATGACGGGCACCTTCTTCGCCGCCGCTGACGCCGACACCCATAAAGCCCACGCCTTTTGCATCCAGTTCGGCCGCCCGCCGGTCAGTGTCAGTAAAATGGGAGTTACCGCCGTCAATGATCAGGTCGTCCTTTTCGAGATGCGGCAGTAGATCGGCGATCACCGAATCGACTATCGGCCCGGCGGGAACGAGCATCATAATGTTCCGTGGGCTCTCCAACTTTCCGATAAAATCGGCTAGATCGCTGCCGATATCAACCGGCATCCCAGCTCCCTCTTTGAGAAGCAGGTCGCGCTTGCCCGCGTCAAGGTCAAACCCAACGCCCTGTATGCCGTGCTCAGCAATATTCAAAAGAAAATTGCGGCCCATCGTGCCCAGGCCGATCATGCCAAAATGTGCTTTAGTCATTTTTTTTAGTGCCCCAAATGCTTTATAAACGCGTTTTTAAGATTTTTCTCGATCTCACCGTGCAACGGTGTCGTGGTGTACGGGTTCTTTTTTGACTCGTCAATTATATGAGTCGCGCATTTGCCGCATAACAAATACGCGATCAGCACCCCATGTTCCGAAAAATGAATGCATTGAGCGACAACGCTTTCTTCTTTTTATGTTTCACTGCATCGATTTCCCTCCCACAGCGGGGACAGCCATCACCATCGTGCAGCCACCTTGATTAACCGCCCTTCCGAATTGCATTTGCGCCTGCCGGAAAAGTCGTTCGAGCATATCGGAGATCTCGTTATTAGGCATAGCTGTCAAACAGAAACATTTAACTATATATAAACATGAACCCGCCATGTCAATCCGTGATCACACGTCACAGACGTCCGCCTTTGCCACATCGTTGTCATAGAGACCAGGCATTTCATCGAACGTCCACCAGGATCCAAGCACCATTTGGGCATATGCCCTCTGGCGAAGCTCGGAACCGTGCTTTGCCAGTCTTTGCCCTTGTGGCCGCAGCCGGCAACGACATGGGTTACAAGTTCAACCGGTAAGGAATCCTTAAATGGTTTGCTCATTGAACTTGACGAGTTTAGCCTGCGTGCACGATGCTAATCAAATGAAGCCATTGAGCGAAGTCATTCGGCCGACCACATTAATTGAACCGGGCAAGCTACGAGACCACCTCGGACTCGACATAACCATCGCGACGGAAACCTTTCAGCACACGGGCAGCTTTAAGTTTCGGGCCGCATATAATTTGGCGTTAAATGTCGAACAGGACGAAATCCTAACGGCGTCATCAGGCAATTTCGGCCAGGCCCTCGCCTATGCCTGCAAATTGCTCGGTAAAAAATGCACGGTGGTCATGCCGACAACCTCAGCGCAGGTAAAGATCGATGCGGTCCGCGGATACGGTGCCACCGTCGATCTCGTGGACACCACGAAAGTCGGTCGCAGCGAAAGGGTCGCGCAGCTTGCCGGGCAAATGCCCCGTGCGTACATAGCCAGCGCTTACGATGATAATTTAGTGATCGAAGGAAATGCGTCGATCGGTGATGAGCTTGCGTCACGCAATTTTGACGCCGTTATTACACCGGTAGGAGGCGGAGGCTTGATCTCAGGTATTGTCTTAGGTTTAGGCCGTAACAATAACTTAACAAAAGTCTTTGGGGCGGAACCACTTCTTGGAAACGACGCTTCCCGGTCGCTGCGTGCAGGAGAGATCGTGGCTAACGAAGTCGAACCTCAAACCATTGCCGATGGAGCCCGAACTATATCGCTGGGCAAACTTAATTGGGAAATAATCAAGAACGGAGTTACTGATATCCTGGAAGTTTCGGACGAGAGGATCGCGGAAGCGGTCAGAATGCTTTTCGGCCTGGCCAATCTTAAATGCGAGCCAACCGGAGCTTTGAGCCTTGGAGCCATACTTGAGAACCGCTATAAGTTTCGCGGAGAACGTGTATGCCTGATCGTAAGCGGTGGCAATGTAGATGCAGCCGTTTATTCTAAACTGATCGACGGACGCCTTCCCGAACCGGCTTAAGCAAAAAGTTTCTAGCTTTTTAGCTCTTCGACAAAGGTCACTCGATTGATCTCGTGGAGTGTCGTCAGCCCCTTGAACACTTTCTTGACGGCCGACTCGCGAAGCGACGCGAGCCCTTCTTTTTCCGCCTGTCGCCTGATCTCTGAGCCCGGCCGCCGCTCGATGATCATCTCCCGAATCCGGTCCGACATATCGAGTAGTTCGTGGATCGCTGTTCGTCCACGATAACCGGTATGGTTACAAGCATCACAGCCGACCGAGCGGTAAAACACCTGTCCGGCCGGTATCGTCGCTGAAGACATTCCCGATTCGCCCAGTTCCGCGTCGGTCGGTTGATACGCACGCTTACAAGTCACGCAGAGCATTCGCACCAGCCGTTGAGCAAGTACGCACTTAAGTGCCGACACGAAGTTATACGGCTCAACACCCATGTTGATGAATCGGCCAATGACGTCGATCACGTTATTTGCGTGGACCGTCGTAAACACGAGGTGGCCCGTGAGAGCCGACTGGATAGCGATCTGAGCTGTTTCTTCGTCGCGGATCTCACCGACCATGACCTTGTCGGGATCGTGGCGAAGGATCGAACGCAATCCCCTCGCAAAGGTCAGGCCCTTTTTCTCGTTGACGGGGATCTGCATGATGCCCTGGAGTTGATATTCCACCGGATCTTCGAGAGTGATGATCTTGTCTTCCTCGGCCCGGATCTCGTTCAGAGCACCGTAAAGCGTTGTCGTTTTACCTGAGCCCGTCGGGCCGGTGACCAGAACCATTCCGTACGGCTCTTTGATATAGAGCCGAAAGCGCTGGAGATCGTCCGGATCAAAACCAACAACCTCGAGGCTTAGATTCTTAAATTCTTCGGAGATCTGCTCCTTGTCGAGAATACGGATAACGCAGTTCTCACCATATGCCGAAGGCAGTATCGATACTCGAAAATCTACAGTCCGGCCCTTATAACGCACGCGAAATCGACCGTCTTGCGGGATGCGGCGTTCCGCAATATCGAGCTCCGACATGACCTTGATACGCGATATCAGCGTTTGATGGTAGGCGATATCGATGGGATCGACCTTTGAGTAAAGAGCACCATCGATACGGAATTTGACCCGAACGTCACGGTCGCCTGCCTCAATATGGATATCGGAAGCACGCGATTCCATTGCGTTGTAAATGATAGTGTCGACCAGTTTGATGATCGGCGACATTTCGGAGTCATTTGCCAATCGGTCGAGATCGAGCACCTCATCGCCGTGTTCGGTTTCCTTGACCAGCGAGATCTTGAACGTAGATGCCGCCTCAGCCATGACGCGTTGCGTCGCATCACCCTTTCTCAGGACGACGTCGATCGCTCCGGGCGTGGCAACATATGGTACGATCCGCACATTCAACACGTTCTCGAGTTCGTCGAGGCGTTCGAAATTTGTCGGATCGGCAAGGGCAACATGCAAGTTGTTACCGTCACGTTTGAGCGGTACAAATTGATTGCGGAGCATCATATCGACCGGTATCCGCGACAGCTCCTCGTGATCGACCGGGGATGGAGCATCCGGCGGCAGCAGATCGATATACGGCATCCGGTAACGACGGGCAAGTTGCTTCGCCTCGATCACTTCGGGTGGCTCGTTCTCAAGAAAGTCAGATAACTCGATCTTTTGGGAGGACGATGTTGATGTTGCTGCTTCGGTGCTCATTGATTTTAACGCTAAACCTAATGTCGGCCGCCAAACGGGCCCGAGGATATTGTCTGAATGATAGGAAGATAAATTGCCAGAAGGATCACGACCACAATGCCGGCCATAAATACCAGGATCGCCGGCTCAAGCAATGTTGTCAGCTGTTCCAATCGAACCTCGGCTTCCGCGTCATAGAACATTGCTACCTCATCGAGCATTTCCCGCAGGCTGCCCGACTTTTCGCCGATCCCGATCATATCTAGAGCCAATTCCGGCAGCCAGTTTGCCTTGGCAAGGGCTTCAGTAAACCCGCGCCCTTCGCGGATCATCGGCAGTACACCTTGGCTTCGACGCCGCAGCTCGAGATTGGTGATCGCCTGCGACGCGATCTCCCATGAATCGGGTACGGTAATACCACCGGAAAGAAGCGTCGAGATCGACCGCGAAAGCTGGGCGGTGGCCATGTTTCGAATCAATTTACCACCGACCGGAACTCGCAAGAGGACCTTATGCAGGATAAGCCGTCCGCTGTCGGTTCTCAACCAAAAATAGAGGCCGAGGCCCCCGACGATAGCGATGGGTGCCATCCACCAAAAATTTGAGGCGATGGTCGTTGAAAAATAAAGAACAATGAGCGTGATCGACGGCAACGGCCGGTTGGCGCTCAGTCCGCGAAACAGTTCCGACATTCGCGGCACGATGTAAAACGTTAGAAAGGACACCATCAACGTCGCCGCGAGAAGCAGGAATGCGGGGTACGCAAGAGCTCCGCGTAATTTGCGGGACACGCCGACGCTCCGTTTCAGGTACTCGACGAAACGAGCTAGAACATCATCAAGAGCTCCGCTTTTTTCACCGGCAAGAATCGATGCCGTATAAATTTTCGGGAATATACCCTGTGCCTCGAATGCTTCTGAAAGTGGGACACCGCTTTTGATCTTTTCTTCGACATCGGCAAGGATCGTTCGAAGGTTTGATGATCCTGAGCGCGTCTTGAGCAAACCGACCGCCTGCAAAACCGGGATGCCGGCTCGGAGCAGGGCTGAAAATTGTTGATTGAAAAGCAAAAAATCAGACTGCTTGACCTTTGCGTTCTTTCCGCTGCTGCCAAATGAAAGAATAGACGACAGCCCTTCGCTTGCATTTGCGACCTTAAAAACCCGAAACCCCTCGCTTTCGAGGCGCGACCGAACGTCGGCCGCAGCTGAAGCCTCGACGACCTTGGTAACTATTTCCCCCGAAGGTGTGCCCAATCGGCAAATAAATTCGGCCATATGATGAATTTCTGACAGGATGCGAGCGATCCGGAATCTTCGACAACCACTACTTTTTTAAAGCGGGCTGGCGAAACAAACGCAGCAATCCGGATTATACCACGCGTCGAAGACCAAAATGTTGCA
Source organism: Pyrinomonadales bacterium (assembly GCA_038245555.1). Classification (GTDB taxonomy): domain Bacteria; phylum Acidobacteriota; class Blastocatellia; order Pyrinomonadales; family Pyrinomonadaceae; genus OLB17. The sequence goes on along the minus strand of JBBRSH010000075.1, from coordinate 13,415 downwards.
ATGGCTTGATAATAAACAGGAATTTCGGTCAGTCAGACCAACCAAAAACGCTGTTTTGACATCATAGGGGTATCTTGGACAAGCTGTATACACACACAGTGATAAATGATACTCTTCGGAGCGAGGTATGACGCCAAAAAAAGCAGTTTGTAGTGGTCGGTTTAGCATTGTAGCTAGGTCGCCTTTTTTGTTTCTAATAATTGGCGTTCTGGCCACATTTTTGGCCGCACAAAGCCCGGCACCGACAGCAACTCCCATCGACGAAGACAGAGTTAGGATCAAAACCGATCTCGTCACTCTGACACTGACCGTCCAGGATCTGTATGGCCGTTATGTTTCGGGTCTAACACAGGACGCATTCACTGTTTTCGACAATAATAAAGAGCAGGACGTTACGTTTTTCAGTGATAGTGACGCCCCTGTGTCTATCGGCATTCTATTTGACGTTTCCGGCTCGATGAGCGGCGACAAGATCATCAAAGCCCGCAAAGCACTCTCTCGATTTATTCTTACAAGCCATCCGTCAGACGAATATTATTTGATCGCATTCAATTCACGGGCCCAACTCCTGATCGACCGGTCTAGAGATGGCGATGCGGTACTACAAAAGCTGACCCTGGTTCAGCCAAAAGCGAACACGGCCCTTTACGATGCGGTCTATCTCGGCATGGAACGGGTCTCACGGGGATCGCATCAAAAAAAGGCACTTCTCATAATTAGCGACGGCCAAGACAACGCTTCGCGCTATAATTTCGGTGAAGTACGTCGTTTGATGAAGGAATCAGACGTCGTGACCTATTCCGTCGGGATCATTGGCAGGGGCGAAGGTTCGAGTACGCTCGGCATGCAGGGACAAGCATTCCTGGACGAGATCAGCTCGGTTACAGGCGGAAAAGCATTTTATCCAGAATCGGATGTCGAGATGGATGAGATATTTGAAAGGATCGCTCTCGAACTCCGTCATCAATACTCGATCGGGTACATTCCCAAGGATTTTGGGCCCGATGGAAAGTTAAGAGATTTCCAGCCCGACGGAAAGTGGCGAAAGGTCAAAGTTAAGGTCAAACCCCCGAGAGGATTGCCGCGTCTAACGGTTCGCGGACTCGAAGGATACTTTGCTACGCCCAATGTTAGCTACCGGTAAATCGGTCTTTTAGAAAGATGAAACACTTCTTCACGATTCTTGGCATTATCGTTCTGGGATCTTTTTTTTCTCTAAGCGACGCGGCGTTTCCCTCCGCGGCGAAGGCCGTCAACGCCGTCACACCCGCGGTGGCCGCCACGCCAACACCGGTGCCATCGCCAACTCCAACCGCCTCGCCTACTCCGCGATTTGACGACCCGAACGAGGTCATCAAGGTTGAGGCTCAGCTCGTCAACGTAAACGTCCGGATCATAGACCGAAATAACCGGCCTATAAATGACGTTACAAAAAAAGACATCAAGATCTTTGAAGACGGCGTTCAGCAGTCGATCGAGTTCTTTTCACGTGCGGAGGTTCCGACCAATTACACCCTAGTATTAGATAATTCGGGATCGATGCGGTCTCAGCTTGAAAAGGTAATTGAAGCTGGCAAGATCCTCGTCAACACCAATCATCCGGACGACGACACGTCCGTGATCCGGTTTGTCGGGCGTGACAAGATCAGGATCGAGCAGGAATTTACCTCGAATAAGGCCGACGTTATCGACGCCCTCGATAACCTCTACATCGAAGGCGGACAGACGGCCATTCGGGATGCAGTTTATCTTGCGACGGAAAGTGTCGAGGAACATGACAAGTCTAAAAAGATGGATGACCGACGGCGCCGGGCATTAGTGCTGGTGACCGACGGCGAAGACCGCGACAGTTATTATTCCGATCAGCAGCTTTTCGATCTTCTTCGCGAGTCTGAAACGCAGATCTATGTGATCGGTTTTGTTACCGAGCTTAGCGGTGAAGGCGGGTTTATTACCAAGAGCCCCCAGGGCAAAGCAAAGGCGTTTCTTCAGAGGTTAGCCACTGAAACTGGCGGCAAGGTATATTTTCCGGCTAGTACGACCGAGCTTCCCACAATCGCTAAGGACATCGCGAATGAGCTTCGAACCCAGTTCTCGATCGGTTACGTGCCTACGAATGATGTAAATGACGGCACATTCCGAAATATTAAGGTGGTCGTCGACGACGGCCCCAATAGCCAGAAACGCATCGCTATTTCGAGGCCGGGCCGAACGGCCGACGGCGGTACGGGGGCGACTCCTCCGAAGCCGAAGCAAGCGGTTGCAAAGCCCCAGTAACCCACGAAAGTAAATAAAACAAATGCCGGCAGGTCATAAACTGACCTGCCGGCTTTTTGCTTATCGTTGTTGGAAGTATTACTCGGGAACGGACCCGGATATTTTCTTTCGAGTAGTCTCACCAGTGTGCAAGACCGGAATCCCCTCATCGACTTCCTCATGCGGCCGCGGAATAATATGGGTCGCGGTTACCGTGCCTATTCGGCGGGCGGCTGCCGCACCGGCATCGACAGCGGCCTTTACCGCACCCACTTCGCCGCGAACTATCGCCGTAACCAGCCCGGCGTCGATCTTTTCGTAACCAACGAGACTTACATTGGCCGACTTGACCATCGCGTCGGCCGCTTCGATCATTGCCACGAGTCCCATACATTCAACCATTCCCAGTGCTTCCATAAATTCACCTTGCTTCGCCAGCGGTGGGCTCCGATCAAATACCTTTCCGTCGCTTGATCCTTCGATACGCCCACATCAGCACCGCCAAAAATACGATGCCCGCAAAGATCGCTCCAAAAAATATAACAATCGGTATGATCACAAGCTATTTTGACCGCTTATTTCCAAAATACAACCATTAAAACCGTAAGTAACACTAAAACAAAAATGACGCCAACCGAGACCAGATAAACCCAGCTGATCTCAGACGAGGGTTCCCACACGATCTCCAAAGGCTTTCGCTGACCAATTCTCGATCTTCGCCGTTCGGAAGCGGCAGCATCGATCTTCGCCTTCGAATCGCCCGGTGCAGTTCGCGACGCTGCCAGTGCTTTTTCAAGATCCGCAAGTACTTCGTCCTGTTCGACCGGCTCGGCCTCACCGCCATCGGCTGTTGCGGACGGAAACAAGTCCTTTCCGCAACTGTAACAAAACTGCGTATCGGGCCGAATGTCCGCTCCACAGTTTACACAAGCCTCTTTTTCCAATGTCGCCTTTGCCATTAATGCTAAGTCGAATTCCCTTTATAAAATCGCTTCTAAAGCAGGGCGAATATCTCCTTTTCTTCGCCCAGATCGCGAGCCGCAGGCGTCACGATCGTCTTTTTCGAAATATAGATCTTTTTACCATCCTGGACCGCGTCACGAACATCGCTTTCGCTTACAAATTCACTTGCTACTGGCGGAGCCTCGGCTGAGGGGGCCGGCTCAGGGATCAGGTGGTGAAGGATCGCTTTTACAGGCGAGGTCTCGGCAACTGCAACGAGTTGGGCGGATGGTCTTCCGGATAAAAAGCTGTCAACGATCGCGGCGATGTCCTCGCGGCGAATGGTCTTTCGCGGCGTATCGGCGAAGGCCGTATTAGTCTGACCGTCGGCAACCGCCGGTTTGTTCACCGGCTTGGTTTCGAAGGCAACGCGTTTTATGTCCATCAAATGTATCGGCGACACATTGTCGGATGTAACGTTGCCGCCCCATGATCCGCAGCCTAAAGTCATCGATGGCGACAGGTCAGTCGAGAATCCGATCGCTCCGTGAGTCGTCGGCGAGTTGATTATCACCCGGGCGGCCGGCATTTTTTCGCCATACCTTACCGCTGCCTCGCGGTTCTGGGAATGCATACCCGCGGTGTGGCCCATTCCGCCGAATTGAAGGATCTCGTGACATCGCTCTGCACCCTGATCGACACCGTCAACCACAAAAAACGCCAGCGTCGGCGATAGTTTTTCGATCGACCATGGATAGTCGCGGCCGACACCGCCGCAATCGGCGAGGAGGCATCGAGTCCCGGCTGGAATAGTTATACCTGCTTTATCCGCGATAAATGCGGCAGATCTGCCAACGATCCCAGCATTCAGCGTCCGCTGGTCAGTCAGAAGGATCTTTCCAACAGCTTCAGCCTCAGCCGCGTTCAGAAAATGCCCGCCCTGAGCCTTGAACTGTTCTCGAACTTCTGCCTCGACCGGTCGATCCACCACGACCGACTGCTCCGATGCACAGATCGTACCGTTGTCAAAACAGGTGCTGGTAAGAATGTCCGCCACTGCTTTCGAAATATTCGCGGTCCGCTCAATAAACGAAGGTACATTGCCGGGACCGACTCCAAAGGCCGGTTTACCTGACGAATATGCGGCCCGTACAAGCCCTGTCCCGCCGGTCGCCAGGATGACCGCCGTACGCTTGTGCTTCATCAAGGTTTCGGTCCCCTCAATAGACGAAACCTTCAGACATTGGATCGCGTCACCCGGCAAACCATGCTTCACGGCTGCATCCCGCATGATCCGAGCGGTTTCGGCAATGCAGCCGGCAGCCGATGGATGGGGCGAGAGCACGATCGTGTTTCGCGATTTGATCGCAATGATGATCTTGAAAATAGCCGTCGAGGTGGGATTGGTAGAGGGAATTATGGCCGCGACAACACCGCGCGGAGACGCGATCTCAACAATGTTGCCGGAATCGGAGACGACCCCAACTGTTTTCAGACCTCGAAAAAAGTTCCAAACGTCCTCCGCAGCAAAGCGGTTCTTCTCACGTTTGTCCTCAGCTTTGCCGAAGCCGGTCTCGTCGTGTGCCATTTGACCGAGACTCGCGGCATTATCAAGGGCCGATTTTGCCATTGCCTCGCAGATCTCATCGACCTTTGCCTGGCTAAACTTCGACACCGCACCGAAAGCTGCGTACGCGGCATCAACCGCGTCACGGGCTTCCTGTTGTGAATCTAAGTCTTTGTCACCCATGGGATCACGCCGAAAAACATACAGCTAACCGGCCACGCCGCCGGAACGGCGGCCGTCAGATGCATGCTTTCGCAGTTATTTTGTCCTGGTCTTGTTGTCGACGACCGATCCCGGTGTCGCACTGCCAGCGTCCCCAAATCCCAGCGACCTGCCGCCGCCCTGTAGGGCCTTTTCATCCGGGCTGTAGCCGACGTTGCCGCCTTTCGGCAAAACGCGCTCGACTTCCCCGTGCGGACGCGGAATAACGTGAACACTAATCAGTTCGCCGACGCGTCTCGCGGCTGCCGCTCCTGCATCAGTTGCCGCCTTTACAGCCCCGACATCGCCGCGGACAAATATCGTCACGTATCCGGCGCCGATATATTCCTTGCCGACGAGTTGAACATTAGCGGCCTTGACCATCGCGTCCGCAGCCTCTACTGCACCGACAAAACCTTTCGTCTCGACCATACCGAGAGCTTCTAAACTCATTGATTATTCCTCGCTTATTAAAATGCTGATTGGATTTTAATATATATGTTAGGCATTGCCCAAACCTATCCAGCCGAATATCTATGACTACAGCGAATTAGCCAAATAAAACCGGGATGAAACGATTGACATCCCGCGTTAAACAACGATATATTTCACTATTGCATTCGGCGGTTTTTTCTGTCGCGATCGGCGGTTTCTGTAAAACATATAATGTCACAAACATTAGGCGAAAAATTGCGGCAAGCCCGTGAAGAAAGGGGCATTTCGCTTAGCGAAGTCGCCGAACAGACCCGTATCTCGCCGCATTATCTCGAGTCGATCGAAAAAGACGATTACAGGCCTCTGCCCGGCGGCATCTTCAATAAAGGCTTTGTAAAATCATACGCAAAATATGTCGAGCTCGATGAGCAGGAAGCTCTGCAGGACTATACTCGTGCCATTTCGGCAAACGAGGGAAGCCCTGACCAGGATCTAAAAGTTTATCGGCCCGAAGTTCTGACCGACGACCGGACAGGGGGCTCGATGATCCCTACCGTTATCTGGGCGGTGATCATTCTCGGGATAATGTCGGCGGGTATCTATTTCGGATTGAATTACCTTCGTAATCGCCCGGCTGTTGCGGAAGAAAAGCCCGTAGCGAATACTAATGCTAACGTTCAACCTAACACAAATAACACGACTGCCCCTTCGGCCGGCTCGGCCCCTGACATGGCGTCGCTTAAAGTCGATTTCAAGGCCCTCAAAGAGCCAGTTTCCCTCAGTGCAACCGCTGACGGAAAAATGAGTGTCAACGTCGTTACACCGGGATCGATCTCTACTTTTGAACCGAAGGAAAGCCTGAAACTGAGCTATTCGCGGTCGCTCGCAAGCGTGGTTCAACTAACGATCAACGGAAAGGAGATCACACTTCCCTCTCAGCCCCTCATACCCAGGCGAAATACGATCGAATTTGAGATCAACAAGGACAACCTTGTCCAGATCTGGCAAAACGGGGCGATATCAACGGAAGTTCCGGGAGCTGTGATCGATCCGAATATAGTACCTTCAACCGGAGCTCCGACACCTTCGGCGTTTCCGCGGCCGACGGCCGCCAGGACCGCATCGCCAACAAATACTGCCCCCGGCAATTTGACCGTACCAAAACCGGCCGATACTCCGAAAACGACGGCAACTCCCAAGCCCGACCCGAAAAAACCGGCCGACAGCTCCAACTCGCAGTAGGGCCGGTAGGTTGATCTGAATACGTGTTCACAAACTAACGAATGTCCGCAATCGATTTGCGGGCATTTTTTATATACAATTAGTTATGGAAATCACAGAAATCACAGAAGGCCTGACATTTGACGACATCCTCCTCGTACCGGCCTATTCCGAAATACTTCCAGGCGACGCCGACACCCGAACCCGATTCTCCCGAAATATAGGCTTGAATATTCCGCTCTGTTCCTCCGCAATGGATACAGTTACGGAGGCCTCGCTTGCGATCGCCCTAGCCCAGCATGGCGGCATCGGCGTGATCCATAAGAATTTCTCGATCGCACAACAGGCCGAAGAGGTAGACAAGGTAAAACGTAGCGAGTCGGGCATGATCGTCGATCCGGTCACGATCCATCAGGATGCTCTTGTTTCCGAAGCCCTCGCGATAATGGGCCGGTTTAAGATCAGCGGCGTGCCGGTGGTTGACGAACGAGGACTGCTCGTCGGCATTATTACAAATCGCGACCTGCGGTTCGAAACACGGTTCGACATTCCGGTTTCGGAGATCATGACTCCCCAGCCGCTCGTTACAGTGCCCGTTGGGACGACGCTCGACGAGGCAAAGGTAAAGCTCCAGAAACACCGCATCGAAAAACTGCTGGTTGTCGACGATAACGGCCATTTGAAGGGCCTGATAACCGTCAAGGATATCCAGAAGGCGATCAACTTCCCCATAGCGGCCAAGGACGAGCTTGGACGGCTTCGCTGTGCGGCGGCGATAGGCGCGACCGGTGACTTTCTGGAACGAGCCGCAGCCCTCGTCGAATGCAGGGTCGACGCGATAGTGATCGACACCGCTCACGGCCACAGCTCGCGTGTGATCGACGCCGTTAAACAGATCAAATCGAAATTTCCAGGGATCGAACTGGTTGCCGGGAACGTTGCTACGGGTGACGCAACCAAAATGCTCATCTCCGCCGGAGTTGACGCCGTAAAGATCGGCATCGGGCCAGGCTCGATCTGTACAACCAGGGTCGTGACCGGTGCGGGAGTGCCGCAGATATTGGCCATCACCGAATGCGTTGCCGCCGCAAAAGGTACCGGCGTTCCGGTAATCGCGGATGGCGGCGTAAAATTTTCGGGCGATGTTGCCAAGGCGATCGCCGCCGGTGCCGATAGCGTTATGATCGGCTCGTTGTTTGCCGGAACCGAGGAAGCTCCAGGTGAGGTCATCCTGTTCCAGGGCCGTAACTTCAAAACTTATCGCGGAATGGGCTCGATCGGAGCTATGAAAAAAGGTTCGAGCGACCGTTACGCCCAGGAAGGCACTTCGTCCGACTCAAAATACATCCCAGAAGGCATCGAAGGCCGCGTCGCCTACAAAGGCACCGTCGCCGAAATGGTCACCCAACTCGTCGGCGGCCTACGCTCCGGCATGGGCTACACCGGCTGCAAAACGATCGCCGACCTCCAGACCAATGCCAAATTCGTCCGTATCACATCCGCCGGCCTACGCGAATCACACGTCCACGACGTGATCATCACGAAGGAAGCCCCGAATTACCGTAGCGAATCCTGAACCGGGTAGCTCTCATTAAGTGTCAAAATTTAGCGTTTCCAACCTTTCTATTTGACCTTAATGGCCTTTGAGATTTTGCCTTCCGAAGTAACGGTTACTCCCGTTACGTTAGACCCTTCCGTCGTAAACTGTGCCTCGATATTTTGCGTGAGAACGAGATGCCATCCGAGAAAACTATCATTCGAGATGGGCTTCAGGGGAATAGTAATAGGGCTGCGAATTCCCTCGCCGCCGAGGCCTGTGATCTTTCCGTCCTTCCAGTGAAATCTGAAAACATGCGAGCTATTTTCAAAATTGAGTCTTACGATCGTTGCCGGGACTGAATCGTCGGCCCACCAGGTGGAAATAGTTCCGAGCACCTGAAATCCCTTGTATGACCCGTCTTTCTTCTCCCAATCGCTAATTTTTTTCTCAAAAAATCCCCGAAATCGAGTTGCCGAATCGTCGCTCGTCATGTTTTGCCTGAGTTCGGCGTAGTCTTTTTTAACTACTCCGGCGACGATTTCCTGACTTCTCATGGTGGACTGGCTGTATGATGGCTTATCTGTCGATGAGGTCAGAGCGTTGACAGCCTCCTGACCAACGGGTTCAACCGTAAGTGATCCAGACTCAAGAGCGACGATGAACTCCGAACCGGAAGCCATCCTATAGATACCTTCATACTTCTTTAGGTTTGGCGCATCGAGTTTGATAAATATTGGTTGTTTCTGGCGAGAAAAGTCCTCGCCGAATATCAAGCTGCTGAGCTTGTCCCTGACCACGGCTGAATACAACGTCCCGCCGTAATATTCACCAGCGTTCGACATCGCGATAATTACGACATTTTTATCTGCATACCACTGAAATCTCGCATTAAAACCTACGTCGTTCGACCCGCCATGCGAGATGATCGTACCTTTATCCGATTTGGTGACGTTCCAACCATAGGCATAATTGTTCATGAATGGCGTGAACAGTTTTTTCCTTGCGTCTGCTGAAAGCACCTTGTTGCCCTGAAGCTTTTGGTACCATTTGTACATATCCCCGACGGTTGAAAAAATGCCGCCGTTTCCTCGCAGGTTCCAATAGGGGCCTGATGATGACCACGCATGGTCAAGGGCAGAACCTTCATCGGTTTCGCCGTTATAGCCATGCGGCAGGATTGATCGATTAAACGTTGGCAGAACGTAACCGGTAAGCATCATACCCGCAGGCTTGAAAAGCTGTTCTCTGAGGAATCCCTCGTAGGACTTACCGGACACTTTTTCAACAATTGCCGCCAGAACGCCATAGCCCGCGTTTGAGTAATCCATCGTCACTCCGGGCTTACCTGTGAGCGGCGTCTCTAAAAATCGCTTAACTGTTTCCTCGCGTTCGGCAGCCTCATAATCCCCGCCCGATTATTCGGGAAAACCTGCGGTGTGAGTTAGTAGATGGTGAATGGTAACGGCGGCCTTATCGGCTGGGAATGTTTCGCTACAACTTAAAAATCTCTACGTTTTTATCTTCGCTGAGGTTCCTGCGAGTTTACGCCCATTGTTATCGCTAAACAAAGTCAATTGACGCCTGACCGTGAAAGAACGCACTCCGAGTCTCGTTGCATCACTGCACGCAGTACCTATTATTAACATGCATGGTAAAATTGATATTAGCTTCTCTTTCGCGGCACGTTTTTCGTTGCCTTGGCGAGGATGATCTTTGATAACAGTAAGCCGGAAGTCTCGAGCAGAAGATCGGCCGAGATCCGGAATCGAGTTGCGGGAAATCGGATGGGACATGGGACAGCGGGACAGCAGCAAAAACACCTCGTGTGAAGGCTCTAACTGCTGCATCTACAATACTTATTGGAGGAGGGCGACACTTCCAGCTGTAACAGTTTGTGCTACTTTGTGCTGAGTTTGTAACACTTTGTGTTACAGCTTACGACCCGTAATACAGTGTTACAGTCCGAAATCAGTCTGGAGTCTTGAGTCGGAACTCGGAAACGGGTTGCGGGAAAACGGCGGGACAGTTGGGACAGAAGGAAGCAAATGATGAATTTGAATGAAGAACGCCGAATGAAAAGCGGCTTTACTATCGGCAGCCGTTTTTGGTTTATGGAGGCAACATTCTATAATTTGATTTTCCAATCTAGTAATTCGAGGAGTTTATCAATGTCCATATTCGCGATCGGCGTGATCCGCAGTTTGAAGGTCCTGACCCTATCGGCCTTTTTGTTTATCGGCTTGATGCCCCAGATGCTGCGGGCTCAGCAATTTGATCAGAACACGTATGCGGAGATGCAATGGCGGATGATCGGGCCGTTTCGCGGTGGGCGTGTCAACGGCGTCAGTGGTGTACCGGGGCAGCCAAATACTTTCTATTTTGGCTCGGTCGGCGGAGGACTGTGGAAATCGGACAACTCGGGGCGAACCTGGAATCCGGTTTTTGACGATCAAAAAATAGGTTCGATAGGTGCGATCGGCGTGTCGGCCTCGTCACCAAATACCGTGTATGTCGGCACCGGCGAAGCTGACATGCGTTCGCAGAACAGCTTCGGCGATGGGATGTACAAAACGCTCGACGGCGGCAAGACGTGGGCGCATATCGGCCTGGAAAACACGCGGCAGATCGGAAGGGTCACGGTTGATCCAAAAAATCCGAACATCGTCTTTGTCGCGGCCCTCGGGCACATATATGGGCCGAACCCTGATCGCGGCATCTTTCGATCTAAAGACGGGGGCAAGACTTGGGAAAAGGTTCTCTTCAAAAACGACAATACCGGCGGCATCGATGTCACGATCGACCCGACCAATTCACAAAATGTCTATGCCGTGCTCTGGAACACGCGGCGTCCGCCGTGGAGCATTTATCCGCCAAGCTACGGCCCGGGCGGCGGCATATTTAAATCGACGGACGGTGGAACAACGTGGAAGCAGGCCGACGTGGGAATCCCAACAGAAGGCCAGGGACGAATTGGCATAACCGTTTCACCCACCAATCCGAAAAGACTCTACGCGATCGTTGATGCGACAAAAGGCGGTTTATTTCGCTCCGATGACGCCGGAGCGACCTGGACGCTCATGTCCGAAAAGAAGCAGATATGGGGCCGTGGCTGGTATTTTTGCAAGGTAGTCGTTGATCCAAAGAATCAGGATGTCGTTTACGTCTCGAACACCTCGGTCTATAAGTCGGCAGATGCAGGCAAAACATGGACGGCGATCAAGGGTGCTCCGGGAGGCGATGATTATCATCAGCTCTGGATCTACCCGGACGATCCGAACCGGATGATCCTCGCGAGTGATCAGGGAGCGGTCGTAACCGAGGACGGAGCAAAGACGTGGAGTTCCTGGTACAACCAGCCAACTGCACAAATGTACAACGTCGCGGTCGATTACCGGTTCCCATATTGGGCCACAGGATCGCAGCAAGACAGCGGAGCCGCAGCGGCAGCGTCGCGAAGCAATTTTTCTGAGATATCACATCGCGATTGGGTCCCTCTTTGTGCCGGCGGCGAGTCGGGATACACGGCGCCGGACCCGCTGCACCCAAATATTATTTTTGGAGGCACGGTTTCGAAGTGCAACGTCAACACCGGCGAGACCTGGAACGTTTCACCCGAACGTGGGATGACCGTTCCTGCACGTCATACGTGGACGCTGCCGCTGGTATTTTCTGAGGCCGACCCGCACGCTTTGTATTTCAGCAATCAATTCCTCTTCAAAACCACGAACGGCGGTGAAAGCTGGACGGCGATCAGTCAGGACATGACCCGCGAAGACCCCGGCGTTCCGTCAAATCTGGACGATGCAACGACTGCCGACGCACCGAAAGAAAAACGTCGCGGCGTCATCTACTCGATAGCTCCATCGCCGCTGCGGGCCTCGACCCTGTGGATCGGCACCGACGACGGCCTTATCCACAAAACGGATGACGACGGCAAAACATGGACAAATGTGACGCCGCCCGAGCTGACGCCTTGGAGCAAGGTCGTGATGCTGATCGCCTCGCATTTTGACGTCAACACGGCCTATGCCGCGATCGACCGCCATCGTCTGACGGACAACGAACCGTACATTTACCGAACTCGCGACGGTGGAAAAAGCTGGCAAAGGATCACAAAAGGCCTGCCGGCTGGCGTTTATATGCAAAACGTCACCGAAGACACACAGCGAAAAGGCCTCCTTTTTTGCGGTACCGAATTGAGCGTTTTTGTTTCATTCGACGACGGTGACAACTGGCAACCGCTCCAGATGAATCTGCCGCACGTTTCCATGCGCGACCTTCAGGTCAAAGACAACGACCTCGTTATCGCGACCCACGGCCGCGGATTTTGGGTGCTCGACGATATAACGCCACTCCGGCAGATCACGGCTGAGACGGCTCGGGCCGAGGCTTTCTTATTCGATCCGGCACCGGCCTATATTCTCGCCGCGTCAACCGAGAACGGCACTCCGCAGCCGCGTGACGAACCGCTCACCGAAAACCAACCTTCGGGTGCGATAATCGATTATTTTCTCCGGAAAACTGATGGAACTGTAACGCTCGAAGTTCTTAGTCCGGCGGGCGATGTGCTCAGAAAATTCTCAAGCGATGACAAAGTGACGCCCGTTGATCCCGACACGCTCGATATACCGGCGTCGTGGGTCCGAACGCCGTCGACATTGTCGAATGCCGCGGGCATGCATCGCTGGGTATGGGATCTGCGAGCCGCGGCTCCGGTTGGAGGACCAGGCGGCGGAGGCGGAGGTTTTCGCGGCCGTGGTGCTTCTTCGATGCCGGGAAACTATACCGTTCGTTTGACCGCTGGCGGCAAAACATTCATGCGCCAACTCGTGCTCAAACCGGATCCGCGTACCCAGCCGGGCTACGCCGCAAAGCCGTACACGGGAAAAGGAGCTGAGAAAGAGGCCGATAAACGACGACGTAAGTAGTTGAGGGCCTGAAAATTTAAGAGTTAAGGGCGTCGGCCGAAGTCTCCCATTCGGCATAAAGGTCCCGGATCTTCGATTCAGCTTCGCGATGTTCTTCGGCAATCGCGTTCAGTTTGGCAAAATCGGCGGCGATCTCGGGCGAGGCCATTTGGGCGGATAGGCCGGATACGATTTCTTCGAGGGCCGCGATCTCGGATTCGATCTGTTTGATCCGGTTCTCAAGCTGGCTTTTTTGGTTCTTTGACAGTTTGGACGTAGAAACAGCCGGGCGATCCGCGGTCACGTTGTGAATTTCGGCGGCATCATTTGATCGAAGTTCCGCAGG
>JBBRSH010000074.1:0-21581 GCA_038245555.1 Pyrinomonadales bacterium | reverse complement strand
CACGACGATCATTGTGGTCGCGGCATTTTCAGTTATCGCCTGCCTGGTGTTGTCGATCAGCTTTGTAATGGACCGGAAGGGATCGGCAGTATGAATGACGGGAAGATCTGCATTCCGATGTGTGCCCAAACGACGGACGAATTGATCGGCCACATGCGTCGGGGCGAGTCACTCGCCGACATAATCGAAGTGCGATTTGATTGTTTGCCCGAGGGCGAGGCGGACGCAGCGGCCTTGAGGATCGCAGCCGAAGACTTTGCAAAACCGATCCTTGCAACATATCGGTCACCCGCAGAAGGCGGTCACGGAACCGCAAATTTTGACGAGCGCGTTAGTTTTTGGAGCAACCTCGACGACGGTTTTGCGATCGCTGATATGGAGGGAGACCTGGTCGCGACCGGGACAAACGTTTCACAGCGAATAAATTCTTACCACGATTTTGCCGGTGTACCGGCGGACTTTGGCGGGGTATACGAGTCGATCGCACCGGCCGCGGACATCGTGAAGATCGCGGTGACGGCAAATGAAATTACCGATGCGATACCTCTTTGGCATCTGTTTCAACGTGCGCGGGCCGACGGCAAACAGCTCATACCGATCGCGATGGGCGAACCCGGAAAATGGACGCGGATCCTGGGGTTGGCACACGGTGCGTTTCTGACCTACGGATCGTTCGACGCGGGCAGCGAAACGGCACCGGGACAGATATCGGCCAGGGACCTCAGCGATCTATATCGTGTGAAGGAGCTTGGGGAGGAAACGGCAGTTTACGGCTTGGTTGCGGGTGATACGAGCTATTCGAACTCACCGTTAATGCATAATACGGCGTTCAAACAGGCGGGACACAATGCGGTCTTTGTCCCGCTGCAGGTACGCGATCTCGACGGGTTTATGCAGCGGATGGTAAAGCCCGAGACGCGTGAGGTCGAGCTGAATTTCCATGGTTTTGCTGTCACCAATCCGCACAAACAAACGATCATTAAGTTTCTTGATGAGATCGACAAAACCGCTCAAGTCATCGGGGCCGTAAATACCGTGAAGGTCGTAGACGGGAAGTATTATGGTTACAATACCGACGCCGCGGGTTTTATCGGGCCATTGACGGATCGTTTTGGAGACCTTTCAGGTGCTCGTACCGCCGTCATCGGCGCCGGCGGTGCGGCAAGGGCATGTATCTTCGCTTTGAAAAACGACGGTGCAGCGGTGGAGCTGTTTGCCCGCGATCCGCGTAAGGCGGGCGATCTGGCTGCCGAGTTCGACGTTCCGCTGCAGCTGCTGTTAACGGACTCTGACTATTCGGCCTTTGATATCATTATAAATACGACGCCGCTCGGGACACGGGGCCAGTTTGAAAACGAAACGGTCGCCGTCGCCGGGCAACTTGAGGGAGTGAAATTGGTTTACGACCTTGTCTACAACCCGCCCGAGACGCGGCTCATCCGGGAGGCGAGATCGGCCGGCGTTGACACGATCGGCGGCATCGAGATGCTCATCGCGCAGGGAGCAAAGCAGTTCGAGATCTGGACCGGCGAGAAGGCTCCGATCGACCAGATCCGGGCAGCGGTATCGAAACGGCTAACCTCCACCTGAAGGTGGAGGCAATTTAATAAGAATGATCGATCGCTACAGCCGACAAATCCTATTTCATGAGATCGGTAAGGAAGGCCAGGAGAAGCTCCTGAAGTCCCGCGTACTTCTCGTCGGCTGTGGTGCTCTCGGGGCGGCGCATGCGGAAATGCTGGCGCGTGCCGGTGTCGGTCGTCTGCGGATCGTCGATCGTGATTTTGTTGAGTTTACAAATCTACAGCGGCAGACTCTGTACAGTGAGGAAGATGCGGCCGACCGTGTGCCGAAGGCCATTGCGGCAAAGAACCGTATCGCGAAGATCAACAGCGAGATCGAGGTTGAGGCGATCATTGCCGATGTCAATTATTCGAATATCGAGGCTCTTATTGACGGTTGCGATCTCGTACTCGACGGCACCGACAATTTTCAGGTCCGCTATCTGCTAAATGACGCGTGCGTCAAGCACGGCATGACGTGGATCTATGGAGCGGCCGTTTCGAGCTACGGGACGACGATGACGATCATTCCGGGTGAGACGCCATGTCTCAGATGTATCTTTGCCGAAATGCCCGACGCCGGTACGTCTCCGACGTGCGACACGGCGGGCGTGATAATGCCGATAATTGCGACCGTTTCGGCGACGCAGGTAACCGAGGCTTTGAAGATCCTTGTTGGTGACATTGCATCGCTCCACGGTTCGCTGATGCAATTTGACGTGTGGGCGAACGACCGCCAACGGATCAAACTCGGCGAACCGGATACCGACTGCAAGACGTGCGGTCGACGCGAATTCGAATTTCTTGATGCGGATTCGGCAGAATTCTCGTCAGTTCTTTGTGGACGTGACGCTGTACAGATCGCTCCGCCGCGACCCATAGACCTTGATCTCGAGGCACTCGGCGACCGGCTGAAATTTTCGGTAGCCGTTACTCAAAACGCATATCTGCTTCGATTCACAGCCGGAGATAATGAAATGACGGTATTTCGCGATGGTCGGGCGATCGTGAAGGGGACTGACGACGTATCGGTTGCGCGGTCGCTTTATGCAAGGTTTATAGGTGCATGATCTTTGCGCCTCTGTGGCTTTGCGGGAGAAGATGTTGCCCGCTAAGACGCAAAGTCGCAGAGAAGATAGGTTGATCCATTTTGAATTTCCTTTTCGCCTTACGATATGAGGCGACCTATATGAGTAACAAACCAAAAGTAGTGATCATCGGCGGTGGTTTTGGCGGCTTGCGGGCGGCGAAGGCCTTGGCGAAGCAACCAGTTGAGGTGACTCTCATCGACCGCAAGAACCACCACGTTTTTCAGCCGCTGCTTTATCAGGTAGCGACGGCGGTGCTCAGTCCGGGCGAGATCGCACAGCCGATCCGGAGGATCCTACACCGATACGACAATATCGAGGTGATTCTCGGCGAAGCCGTGTCGATCGATAAGAACCAACAAAAAGTCATACTTGCCGACGGTTCTGAGGTCGGGTTCGATTATCTGATCGTCGCGGCGGGAGCAAGGCACTCGTATTTTGGGCACGATGACTGGGAACGGGTCGCTCCGGGGCTAAAGACGCTTGAAGATGCTGTTGAAATGCGGCGGCGAATATTGCTTGCGTTTGAAAATGCCGAGCGTGAGGCATACCTTACCGGCGTCAAAAAGCAGCTGAACTTTGTCGTTGTTGGAGGTGGCCCCACGGGTGTCGAGCTTGCGGGAGCGATCGCCGATATCGCACGGCAGGCGCTTGCAAAAGATTTTAAGGTGATCGACACTACCAAAACTCGCGTGATTCTTTTTGAGGGCTCTGAACACATTCTCGGGACTTTTGCGATGGATCTGTCCGAGAGTGCGAAGCAGCAGCTCGAAAGCCTCGGTGTCGAGGTCCGGCTGAATAGTTTTGTAACCGACATTGAGCCTGGCCGTGTAAAGGTTGGCGACGAATGGATAGATTGCGAGGTAGTTCTGTGGGCGACTGGCGTAGCTGCGTCACCGCTCGGCAAAACACTCGGTGTCGAAACCGACAAGGCTGGCCGTATTCTGGTTGAGCCCGACCTGTCTATTCCCGGTTTCAAGAACATTTTTGTGATCGGCGATATGGTCTGGCTACTTCAGGAAAATGGCGAACCCGTTCCCGGTGTCAGCCCGGCGGCGATGCAGATGGGACGGGCGACCGCGCTGAATATACTAGGCGATGCGAAAGGCGAAACACGCAAGAATTTTCGCTATGTCAACAAAGGCACTATGGCGACGATCGGCCGCAGCAAGGCCATAGCCGAAGCCGCCGGGTTGAAATTCAAAGGCTTCATTGCCTGGCTGATGTGGCTGTTCTTGCATGTTTTCTTCCTGATCGGATTTCGAAATCGATTCGCGGTAATGTTTGAGTGGTTTTGGGCTTATTTGACACGGGAACGAAGCGCACGCCTGATCACTGGCGATGCAGAGGAACTGGTAGACGCTCGACGGCCATCACCGACCGTTCTAGTTGCTATTCCACCGAAGAAGAAACCCAGGCGAAAACCCGCCTCTACAACTTTTGATTAAATGCACTACCCCCATGAACACTCTCCTTGCGGCCATAGTCGATGCCGATCTTAAGCGTGTTACGGAACAACTTGCCCAGGAGCCCGGCCTCAGCGGACAAACCATTACCGAGCAAAGGCTGTACGAGGCACGGATATTTCATTGGATATACGTTGGCGACATAGCACTGCATCTCGCGGCCGCCGGTTATCGCGTCGAAATAGCAACGGCACTTTTGAACGCAGGGGCCGATCCAAACTCAGCCAAGAATCGCCGCCGAAGCGGTCCATTGCACTACGCAGCCGACGGCTATCTTCTAGGCCCCGAATGGGATGCCGAAAGACAGGTCGAGACTATCAAGCTCTTGCTCGGCTCGGGAGCTAACCTTAATGCCCAGGACCAGAACGGAGCTACCGCACTGCACCGGGCTGTGAGAACACGGTGTGCGGCGGCGGCACTGTATCTTCTATCCATTGGAGCTGATCCGTCGATACGCAACAAGCCCGGATCAACGCCGTTTCACCTTGCTGTCCAAAACACAGGACGAGGCGGTTCCGGCGAGGAGATCGCAAAAGACGGTCAGAGACAAATTATCGAGGGATTTCTGTCCTTCGGCGTGAGCACCAGACTCCGCGATGGTAAATGTCAGTCCGTGATGGATTGTGCCCGGAGTGATTGGGTGAGGGACCTACTGCAGGACAAAAGTGCGTGATAAAAATTTTCAGGCGATATAAAATGCAGAGAATTTGCTAACATTGTGCACACTGTAATTTGTGTCGTTTTCTATCAATCAAATGAATAAATTCGTTCAGTTTTTCTTTTTTGTTTTTGCTTTTGCCACCGTTTCCATGGCCGCCGATCCGGCGATCTGGACGGTCGATTCTCGCTCCGAGGTTCTAAAGGGAGACGCTCACGGCGTTTCGGTCGACGACGAAGGGACAATATCCTTGGCGCCCAAACTTGCCGAGGTATTTAACACCGAACAGTCGTACATTTGGTCGAGTGCCGTCGATGAAGCCGGAAACACGTATCTGGGGACGGGCGGCGACGGCAAGATATTTAAGGTCGACGCCGCAGGCAAAGGTGCGTTATTTGTGGATCTGACTGAGATGAACGTTTCGGCTCTGGCAATCGGTTCGGGCGGTGACCTCTTTGCCGCCACGTCACCTGACGGCAAGGTTTATCGTATTTCGGGTGCGGGAAAGGCCGAGGTCTACTTCGAACCAAAGGAAAAATATATTTGGTCGCTGGCGGTTCTTCCAGATGGCAGTTTGGTGGTAGGCACTGGTGACAGCGGAAAACTTTACAAGGTCAAAGCGGCAGGCTCGGCCCGAGAAAGCTCGTTGATGTTCGACTCGAGCGAGTCGCATATTATTTCGCTTGCGGCAGATAAACAGGGGAACCTTTATGCCGGGTCGGATTCGAGCGGTATCGTTTATCGATTCGGCGCGGACGGGAAACCGTTCGCATTGCTCGATTCGCCGCTGAGGGAGATTCACGGCCTGTCGATCGGCGCGGATGGATCGGTGTATGCTCTTGCGGTTGGTGAATCAGCCGCCATTGCAAAGCCTGCTGAGGCGACTGCTACTGCGACACCAGCCGCGGAAATCAAGCCGGTGACCGTTGAAAAAACAAACCCTCTAAATCCGGAGCCGGCGGCAAAGAGCCGTTACGACCTCTCCGCTGCAAAATCTGCGGTCTACCGCATTTCACCGGACGGCGGTAGCGACATCATCTGGGCATCGCCAACCGTGACAGCCTTTTCTATTTACGCTCACAAGACAGGGAACGGTGTACTAATAGGGACGTCGGACAAAGGCCGGATCTACAGCGTCAACGACTCCGGCCGCGAAACGCTTCTCTTGCAGACCGGTGCAAGCCAGATCTCGACCATTATTTCCGCGGGTTCGAGTCTTTTGGCTACGTCGAGCAATCAGGGGTCGCTTTACCGTTTTGGTGGAGACACCGTTGCCGAGGGAACATATGATTCATCCGTGCTCGATGCAAAGGGAACCGCCGGTTGGGGGCGGCTGTGGTGGCGGTCGATGGGAAGTGTCTCGATCCAGACTCGAAGCGGCAACACGGAAAAGCCGGACAATACATGGAGTGCATGGAGCAATGGTTGGGCCGATCCAAAAGGATTTCAGATCGCGAGCCCCAGAGCTCGTTATTTCCAATGGCGGGCTACGCTCAAGTCGGGAGCATCGACCGCGTTGAACGAGGTGAACGTTTCGTTTGCTACGCGAAATATTGCTCCCGAAGTATTGTCGATACAGGTATTGCCAACAAACGTCGGGCTCTTGGCAAATCCGCCGCTCCAGATCGACCCGAACATCGAGCTTTCGGGCATGGATGCGATAACATTCGGCATCCCGAATGCGGCTGTGCCGCCGCGACGGGTATTTCAGCGTGGAGCAACGTCACTGCAATGGACCGCCGAGGATCGTAATGGCGACAAGCTGATATACGATGTTTACTACAAAGAAGTTGGTGATTCAGCGTTTAAGCTGCTTCGCGGCGACCTTTCGGATAATTTTATCGCTATCGACGGCCAGTCGCTTGCGGACGGGCGATACATTTTTAAGGTCGTAGCTAAAGATTCGCCGTCAAATCCGGTATTGTGGGCTCTCTCGGGCGAGCGTCTGACCGAGCCAGTCAATATCGACAATACGGCGCCGGTGGTTAGCGTTTTTGGGACGCCGCAGTTGACCGGAGACAAGGCACGCTTCGTGTTTGACGCAGTCGATACGGGCAGCTATCTGACACGAGCCGAGTACAGCGTTAACGGCGGGCTGTGGGTCACACTCTACGCCGATGATGGTATTTCCGACGGCCCGAATGAGCGTTACACAGTCGAGATACCTGTCAAAACGCCTGGCGAATATGCCGTCACTATCCGTGTGTTTGACGTGAACAGCAACGCCGGTAATGTTCGCGCTGTCATTAAGAAATAATGAGCCTTTCAAACAATAGTGTGGCCGTCATAACGGGAGCGGCTTCGGGGATCGGCCGGGCACTTGCCGTGCGGCTGGCGCAGGAGAGCGTGGCGGGCGTCGCGATCTCCGATGTCAATGAAGCGGGTCTCACCGAAACGGCTGCGATGGTTGAGGCTGTCGGGGTATCGGTTTCAACCCACATCATCGACGTTTCGAAACTGGATCAGGTCCAGCGGCTTGCCGACGAGGCCGTCGCACGGCATGGCAGAGTCACCCATTTGATCAATAACGCAGGTGTCGGCGTATTGGGGACGTTTGAACAGCTTTCGATCGAAGATTTCGAGTGGTTGATGAACATCAATTTTTGGGGCGTTGTTTACGGCTGCAAGGTGTTTCTGCCGCTGCTCCGCCAGCAAGACTCAGCTCATATCGTCAATGTTTCTAGCGTTTTCGGATTCATCGCTCCGCAGGAGCAATCGGCCTATTGCTCGTCAAAATTTGCGGTACGTGGCTTTACCGAGAGTCTTCGACACGAACTTGCCGGATCAAATGTTGTTGTTTCGGCGGTTCACCCCGGCGGCATTAAAACTAATATTGTTCGGAATTCAAGAGTCGGCGCGGATGCACTCGAAGAATGGAAGCAGCAGGGAGTGAAACTCTTCGATAAGGTGGCGAAAACCACGCCCGAGACCGCCGCCGATGTTATCGTCAAAGGGATCAAGGCAAACAACCCACGCATCCTGATCGGTCAGGACGCCTTTGCCATCAGCATTTTGTCTCGTCTGTTTCCGAAGAGATATTTAGGTTTGATCGAGCGGCTCAGCGGTCACAAAATGAGCCTTCGGAAGAAATAAGCTTATTTTTTCGGCAGCGACATCGTCTTGCCCTCGGTGTCCATTTCCAGATGTCTTGTGGTGTTGTCGGTGACGCTCGGAGGTACCAGATCGCCGGTTTTGTAACGCGACTCGGGCGAAACGAAAAAGGGCTGAGCCGGAGGCAGCGATGAGTTTTGCACCGGAGGCAGCGAGTTGTCCTGAATGACCGGCGAATACGGCAACTGACCCTTCTCGGCCTTTTTGAGCTGCACATATTGAGCTACAGCCGATCCGATACTGCCAAACGCGGGGATCAACAGCCAAAACCACCAACCCGTTCCCATACTCGAAATCCCAAGAACGATCGAAACGATGAGAAAGGCAAGGCCCGAAAAGAGCTTGGTGATCATGCCTTCCCAGTGAATTGGTTTTCCCTTGTGATTGACGACCTGCCTCGGGACACCGGGAGCCGAAAGAGCACTCGACACATTTCCAAGGTCCGTCCCGCAGCTTCGGCAAAACTTGCCAGTCTCGGGATTAGATTGTCCGCATTTTGGGCAAAACATATAGGGCAGTGGTCAGTGGTCGGTGGACAGTTAAACTCGTTAGTCCGTGGACCTAATTTTCCTTTGTCTGTCGCTGTCGCCGAGCTTCAAATAGTATTACGCCAGCGGCGACCGATACGTTCAGGGAATCTATTTTTCCATACATCGGGATTTTTACCAACACGTCACAGTTCTCCGCGACCAGCCGATGCAGGCCCGAACCTTCACCGCCGAGAACGAGGGCCGATGGCTGCGTCCAATCCCACTGGGTATATTCCATTTCCGTGTCAACACTGGTCCCGACAACCCAAATGTTGCGTTCCTTGAGATCCTCGATGAGGCGGTTCAGGTTTCCGACCTTTGACACCTTCATGTGTTCGATCGCACCGGCTGAAGATTTTGCCACCGTGTCGGTCAGTCCGACCGCACGGCGTTCCGGAATAATGACGCCATCGACACCGGCGCACTCAGCGGCACGCAGGATCGCACCGAGATTTCGCGGGTCTTCGACGCCGTCGAGTACGACGATGAGGGCATTCGCATTTGCACCGAGTATCTCGTCTGAATCGACATAGTCGGCGGCGGCGGTAAAAGCCAATACGCCCTGATTGTTAACCCCGGGTTCGAGGTATTTCGACAAAGTTTCCCTGGGCACCGGGCTCCAGGTGATCGATCGCTCCCGGCAGAGGTCAATAATTTCCGAGAGTCGCTTTTCATGAGAGCCGTCGGCGATCAGGACCTTATCGATGCGGCGATTTTCGGCACGTAACGCCTCCAGCACCGGCAGCACGCCATAGATCAGATGGTTTCTCGACGACACCATTGCGTTCCTCGGTTGATCCTCGTGCGAATTTCCTTTTCGCGGCTGAGGCCGTGATTCTTTTGTTTTGTTGCCCCTGGGCTTCATAGGAGGTGCCATTGGAGCCGTGAGAATCTGTTCATTTGCCTGAGATTGCTGCTCGATAACTTATTTCCAAATTCAAACCTCGCAAATCCACTTCGCTGCATTCCTTGGGAATCTTTTCGCTGGGCGATCTCCCAGACGCTCGAAAGCGCATGTCGGACCGACAGATAGTCGTCAACGAACTTTGCGTCCGGCGCAAAATTCCGGAGCCGGGCTGCGAGTCGGCCGAGATTCTCGACTGCGAGCAATGCCTTGTCTTTTTCAAGGCACGAGAAATCGAAACCCGAGAGCATCACGCGAAATCCTTGATGGTCGCGACGATCATATATGTCCAATATCGGCATATCCGACGCCGCCTCAACAGCTTCGATTATTTTCGACTCTTTTCCACGCCGTTTTTTTTCCAATTGGTCGATCTCGGTTTGATTTAGTAACCCTTTAACGATCAGGGCAATGTTTTCGCGGATAATCTCGACCGGCTCACCGGTATTAAAATCAACAAACACGACCGATCCATCGCGAAACTCAGCCCCTCGCAGCCTGATCGGCGAGCGGTCCTGCATCAGGCTGTCGTCGCTAATTACCGCGGATCTAATATTATTTCGCACCAGAGCGTCGCGGACAATATCGGCTTCTTTTTGTGATCCGACCCTAACGATCGGCATCGGCCGTCTTGTGGCGGCGATGGTCCGAACGTGCTCCGGCCCGGTTTGCGCGATCTTCGCGATCGTCGTTACGTCAGGCGAGTCAGGATCGATCTCGGACAGAAGTACCACATTAAAACCGGGCTCCCAATCCTCGGCTTTCCTGAGGTTCAATCTCGCAACGTCAACATTTTCAGGCGCAACATCGAGTTGATGGGCACAATACAGGCACGACACCCTGTTTGGCGGATTCACTCTCGCACACCCGCCGCAAGCGATCATTTTGGCAGGATCGAAAGCGATATTTTCCGTCTGGACATTCAGATCTACACCGGCGGTAAATTGTTTTGGATCGTTTTCGACTTCGGGCATGACGTGTGATCGAACAGAATGAATTTTACCATCAAAGGCTGGGATAGTGTCTGAAATTCCTTTTTCGGTACTTCGATAGTATCCAGATCTGAATAAAAGTGGGTAAAAAATGGTTCGGGAGGATGTTTGTTCGAGAAATATGTTTCCCGGAATTGGTAGAGAAGTTTTTTCGGTAAATTGACCGGCAGTGAGCGGTGGCAAAGGTGGCGTGCGGCAGCGATGGTCGCGCAATCGCGTTTAGTCCGTCTATTGTAGGTTTGACCCCGATTGTCTTTTGCGGGCATCCTTTATTGCGTTTGAGAGATTATTTTTGGTTTTGAAATCTGCTCAAACTCACATTCATACAGGATAAAGCTTCCTTATCGGTCTCATTTTGACTCGCATCGATTAGAGTCTGTTTAGCTTCTTTACTGCCTATTCTGGACGGAATCGTAGCAATAGTGCATTTTAGTATTTCGTCGTCTACATTACCCACCGGTCGCCGCAGTCTTTTTTCTAATGCAGGAAGAGCCTTGTTCTTATAGCTAACTATCGCAGGCACTGTCACCCCATCACCGTAAACGTGGGAAGCGACTTGCGGCGTGTTGGTCGAGCAGTCTATTAAGACATCCAATGCTTCGATGCTACCAAGGTCGGACAAGATCATAGGCATGGTTTTAACCTTTGGGAAAAGAGACTCAGAATAGTGGTGGTCGACACATATCTCCTGGATATCCGCCGTCAATTTTTCGATGATTTCTTTCCCCTTTGCCGGATCACTTTTTGCAATATCTTCGATCCGTTCAATCGCTTCGCGCTTCCTATCCGGATCAAGCGTATCCGCTGAATCTACCAATTCAGTTAGGCCTTCGGGTAACCGGGGACTCGCTTGAATGGGTTCAGTTTTATTAGATAGTGGTTCGTGGGTGCCGGTCCTTGCGTTTTCGTACTTGCCGAAATTATTTTGAGATCGATTCTCACAAGCCGATAGCGTCAAAGCAAGCCAAACCAAGGCGATGACCAAAAGAAAAGATGTTTTTGCCATAAAATCAGGGTCAGACCTGCGATTCAGGCGATTCTCAAGAGTCTTGTCTCTCGTAAATGCTTTGGACAACGGCTGTCAGTTTTTGCAGGTTGTCATTAATTCGCATTCTTTCGATAGCCCTGTCGTTTCTGCGGCCTACGGCGGATGAACTCAGGCCTGTCATCTCGGCTAGTTCTCGCATGCTGGCGCGGCGGCGGCCGGCGACTATCAATGTTTCTTTGGCAAGCAGCACTTTTGCCACTTTGCCGGGGCCGCAGAATTCGTCTCGGGAAATGTTGCAAGCCTCCTCAACCGCAAAGATGAGTCGCTCCGGCTCGAAGCCCTCCGCCTCTTTTTCCTGCCGCCGAAAGGGCCTTCGTTCGGTCTCGCCCATCCGGTGGATCGTCGCGTCGACGAACTCGTCAGATCCAAGAACACATCCGTCGCCGACCGAATAGAACTGGTCCTGGTGCCCCAGTTTAGCACCGGCAGCCATTTATTGGGCAAATCTTTCGCGGGCCACTTCTTTGCGGGGCCTGAACAAACGAAGCACCGGATCGACGTTCACGATCCCTGGCCCTCGCTGGCTGTTGTATTTATAACGCTCCGGTTTTCTCGGCATAACTGCCCCGTTCCTAATCGCATCCCTACATTCTGTCAACGAAGAATCGCTCGAATCGCAGTCTGACCCCGCATTTTGGCGTAGGGCGACAAATTTCCGAAAAATTTCCGAAAATCCGAAGGACTTTGAGCTGGATTATCAGCTAGTATGGCCGAGTGGAGACAACAAATTATGAGATCATTGTGTATATTCTGTTTATCGGTATTGATCTTGGCCTCGGCGGGCTGCGGGATACAGCCGACCGTTCTGCAAGATAAACCAAGCTCGACACCGTATCCAAGACCCGATGTTCCACCTCCCGCGTCAGACTTTGGGCTGCCGAACACCGCCACAAGGCTAAAGCCTATCCTGACCGCGTACTACAAAGCGATCGATAGCAGGAATGAAACGGCTCTCAGAAAAATCGTTTCAAAACACTTCATCGAATCCTACGAGAACGCAATCAAAGGTACAAAAACGAGTCTGGTTCAATACTTGGCAATTGCTGAAGATGTGAAGCACCCGTTGGAAGTCCGGAATGAATTATTTTACCGGGGAGATGCCGGAGTTCAGGTTCTCTCTCCAAATGGCTGGGAATGGAAAGGCTTGACGCTGGAAAATGACGCGTGGAAGGTTACCGACAACGCACAACTTCCATTGGTAAACGTACCGGATTGACATGTCGCAAAGGTCAGAATCGGGGTCATGCCTTAAATCTTGCGATTCTTCATGGGCAGACTCTTGCTAATTCGAGGCTCTCCACATTGATATCATCACGGGAATTCAGCTCGAACGGTGAAGTATCTTGCGCCTGTCACATTTGTGCAAATAGTTCCTACTATTGACACAAATGGTAAAATGGAAATTAGGTCGTCGTTTGCGGTCGGTTGTTTGGTTGCCGCACGGCGGGTTTGATTTTTGACAACTGAAAAAAGAATCTGGAGTCTTAGCGGAATGATGATTTCAGAATATCGAATGATGAATGAAGGATCGATCGGGACAGGCAGACACATCGCATAAACCATGTGCTTACAAGGGTTAGCGTATTTGGCGTCGATCCCGAACGCGATTTTGGGACAGTTGGGACAGTGGGACAGCGAATGATGAATTCAGAATGATGAATGATGAATAAAGAAGGAGGCAGGGGCTTTGCGGTAGAAATAGGCCGAATTCCGGAATCGAGCTGCGGGAGAGTACGGGGACAGCGAGACAACCTACAGCGAGGTCTGAAGTCGGGGAGTCTTGGGCAGGAATTAGGTTAGCTTGAAATTAAGACACTAACAAGGCTGGAATTTGCTTGACCAATATCTGCAGCGGATGCAAACTGATAGATGGTTGATTTTTGAATAGCGGATTATATATTGAAGATACGGTTAGTAAATATTTGAAGATAGTTTTATTGATTTATTGAGTCAAAGGCTTATTTTTTGATCTGTATTTGAACCTTTTAGTTTGATCGCATTAACGTTTCAAAAGACCGCAAAAACCTCACCGGTTCTCTTCAACTTGTCGCCTGCTTCTCGGAATGATCGGTAATTCTCGCAGTTAGAGGTAAATCTTGATGCAGTTCGATACGACTACGCGTTCGTCGTGGCAGTTTGGACATCGTGGCCGAGTCGCCGTATTTATCGATGGCAACAATCTTTTCCACGCGGCTCGTTTTCATAACATTGATATCGATTACAACAAGCTCCTGCGAGTTTTGTTGGGTGATGGCCGGCTCCTGCGGGCTTTTTTCTACACGGGTGTAGACGTCGGAGCTGAACGCCAGCAAGGCTTTTTGCTCTGGATGCGGCGAAATGGCTTTCGCGTAGTTCAGAAGGAATTGAAAACGTTTTACGACGGCACCCGAAAAGCAAATCTCGATGTTGAGATCGCCGTTGATATGCTGAGCCTTGCCGGTCGCTATGACACTGCGGTACTTGTGTCCGGTGACGAGGATTTTGTTTATGCCGTAAATGCGGTTGCTTATAAGGGCTGCCGGGTCGAGGTCGCTGGATTTCGCTCGAACACCGCTCCGCGGCTCATCGACGTTGCGGATTTCTTTATCGATCTTGGCGATATCGCCGACCTGATCCGAAAAGACAGCAGTCAGGCCGGCGAATACGACGTTCCGTCATTTGTGCCGCCGGGCGAAATGATAACGCCCCACTCAGTTCGTTCCGAGAACTTTCAACGTGACACCCGTCCTGCAAGCCCGGCAAGGGATTTTGCGGATGACGAGCGTGACAATGATCCGGACATGATCCGCATATCCGACGAAAGATGAAACTTTTCACGGTCGAAGAAGCAAACTCCCTGCTGCCGACGGTTGTTCCGAAGCTTATTCACATCAGGGAACTCTATGCCAGACTTGCCATTATGCGGGATTCTGCCAGGGCCGCTGCTGCCGCGTCGCAATTTGGCGGCGGTATGGAAGGCGGCACCCGCTACGTCAATACACTCTACAAGGTCGGAAAACTGACGACCGAATTCCACGAACTTGGAGTCGAATTAAAGGATTACGACGCCGGTTTGATCGATTTTCCCAGTCTTCGTAATGAACGAGTCGTGCTCCTGTGCTGGAAACTCGGCGAGCCTCCGGAGATCGAATGGTGGCATGAAGTCGAGGCCGGGTTCGCTGGACGCCAGCGAATATAAACACGTACATTGAGGCACGCAGGTTTTCCACAGACTGTGAAAAACTTTGCCAGAACCGACAAGCTCAAGGTTTTGTGCGCTTTACTATTGACTACTTAAAGTTATTCCTGATAATATCAGCTAGTTTTTGCGAAATCTCGCTCTAGCATCCAACTGCTCGACCCATCATAAGCCTATGAAATGCCCGGTTTGCAATCGGAATCTGGCGCCGACATTATCGATCTGCCTTACGTGCGGGACAATGATGAACGATTCTGTTCGCGAAGATCTCCAAAGTAAGGTAGTTTCCGGTTCGTTAAGGCTCGAACTTGGACCGGAACCGGCCCCGAAGCTTGCCCCATCTCCGAAACCGCCCATCCTGGAAGTTCATCCGCAGCCAGCACTTACGCGTCCGCCTGCGGCACCGGTAGCTAAGCGGGTTGACACAGCCGGGCTGACGGCCCCAAAAACAAGCCCGACGCTGGTTGATTTTCAGAACAAGAACTCGCAGCTGCCGGAATGGCGGCTGCAGATGCAAAACGCTGTACGACAACGTAAGGGTGAGATCGGCGAAGAACCGACAAAAGCTGTACAGCCGCCGACGGCCGCCAAGGCTCCGGGCCCAACCCTCGGTCCGGCAACAGCTCGAGCCGAAGCCGCGCGAAAGCCGGAACGTCCGAACCTGGAGAATGCCGATCCGCGACTGGCCGCCGCGTTGCGGCGTATCCAGGAATCGCAAAGAAAATATCTTCCTGCCCAACCGCCAACTAAGGCTCCGGTAAGGTCTGCGGTACAGAAAAATTTTCCGTTTGATGTCGTCGCTCCCCGGCCCAATCCACCGGCACGCCCGCCTACGCAAAGCATTGCCAACGATGCCCGGCCGAAGCCCGCGATGGTCATGCCGCTGCGGATGGAAAAGAAGCTGGACACCAACAAACTGCCGCGGATCGAGGCCGTCATGGAACCCCCGGAGATCGTTGAACCCGCAGCCACGGAGGTCAATGGATCGCTGCAGGTCGGCCGGGAATCCGACTCGCTCTCGCACTCGGAGTTTTCGGACGTTCACCGAATTATCATCAATGCGGGACACGACGAAAGCGAGGTCGAGGACATCGACGAGTTCGAAGACGATATCGAAGACCTGGCGCCGTTCGGTATGCGTTTTAATGCCGGCGTATTCGACCTGATCATCGGCGCGTTCATTACGATGGTCGTGCTTTCGCCGATCGTTCTGACGGGCAGCAACTGGTTATCAGTCGCCGGAATGTTAACGTTTGCGGGAACGTGGGCGTTCGTTCTGTTCGTCTACATGACGGCGAGCATTGGCTTTTTTGGCAAAACGCTTGGAATGAGGCTGTTCTCGCTCGAACTCGTCGATGCCGAGCAGAACGAACATCCGACACTCCATCAAGCTGCGGTAAATTCTTCGCTTTTTATTATTTCGCTCCTTTTTGGCGGGGCCGGTTTTGTTACGGTCCTTTTCAACGAAGAAAAGCGGGCGGTTCATGACCTCCTTTCTGGAACGATCATTGTCCGTGAATTTTAGCGGACAATGATGAGATCCTACCAGCCCAAAGACGCCGGAATATGGTCGTCTTTGGGCTTTTTGGCGCCTGACTTAAGCTTTTAACCAATGGGTTTAACGGAACCTCAGAAAACCAAGTCTGAACTTGAAATAGAACGGTTCGATAAACTTGCCGCGGCAGTGCGGCGAACCGCGTCAACCGCGATCGCCAAACAAAGAAAGCTCCTAACAAACCTAAATGGCGATCTCGAAAAGCACGGCAACCCGGAACAGTGGAAAAGGTCCGGCGATCTACTGCTGGCAAACTTAAACAATGCGATCCGTGATGGCGATACAGTCCTCGTTGTCGATTATTTTGACGAGAATGCGCCGACTGTCTCGATCATAGGCGATCGGAACCTGCCTGTCAGTGAGATCGCCGAAGGCTATTTTCGGCGTTATACAAAGGCCAGAAACGGGAAGTTGGTAATTAACGAACGTATCGCGGCCACTCTGGCCGACATTGAATCTAAACTTGCTTTAATGTCCCGGATCGAAGAAGCGATCGAGTCTGGTGACTCAGCTTTTCTTGAATCGATCCGTCAGCCCCGCCGGACAGCGACCGAGGTTCGGCCAAAAAAGAAAAAAGACATCGAGTTCAACGGTGCCCGTCGGTTCGTATCATCTGATGGATTTGAAATACTGGTAGGAAAAAAGGCGAAGGATAACGATCTTCTGACATTTCGGGTCGCCCGTTCGCTGGATACATGGATGCATGCGGCGGATTTTCCGGGTTCACACGTCGTCATCCGCAATCCCAATCGGAAAGAAATACCGCAGAAAACGCTTATAGAGGCGGCTCAGCTCGCGGCTTTTTACAGCAACGCCCGCGAACTAGACAAAGCGGCCGTAAATTACACGCTAAAGAAATTCGTGAATAAGCCGAAGCGGTCGGCTCCGGGCCTCGTGAGTTTGGCGAGCTTTAAGACACTATACGTGCCTACCACGATTCCCGCCGCATTGGACGAGCGATGATCGAACGATGGACGGCTCGGATAGTTACTGAGATTCTGCCATAGCTTTCGCAATGGACGTATCCATATCCGCCATGACTTGAGCCCCGCCGCCGCGCAAGACCGCTCTAAGATGGCCGTCGCGATCCACAAGGATGCTGATCGGGATGCCGTCCATCTGGGCCACTTTATAATATTGAGATGCTGTCGCTCGATTGATGCGGGCAAGCTCGTAATTAAGCTTTGTCTTCTCGCCAAACGCCGCGATCGCGGGCAGAGTCTCAGCCTCGTCAGTTTCCGGATCCTTGCCGACATTGACGCCGATCACCTCAAAACCCTGATCTCTGTATTTATCTTGGAGTTCCACCAGATGGGGCATTTCAGCCCGACATGGGCCGCACCAGATCGCCCACAAATTCACAAGCAGCACCTTGCCCTTGCGATCGGCGATCTTCCATTTGGAGCCGTCCATCGCCTCCATGTCCGCATTCGCGATTCCCGAGGTAAGCGGCGGATAGGTCGACGGATCTTTCGAGACAGGTCTGGCGTTGGCGTTGCTCGAAGCTACTGAATTTGACCCATTCGTGCCGGTCATCGAGGTGCCCTTGCATCCGTCCAGCGACGAAAACGCGACTGCGAGAACGGTAAATATCAAAGCGTTTTTTATTAGAACCTTCATATAATATCAAAGCGTGTCATCGAATATCCTGGAGCCGCAAGACTATCAGTGTGGCAATGACCAGCATTCCAAACATTAGCATCAATACGAGTTGATTTAAAATTTCGTTCATCCACGGATGGAGGAATGTAATATAGCCGCTCAGGTCTTTGGGCATCTTTTTGGCGGGTGGTACGGCCGGCAGTTCGTCGGGTTTTGGTGACGATACCGAGAGCCCCGCATTTTTGGCATCTTCGTACTCCTTCATCTTTTTCTCGACCGTTTTCTGGTAGTCTTCAAGATTCTTGCGGGCATCTTCGATCACCTTGTCATTGTCGGCTTCGATCTGTTTGTACAGGCCGAGGCCGCGAGTCTTTCCTTTCGGCTCGGCACCTTCCTGTTCGAGCGTGTCGAGTGTCGAAAAACGCTTTATCGTGTCAAACGACCAGGCCGCGGGAACGAGCAGGCTTATCGGTTTAGATATTCCGCTCGGGACCCCAACTATTCCCGAAAACAAGATCTGCGGGATCAGTATCAACGGCACGAGGCTCGTTGCCATCTCGGAAGACTTGACCAGAGCAGAGATAAATAGGCCGAGCACGATGCCGACGGCAGCCGTAACCAGCATTGCCCAAAACTGCGGCAGCCCCAGCATCTCGCCCGGCATAGGCATTAGATGCGTCAGATCGAGAAATTTTAGCGGTAAAAATAGCATCAGACACTGCAGCCCCACGATCAGCCCCAGTACGGTTAGCTTTGAGCCTAAATAAGGAAAGATACCGAGATTTACCATTCGCTCACGCCGGTAGACCGGCCGTTCGCGGATAAATTCGCGGGCCGCGACGCTGGTCCCAAACCAAACCGAAACGAGAGCCAAAATGAAGTACGCAAAATCGCGCGGCTTTTCGCTCCCCATCACGAAAAACGTGAGGAGGGCGATGATCGGTGCCTGTGCAAACAGGATCAAAAGGTTGAACTTATCCTTAAGCAAAACTTCCAGGTATCGTCGCGACAACGTCAGCCATTGCGTGAATGATCCGATCAAGCCCAGACGCCGTTGCTTGACGACACCGCTGGGCGGGAGTTTGCCGAGTTCCTTGAGTGGCTCGTAGACGTTCTGGCGAAACTGCGGTGTCGCCGCGAATTTCTGTTTCCAGTCCTCGGCAGTTTGGTCCTGGACCTGTTTGCGAACACTTTCGCCCTGTGTCGCAACCGCCTTTTCGACCGGGGCCTCGAGCTTCTCGAAGAGCTGTTTGTAGCTTGACGCTCCGAGATGCGCGAGAGCATCCTTTGGGCTGCCGTAAAAGACCAGTTTGCCGCGCATCAGGACGACGATCTTGTCGAATAGTCCGACGTTCTCCATCGCGTGAGTCGTGAGAATGACCGTCCGGCCCGATTCCGCGATCTGGCGAAACAGTTTCATGATCCGTTCTTCGGTTGCGGGATCGAGGCCCGAGGTCGGCTCGTCGAGAAAGATGATCGATGGTTTTGTGATCAGCTCGACCGCGATCGAGACGCGTTTTCGCTGGCCGCCCGAAAGCTGACTGACCGGAACATCGCGGCGGTCGGCGAGGCCGGTGACGTCGAGGACCTCGTTGATCGTCTGGTCGATCTCCGCGGCGGACACGTCGCGCGAGAGGCGGAGCTTGGCGACATAATACAGCGTGCGATAAACGCTCAATTCGCGATGAATAATGTCGTCCTGGGGCACATAGCCGATACCTTGTTTTAGCGAATCGAGATGCCGGTACAGGTCGAGGTTGTTGACGAGCACATTACCGCTCGTCGCCGGCCGCATACCGTTCATCGCCTCGATCAGGGTCGATTTGCCGGCGCCGGACGGGCCGAGAATGCCGACAAACTCGTTCGGCTGGATCGACAGCGATACGCCATCGAGAAGCCGAAGTTTTTTTCCGCGACTGCCGACCTCTTTGACGATATTGACGGCGTCGAGCCGTGTTTTAGAACGAGTGTCGAACACACCGACGTTACCGGACGCATCCACCCGGATCTCGAAGAGCCCGATCTGAACCTTGTTTTCGGGCAGTACCGCCGATCGCGAGACGCGCTTCCCGTCGACGTAGACGCCGTTGGTGGAACCGAGATCATCGATAAACACGCCGCTCGATGTATTCATCAGCCGGGCGTGCCGGCCCGAGATCTGCAGCCCGTCGAGGGTGATATCGTTTTTCTGGTCGCGGCCTATGAGAAGCTCTTTCTTGTTGCCAAATGTGAGCGACATCAGCAATTGCGGCTTTGCACCGTCAGCTAGGGGAACACTGGTCGGCTTCTTATCAAGCTTGAAGACCATTGTCTTCGACTTGTCGGCATCGGCCGCGACAAACGATGAAGCCGCATTTTCAGGCATTAGCGATCGCTGGCCGGCATATTCCGCATTCGCCGGTGCAAGTCGCGAAGGCGAGCTAAACTCGAGCTCAGGCCCGCCAATACCGAACCGAAGAATATCGCCATGAAAAATTGGCGTCGCCGCCGCGATCCGCTGGTCGTTGATATAGCTGCCGTTAAAGCTGCCACCGTCCTCCAGGACATACTGACCGGCTTCGAATCGAACAGCCGCGTGTTTCCGAGAGACCATTATCGCCGTTGCTTCAAAGCTGATGTCGCAAACCGGTTCGCGCCCGAGCGTGACATCCTTGGTTCCGAGGATGAATGGCGGCCTTTCAGGGTGACCGCGCAAGATCAATTTTGCGTCGCCCGTAACTGGAGTCGGCAAGCTCGGGATGTGAATGGCGGGCGAAGCGGGTTGAACCGCAGACCGAGCGAATGGCTCGTTCCTGACCGCTGGCTCGGGCGATCTTTGATCCGGCGTGGCCGCGGGCGGAGACGGTTGATAAATAGATTCGTTGAAGACCTCGAACCAGATGACTTTCAATTTAGGGCCATCGTTTCCAAACTGAAGCGTTTGCCCCGAGGTTACACGCTGGGTTCCGGCCACGCGGAGTCCGTCGACGTAGGTTCCGTAGCTCGAATTTAGATCGACGACAAACCATTTTCCCGAGTCCGAACGCAATTCCGCATGCAGGCGCGAGACCATCGGATACGTGTCACGCGGATACGCGATGTCGCACTCGAACGGGTCGCGTCCGATCTTTAGGACGCTCTTTTCATAAGATTGCTCCGGCGAATCACTGCCGTCAGGCTTGATCTCGGAAAGGATTATGCTCATTCGGAATATTTCAGAAGAATTCGCAAACGGCGAACGTCTTAGAGTAACAAACATCGGGGTTAAGAAAGAAGCCCGGAGTTTCATCGACGCTTCCGCATTCAAATGTCCCAAAATTGCGGTGCCGCTCGTCGTCCACAGAGGCTTTGCTTATTCTTTGAAAGGTTTCACCGAGTCTTTGCGGGGCTGCAACGAACTAGATCGACAACCTTATTAGAAAAACGGAAAAATTAGTTAGAAAAGCCAAGAAATTAGTTAGAAAATCGGAAAAATTAGTTAGAAAATCGAAAAAACTAATTAGAAAATCCAAAAAGTTAATTAGGAAACGCGAAAAATTAGTTAGAAAAGCCGAGAAATTAGTTAGAAAATCCAAAAAGTTAATTAGAAAAGCCAAGAAATTAGTTAGAAAACCCAAAAAATTAGTTAGAAAAGCCGAGAAATTAGTTAGAAAAGCCAAAAAATTAGTTAGAAAATCCAAAAAAAAGGTAAGAAAACCGGCTTTTCTTTGCGTTTGGGCCTTTGAAAATAATAGATGTTTCGGTCAAAAAGTAAGATTTGCTGAGGAAATTACGAATTCTCGGGTCTTTAGAGGGTGTCAGGAATTTTGTGTAAGTTAGATTTCACTTATTCCTGAGATGGTCATTCTGTCGCCGAAAATGATGGCGAATTGGTTCATGGCAAGGCCCCAGTTTCTGATGGGCATTGT
>JBBRSH010000073.1:0-21749 GCA_038245555.1 Pyrinomonadales bacterium | reverse complement strand
TGCCCAGGCCGCCCTCGGTGCGGACATCAAGGTCCGCACGCTCGAAGGCGAAGAGGAGATCAAAGTGCCGGCCGGAACCCAAACCGGGACAATATTTCGCGTCAAGGGCCACGGGATGCCGAATCTGGGCGGACGAGGCAAGGGCGACCTATTCGTCGCGGTTACGCTCGTAACGCCCAAGACCCTGACAAAAGATCAGCGGAAATTGCTTGAGCAACTCGCCGAGATCGAAGATGTGGACTTTTCGGACGAGTCATTTTTGGACAAAGTTCGTAACATCTTCGGATAGGCCCTTAAAATACCTGCAAATTTGATTGTCAAAGAACAAGAATAAACCCAGTGTGGGTTCAGTCATCGTAAGTATCTACTCGCTAGAGGATCGCCCGTAGCTTATCCACCTGATCGAGAGCCCGTGCCAAAACCACGCAGTCGTTCGCCCGGAGGATCGCCGGCACGGGCCGGGCTGCGTAGTCCTTGCGCCGCTGCTGATCGCGGTGGACAAGCGAGCGGATGTACTCGCTCACAGTCGACCCGCAGGTGCACTGCTCAAGTATATAAGCGTGCATTTCTGCTGGTACTGAAATGTTGAATGTCATTCTCATCTTAAGCTCATTCACCAAGATAGCCGGAACGCCCGCGACCGATGATTTTGTATAAAGCCATTATTTACAATATTTAACCCCCATCTGTCGCCCACAGGGTTCGAAGCGTTCCGCCACCGTTCGGGAGCCCGTACGAACGGTGTAATCACCTGATAATCAACGGTTTACCGTCACAATTTGCGACCGTTCCAAGGTTTTCAAAAAAACTGCACCACACGTGTGCTACAGCAGCATGAGCGTAGTATCTATGAAACAGAATATCACGGCTACTGTCGACGGTCAACCTTTTTCTGACACTATCTAAGACTGATTCTACTACCTGCCGACCAAGGATGGGATTCGCATTGTTCGAGTTATTCACAGCGCCGTGGACTATAGGACGGTGTTCCAGAAATAGCCACAAATCCCATATCAGACCGATTTCTACCAAAGAAAATCGTCAAGATCGAAGGCCTGGCCCATATTTCTCTGTCTTCACGGTTCGATTTTGATACAGTCTGAATGTTCCATTGACCAGGTCGGATTTACCCTGTTGGTAACTTCCCTAAATTCAGGTTCATTTATTCGTCCATCGGGTTGGGATCCGAACAAATATTCGTAGTCGGCTCGGCTTCGAGCAAGGTGTTTCTCCAGGGTCTGGGCGGAATAGCATCGGGCCTTAGAGTCGTTCCCGATGTCCGCACTCAACACGGTCAGATTAATATTGGCATTGAGAAAATCGCCGTCTTTCTCTCCCGAGCCGGAACGCAGTTCGATAACACGTTCGAAATTCTTGATTACAATACGTCGGTCGTAGCTGCCTATCTTGTCCTGCATAAATCTGCACAGGTCATAAATCGCTCTCGCATTATTCGAATTCAACACGAGAGCACGCTGAGTGTCGCGTGGGTATTCGGTCAGTAAGATCGCTCGCGTTTTAACGAGAATATCTTTTTGTTGTTGTAGGTCACTGTTCCAAGGGTTCGTTGCCAGCCGTGAGTCGATCTCTTGGATCTTTAGCATAAGCTGGTGCGAATCGAAACGTCTCTTTCGCGCCCGCTCAGCCAGGAGATTCGAAGCTGAAGCGCGTAGCTTTCCGAACTTTTCCGACCCATTTATGCCCAATTCTAAAGCTTCCTCCAAAATTGACTCCATACCTTCCGGGTCCATGAAGTCAAGTGCATGTGTTGCCAGCACTTCGAATTCCATTTCCCTGTTGACGGTGGATCCGGTTGCAGGCATTTGGATCGCGCACCTTCGACTTTCCGCAAGAAAGGTCTCGTGATCAAGCCGTTTAAGTTTTGACCCCAATATCCGACTTTCGAATGTACCAGGCGGCATCAATTTAAAAAGCGCGACGGATTCGGCGATCGCGCCTGCAATCACGAGAATTGCGGCAACTGACGCCGCCGCTCGCAACACGATTGAACTTACTCTCCCCATGCTATTTCGACTGCCTGAGGTACCTTATCAATTGACATGACTGCAATCACGGTGAAAAGAACTGCGTTCCGGATTGACCTGATTATTCACTTCAATAAACGAAGGTTCATTTAAGTTTCCACTTGCATTTACGTCGAACAGGTCCACCAGGTCCTGATCACTTCGAGCCTTGTATTTTTCAATCGTTTCGGCTGCGTAACAGCGAGCCCTTGAGACATCGCCAACGGCATAATACAACGTCGCGAGGTTGAGGAGCGCTCGGACAAAGTCTGCATTCTTTTCGTCCTTTCCTCCCAGGTTGCTCTCGGTTCTCTCTAAATACTGGATCGCGACAAAGTTGTCAAAGCGAGTGTGTTTGTCTTGATAGAATCGGGCCAGATCATAGGTCGCCCGGGCATTGTTTTTATTTAGTTCAATTGCGTATTTGGTGTCGGCAGAATATTCAGAAAGCAGGATTGTCCGTATCTCATCCATCAGGAGGAGCTTCTCCTGGATCGTCGACGAAGACGGTTGTAATTCCGGTTCCGCCTTTATGCTGACAAAGTCGGCGAGCAGCCTTTCTGCCTCGAAGCGCCTTTTCCTTGCCCGGGTCGCAAATAGATCTGCTCCCTGTAGTTTTAGCGATTTCATTCTTTCAACGAAACTCATGGGCTTTGGATCGCTACCCTCGAGATCCATGATAGCGGCCTCGAATCCATCCGGGTCCTGCATGGCCAGGGCATTACTTGCACATATCAAAAGTGCGGAGCGTTCATCGGGACTGATTGAGGGTTGCGGAAGCCGGATGGGTACACTCCGATTTTTCTCGATTTCAACCTCCCGGACTAATTTGTTGCGGGTGGTAACGAGTTCAACTATCCTAATATTCGTACGCTCGCGTTGAGACATATAAGCCGACGCGAAAAGCCCAACCGAGATCACCAAAAAGGCGAGCATCGACATCATTCTCTTGATCAAAAGGCAGCGGCGCGTCATCATGCTAATCGTTCTCGAATCTGTCCCAAGCCAAGTACTTCAGCTGCGAGCCGTCCGGCGAAACCATCGGCGTCCGCGAATTAAAATCATTGAAAGTGATCTGGTCATTAAGATCCAAACTAAGATCGTAAACTATTATTTGCAACTTGCCCGAAATGTCGGCACAGTAGGCGAATTCTTTACTATTGGGAAACCATGACGGCCCGAAACTTCGCATCACCGCATTCGAAACGCGTCTGGACTCTGAGCCGTTTAGATCCGCGATCCAGAGTTGTTCAATCGGGCCATTGCTAACTACATAGACGGCTTTTGTCTCGTCCGGGGAGATTTCTATCTGCTTTGCTCCATCCCGAAATGC
This sequence comes from Pyrinomonadales bacterium, assembly GCA_038245555.1. Taxonomy (GTDB): domain Bacteria; phylum Acidobacteriota; class Blastocatellia; order Pyrinomonadales; family Pyrinomonadaceae; genus OLB17. The sequence continues at coordinate 18,392 of JBBRSH010000073.1, read as the reverse complement.
GAAGGCGACGTCGGCAACATTCCCGTTATTGAGATCGATCACTTTGAGTTGCCCATGTGATTCCGAAAAGATATGTTCGGCGTCGATACTCCATTTTTTAAGGGCATGTTGCTCACCGCCACCGACGACAGCTACGTGGAACACGGGCGTGCCACCTAGATAAGACATGGTCCACAGTCCCTCTTTCCCGTCGCGGTTACTCAGAAATGTAAGCCGCAGTCCGTCTGGTGACCATACGGGTGTCCGGTCGAACGATCGCCCGTCACTGATCCTGACCGGATCTCCGGCATCCAGGTTCTTTACATAGATCATGCTTGATCCGTCATTGAGCAGGGCATACGCGAGGTATTTGCCATCAGGTGAAAAGCTCGGATTCGCAACCGCACCCTCCGGTCGTTTATCCGGCGGAAATAGGGGAGCGACCGCGAGCTGTTTATGCACTTCTTTCGCAACGCGGATCTGTCCGTCGCGAGCTGAATAATATATCCAGGTGGCGGCGCCGACGCAAAGAACCGCGAGAATCCACAGCAAAACTACCGTACGCGTCTCGGACAATACATTAAGGATCGAGTTCGGCGGTGGTAGGACCGCATCGTGGGCTGTGTTATGCGCAACAAAATGTAACGTGTCTTTACCCATCTCGCCGGTCGTTGGCAAGTATGCCCATTCAGAATTAAAGGTGCCGGATTTGTCAGATATGGCACCTTCCCTGCGGACCCACGCGTCGCGGTCGAAATCCATTGCCCTCACATCCGCAGCGAACTCACCGGCCGATGCATATCGTGAGTTACGATTCTTTTGTAGAGCCTTGGCAATGATCTTGTCAGCTTGAGGTGGATAACGATCATAAAAATTTGCGAGCGAAGGAACTGGCTTTTGTAATATCGAGGCTATGATGTCCGGCTTCGTGATGCCGGAAAATGGGTGCAAACCAGTCAGCATTTCGAAAAAGACGACACCGAGACTCCAGATGTCGCTTCGGAAATCGATGTCGAAGCCCCGCATCTGTTCTGGCGACATGTATACGACCGTACCAGCGATCGTGCCGATCTCGGTCAACATGCTAACGGTGTTGCCACCAGTTTCGATCAGTACCCGCTTTGCGAGGCTGAAATCGAGCACTTTTACCTGCTTTCTCAAATCTATTATGATATTCGACGGCTTTATGTCCCTGTGGACGATGCCATTCCTGTGCGCATCACTCAGAGCGTCGGCTATTTGAACAGTGAACTCGACACTTTCGTGAGGTGTTAGTAGCGTTTCCCGGATGAGAATTTCGAGCGTTTCGCCCTCAATGTACTGCATCGCAATAAATGCCTGACCGTCGGTTTCGCCCACCTCAAACACGGAACAGATATTTGGATGATCAAGGCGAGCGGCTGAGCGTGCTTCGCGCAAGAGTCGCTTTGCGGCGATAGTGCCCACGCCAGAACCTTCATATACCATCTTGATCGCCACGAGTCGGTCGAGCGATGTGTCATTCGCCAGATAGACCTCGCCCATGCCGCCGCGGCCGATTAACTTGAGTATTCTATAGTGGCTAAATTCTGCGCCTATTGGAAGAAAGGGCGTCGCAACTCGCTCGCCCACGCTTTTATCCGGCCAGAAGGGCCGTTCCAGATAATCGGTATTGTAGGAATTGAGTAGTAATTCGACGGCGGTGCGAAGGGCAGGGTCGCCGGAACAGGCTTCACTCAGGTAGGCATCTCGATCCGATTCGGGGTGTTTAAGTGCCGAAAAGAAGACATCTTTTACTTTCTCCCAGTTATTCCCAGACATTTCGTTCAAGAGTTCAGTTCATGATGGAGCCACGCTTTTGCCGCCGCCCAATCCCGGCTCACGGTAGCCGTGGAAATACCTAAAATTTCCGCCGTCTCGTGAATGCTGCAGCCACCAAAATATCGTAATTCTACGATCGTCGATTGTTGAGCATCCCATTCGCTTAGCTTCCTGAGAGCGGCGTCGAGGCCGAGCATATCAATTCCTGCATTGTCAATGGCTATCTGGAATGCCGGGTTTATAGGTAAAATTTCAATCTCGCCCCCACGCTTGTTACGATTGCGACCGCGGGCATAGTCAACAAGAAACCTACGCATTATCTCAGACGCGACCCAAAAAAAATGTCCGCGATTCTCCCAGCCGACAACTCGCTGTTGGGCCAGTTTTAAATATGCTTCATGCACGAGGCCGGTTGTTCGAAGCGTATGATCGGATCGCTCATGTCGTAATTGACGCCGTGCCGCGTCGCGCAATTCGTCATAGATAATCGGCACGAGGCGGTTCCATGCCTCCCGGTCGCCTTGGTTCCATTCGGCAAGAAGCTCGCTTATTTCTCCCTGGTGATGTGAGGAATTTGTCATAAATGACAGCTGCAAACCTCATAATTACTTAGGTTTAGACAAGTCGAGGTTACCGTTGTCTTGAAAATCTGTCAACTACTTTCCGCGAAGCCGACTGCTCAACATTATTACTAGAACATACGCCTATTATCCTAAAAAAATAGATTTTTTTTTGATGGAAAAATCGCTAGGACGTCGCAATGTATGAATAGGGACAAATAACTAAGAGGTTATTGTCGGGTATTGTCGGATTCACTTTTGCAACAGACTACAAGTTATCGACAGGGTGAACACGAAAATTCACGAAAAGCGGGAGCCTCCGACATCCGCTGTTATGGAGCAACTTCGAATGGCGGCCGATAAATTATTACGCAGACATTGGAGCCATACGCAACTCTTCCATCGACTTTTGATTGGATTGCGAATCAGATGCACGCACTCAACCGTTTGCAGAGTTTGCTTAAGCGACTGTGACCCGTAAGCCCGGTGAAATAGGAAATTTCGAGCCGCAGTGCCGGTAAATAACAACCTGAAACAACTAAGCTCTGGCTTTGACGTTATTTTTTCTAATAAATATTTCGACAGATCAAGAGCTCAAACAAAGGAGAAAAAAATGAAAAAATGTACTTACGTCCACCTAAGCATAAGTCTCGCCCTGATTTTTGCTACGACCGCTATTGCGCAGAAATCGTCGGCGATTAACCATGTCGAGGTCTTCGGCGGATTCTCGTATAACCATGTGATCTCACCGTATGCAACCGAGGACCTGCAAGATGTCGATTCATCCGTCGGCGGGACCAATCTTAACACTAATCTCGGAAAGGCTTATCGGATGAAAGGTGGTGAGGTTGCTATTACCGGAAACTTCTCGAAATACGTTGGAGCAACGTTCGATTTTTCAACCCACAACAACAACCGGTCTTTTACTGCGGGGACTTCAAATATTCAGCAAAAATACCGACTTTCTAATTTCCTGTTTGGAATCCAGATTAAGAACAACAAGAAAGACGGTCCACGGGTCAAACCCTTTGCACGCATACTGGCCGGTTTGGCCCGACAGAATGTGAATCTAACCGGACTTTCAGGTTCGCTCGCTAATTTTTTTGAAGCTAATCAGATTTCAGAAAAACAAACAAATCTCGCATTGGCGTTCGGCGGTGGCCTCGACGTTAAAGTTCATAGGCACATCGACATTCGCGTGTTTCAGATAGAATATAACCCAACCTACGTTAAAGAGACGGACGATTTCTCAACCCAGTACCAGGGCAATGTCCGGTTTTCATTTGGAATCGTTATTCATTAGCGTTTACGCGCAAGGCGAAGGCGTGATTGTCATAGAAAATCCAGCCTTCGTTTTGCGACACAACGTCGATGTTTGAGCGGTCGTGATTTCTGGGAGAGCATGCAGAAGGAGAAAGAAATGAAAAAAGTTGCAATCGGAGGTTTTTTGGCTCTAGTATTCATAGCATTCGGAACCGGGGTGGCATTCGCGGTGACGCTTAAGGCTGACTATCAGTTTCAAGGTAATTTCAACAGCTCGGTCGCGGGTGCGCCAGCCTTAACGAATCTGACCGGAAGCGGCGGAGCAAACTCGTTTCAAAACGACGTGATTGACGGATACACCCGGCAAACGCTTCGTTTTCCATTCAACAGCGGACTAAGCTTGAACATCGCTGGGTTGATCCCAAATAATACGTACACGTTCGTCGGGCTTTTCAGGCTCGACAATGTCAGCGGTTTTCGCTGTATCGCGGCGTGCGATCCAGTTAACGAGTCAGGCGCCTATGTTGTCGATGGACGTCTGGTGTTTGAAAGCACTGCGAATACTCCCTTTGTGCAGAATACGTATATTCAGGTAGTAGTTGTCCGGGATCCCGACGGAACGGTGCGGGCCTACCGCGATGGCGGCTTTCGCGTGAACCAGCCGGATCCGGCCGGCGATTTCATTTTCGATACTAACGTGATGCAGCTATTTCAGGATCCGCTGGGAAATGCGTCGGCCGGGAACATAGCCCGTCTCCGTGTATATGACGGAGCACTAACGACAACGCAGGTTCGAGCTCTCGACCGCGTTGCAAACGCAACCGGCGGCGGCGATCAGTCGATTTTATTTACGGCCGGTCGCGACGGGTTTAACGAGATTTATTCAATGAATGCCGATGGTAGCAATCAGCGCCGCCTCACCAACACGGAGTTGCCCATCGAAAGCGAACCGGCGTGGTCGCACGATGGGCAAAAGATCGTCTACACGCGTCAGGAAGCGAGTGGATCACCGGTCCAGATCTGGACCATGAATGCCGATGGCAGCGGGCAAACGAGATTGACAAATACTACGACACGCGACCAGAATCCGGCTTGGAGCCCGGACGGCCAAAAAATCCTTTTTGCTCGTTGCGACTCATCTGGGCTTTGTGACCTTTACACGATGAATCCGAACGGGACCGGACAAGTAGCTATGTCTTTAGTCAACACTGCGAATGACGAATATGCGCCTACTTTTTCACCTGACGGTGCAAAGATCGTTTTCTCGTGTTCGACCGGAGGGACCGCTTTCGTGAATCAGAATATCTGTATGGCTAATTCAGATGGCTCCGGTCGGCAGCAGTTAACTAATACGGTTTCACCGGCATCCAATGACAGCGCAGTCTTCGCTCCAAACGGTCTAAAAATAGCCTTTGATCGTGCGTCCAACGCAGCAGATAGTACTACAACAGAAATTTATACGATGAATGCGAACGGGACCGCCCAAACCTCGCTTACCAATAATGCTGTTGCAGATTTTATTCCAGTTTGGTCAGCTGACGGTAACTCGATAGCATTCACGAGCGGGCGCGATACTGGCTCCATCAGAGCGGCGTACACGATGAATTCCAACGGCAGTTCCGTCAAGCGACTAACGTTCGGATCAAAGAGTGATATCATGAACGATTGGCGTAGATCGACGGTTGCTACACACAAGCTTTTCGACTATGACGGTGACGGAAAATCGGACGTTTCAGTGTTCCGACAGTCGAATAATTACTGGTATCTGAATCGTTCACAGGCGGGATTCGCGGCGTTTCAGTTCGGGGCTGCGGCGGACGTGCTGACGCCGGCTGATTTTACGGGTGACGGGAAGACGGATGTTGCGGTATTCAGGCCGTCGGTCGGCACCTGGTTCATAATGCGAAGCGAGGACAATACGTTTTATGGTGTTGGGTTCGGGACGAGCGGAGATATTCCGGCGCCGGCGGATTTTGATGGGGATGGGAAGGCGGATCAGGCTGTTTTTAGGCCATCGAATGGGACCTGGTATTTGCAGCAGTCGACTGCGGGATTTTCGGCCGTCGGGTTCGGTATCGCCGAGGACAAACCGGCGGTCGGGGATTTTGACGGCGACGGCAAGGCGGATATTGCAGTTTACCGGCCTTCGAGTGGTTATTGGTACCGGCTCAACAGTTCGAACGGAGCATTTTTTGCAGTTCAGTTTGGGACAACCGGCGATAAGATCGTTCCGGCGGATTATACTGGCGATGGCAAGACGGATGTGGCGGTCTGGCGGCCTTCGAATGGCATCTGGTACGTTTTGAGAAGCGAAGACCTTTCTTTCTACGGGGCTGGATTTGGCGTAAGCAGCGACCTGCCCGCACCGGGCGACTATGACGGCGACGGGAAGGCCGATATCGCGGTTTATCGGCCTTCGGTTGGTACCTGGTACATGCAGCAGTCGACGTCGGGGTTTAATGCTGTTCCGTTCGGCATCGCCGAGGACAGGCCGACGCCGAATGCGTTTGTCTACTAAGACTACAGCGTCGGGAACCGACACGGTCAGGCTTTCGATGGCGCCGATTCTACGGCAGCAATTGTCTTGTGAAGCATTTTGGGCGGTTCGTCGCGGCTTTGCGCATCGCTCATAATGCCACTTTGGTTCCGGTCATCGCGGTTGAGACAGGACCGGCGGTGAGTTTATTGCCGAGGCCGTAGAAATTGGCGGTTGCGTTGGCCGTTAAGATGTCGACTTTTATGTCGAGCATAAAGGAGATCTCGCCGCCTGAGACGAACTGGCGAGTTGACCGGTCGGCGGTTACCTCGACGAACTTGACGCGGATCTTGGCGGCACTCACGTACCCAGATGCCCATTCCGTGGCTGTCGCTCGAATGGGCGTTACCGGCATCCGGATTTGCCTGTTCCATCGTGCCATCTGCGTGAAACGTGCATAAGTGGTATTTGAACGGTGCGTCCGGGGAAGGCTACGAACCAAACGCCGACGATCCGCTTAGCATCGGCTACCTCAGCCGAACGCATCGCCGACAATTGAACGCTCAAAAACCGATACCCACGCCTATCGTGATAACGATAAATAGTATTTAATTCATCATCCATATATTGCAGCAATGGCAAACAAGAGGGTCGAGGGTGACATTTCTGACGTGAACTGTCGGAAAAATGCCTTGATTCGGATTTTGTTAGTCTGTACAATTCGCCTGTCCAGCCAATATTTTGTCGGAGTTCGGAATTGCACGCTGTTAACGGCTCTTGGGCCGGGGCGGTCGAAAAGGCAGGCAAATGTAAATTCCTGGGTGCCGCAGCAAGCGAGGTTTTATGAGATATATCAAATCCGGTGTCACACGCCCGTTTATTCTTGTTCTGATCTGGCTATCCGCGACGCTCTGTGCGTTCGGACAACTGACGATCATCAACACGCCTTCGACGGACACGCTGCAGGCGAAGTCGTTTTATCTCGAGGTTGATGCGATCGGTAAGCCAGTGTCGTTCAATAAGGGCGGCTTTCAGTCTTATGGATACCGGACGGTTTATGGTGTGAATCGAAAGACCGAGGTCGGCGTCAGTTTTTTCTATACACGGATCGGTGGAGCCTCGCCGCTGGAAATGCAGTTCAGCGCAAAGCGAAAACTGTTTGCCAGCGAAAAATGGGGTATAGCTGCTTCGATCGGGGCCACGGCGTTTGTTCCGCTGAACCGTTCGGCGGGAGACCGGACGTTTTTCCTGACCTACGCAAATTTCAGCAAAGTGATCCGGCAGGCGAACGGCCTTCGAGTCACAGTCGGGGCCTATCAGATCGCTAACGCGGACCGATCGTTCGGTGCACGGACGGGCGGAATGGTGGGTGTCGAGCAGCCTCTAACAAAACGGTTTAGTTTTGTGGCCGATTGGTCGTCGGGAGCTAACCGCTTTGGGTACCTTTCGACCGGGTTCAATCTGATGATCACAAAGAATCAGTTCGCGACCGCCGCATACAATTTCGGCAACACCGGCCGCGGCAACAACTTTTTGACCGGATTTTACGCTGTAACGTTTTAACGGATCCAGTTCACAGGCTGGCAAAATTCGAAAAACTGGGCTCTTTGCTCGAATAGGATCTAGCTAAAAAAACTCCCTGGTTGCGCCGCTGAATTGAAGGCTTACGCCCGTAAATGCACCATAAGACGGCATCGAAGGAAAGACTGTCACGTCGAAAATGCCGATGCTCTGGTCGGGATGCGAGTCCCATTCGGTCTGGTAACGCACATTGTACGCGAGGATCGACATGCCCTTGATCGCATCTGCGAGCTGCGTGTGCTTACGATAAAATTTTTCGATCTCGGGATCTTTCGGCATTGCCATCGTCAGGCTTTTGGTCCCCTGAATGGCCAGCGACAGCGTTTTCCATGCGGCTAGTTCGTTGTCGTAGTCGACAACATACGAGCCGCTGCCCGGTTCGTCAAAACTAAGACTGTCGCCCTTGAAGCCGCCTGCGGCGATGTAGGCTATTCTATGCCCAAAGGTACGCGACCACTCTCCGTTTCCCTCGATTATCCTTATTGCAAGGGTCAGTTTTCCCATAAAGCCTCTGTTTACAACGATCTGATCGGAAAATATTCCGTCCGCCGGCGATCGCGAGCATCATCTCTGGAAAAGGGACGGTAAAGTCAGGCCAGTTTTGCCTTGACAGTCTCGCTGACCAGCCGGCCGTCGGCGGACTTGCCCGCCAGATGTACCATGGCGGCTTTCATCACCGTTCCCATGTCTTTCATCGATGACGCACCGGTCTCGGCTACGGCGGCTGAAACTGCGGCTTCGATCTCGTCGGCCGACGCTGCCTGCGGCAGGTAGGCCTCGATCACCGTTATCTCGGCGGCTTCCTTTTCGGCGAGATCGGTTCGGCCGGCCTTTTCGTACTGCTCGACCGAATCACGCCGCTGTTTGACGAGCGTTTGGAGAGCCTTGGTTACCTCTTCGTCGGTTAGTTCGCCGCCTTTGTCGATCTGACGATTCATCAGAGTGGCCTTGACCATTCGGAGCGTCGACAGTTTGACGGCGTCCTTGGCTTTCATTGCGGCGGTCAGGTCGGAGATTATTGTTTCTTTCAGGGTCATATCGTAAAAATGGACAATTGATAGCGGAAAACGGACAATTACTTTCGACCTTAACATTTTCCGTTTTCCACCCTCGATTGTCCATTATGAAGATCCGTTGGAGATTTGGAATCATTGCCGGACTCGTACTCGCAATGTTTTCGTTATTTCCGCAGGCAAAATTGATCTATGAGCGCGGAGCAGAATGGAACGGTCATTTTGCATATAGCGATGTCGATGAGGCCGCGTATGCGGCCTATCTGAACGCTCTCATAAGCGGACGGCCGCGCAAGAGCGATCCATATACCGGTTTAGATGGGGCGTCAGAAAGATCGAAAGGAGAATCGCTCTTCTCGATCCAGTTTGCCGCTCCATATTTGATCGCCGTCCCCGCCCGCGTCTTTGGAATGAGTGCCGATCAGATGATGATACTGGTCGGATTCTTGACGGCATTTGCGGCGGGGTATGCGATCTTTTGGCTCGTTGGAATGATAACCAGCGACGAACTGTTCGCAATGGCCGCGAGTATTTCAACCGTTTGCTTCGGCGCGCTCGCGGCCGGCGAGGGTGCAATACGCGAGGTCCTCTTCGGTGAGATCGCGTACCCGTTTTTTCCGGGATTGCGTCGATACGTTCCGGCTGTCGCGTTTCCGGTGTTCTTTGTATTCTGCGGCCTTGTATGGAAGTTGTTTGTAAATGGGCGGACAGCGGATAATGAGGCAGCGAGCCGGGATCCGCTGCGATCTACAAGGGTGATCACGCTGATCGGGCTTTCAACAATATGTTTTGCCTTAACCGCCTTTTCTTATTTTTATATATGGACGGCGGCAATGGCGTTTCTCGTTTGTCTGACGATATTCGTGGTGGCGATCAGGCCATCTAAATGGATCGACGCGGCCGGCAAACTCGCAAGCGCCGAGGCATGCTGCCTTGTAACCCTGTTGCCGTACGGGTGGCTCCTGTCACAGCGCGACCATTCGATCGACTCTTTTCAAATGGCGGTCAATTCGAGAGCGCCAGATCTTTTTCGATTTCCGGAATGGGTGGCTATTACAGCCGGGGCTCTTTTGATCGGCGGGATGGCTGCCTCGAAGCGATCGTCAATAAAGGACCCGTGCGTGATCTTCGTTCTTTCATTGATAGTCTCCGTATTTGCGATGTTCAACCAACAGGTCGTTACGGGCATCTCGCTCCAGCCGATCCACTATCAGGTCTTTATCGGGAACTATGTGGCGGCTCTTGCCCTCCTGCTCGCGAGTTGGATTTTGGCCAAGGCTCTCGGGGTTGTGGAGAAACGCTGGTGGCGACCGGCTGTCCTTGTTCTGGCAGGATCAGCAGTGGTCTGGGGTGGCCTGGAATGCCAATTGAACTCGAGTGCACTGGACGCAAGCAACATCAGACTGGATGCCTCGATGCCGCTCATCCAGCGGCTGCGAAACGAGGCAACGTTGGATCCTGTTGATAAAAATGCGACGGTGCTGGTGTATGACCTGTTAATTGCGGACAAATTGCCGGGTGCGGCTCCTCAAAACGTATTATGGGCGCGGCACCAGGCCGTTTTCAGCAGCTTGAGCAAGGACGAGTCGGAGAGGCGGTACTTTTGCTATTTGTACTATTTGAATGTTGACAGCACCAGGTTGGGCCGGTTGCTAAAGTCCGATAACGTTAGTATCACCGCCCTTTTCGGCTGGGATCGCCATACCGACAGGCTCAGCGTAAACGCCCGGCCGCTAACCGATCTTGAGATCCGCGATATTGTTTACCGGTATGACATATTTAGGCAGAGTTTTGATGTTCAGCAAGCGACAGAACCTCGGCTGTCTTTTGCCATAGTTCCAGAAGGCGACCTGGTCGACCTCACCAACCTCCGTCGATGGTATGATCTCGATGAAATGGAATCCGCTGGCGGAAGTATCCTGTATCGTGCGCGACTGCGCGGCTAGTTTCGAAGGAGCTTGAAATAATCTAATTGTTTATGAAGAAAGTGTGTTTTGCGGCCCTTGTCGCCGGTTTAATTGCAGTCGGATTTTCGATATATCCGCAATATCGACTTCAGAGCCTGCGTGGAAGCGATTTCAAAGGAGCGTTTGCCACATACGATCTGGACGAGACGGCGTATGCGGCTCACCTTCAGGCGTTGATCGACGGACGGCCGCGAAAGAGCGATCCGTATACGGGCCGTGACGATTCTCCAAGTGAACCGCTCCACGAGTCGATATTTTCAATTCAGTCGGCAACGGCGTATCCGATCGCCCTTGCGGCCCGTGCGTTTGGGGCGACTGCAGCAGGAGCAATGCCGGTTGTTTCAATGGTTTCCGCCTTTTTGACCGCAATTGCTCTATTTTCGCTGATCTACCTATTTTGCCGTGACGCGTGGATGTCAATGGCCGGAACGCTGGTGGTCATCGCGGGCGGGGCACTAATTAGCGGGATCGGTGCGATCGGGACCTTTTCGGAAGGCGGAGTCGCGTATCCCTATCTGCCGTTGCTTAGAAGGCATATTCCGAGCATGTCCTTTCCATTTTTATTTGGGTTTTTGGCATGCCTCTTTACTGCCCTTAGATCGGAAGATACGCGGCGGCGAATTATATATGCCAGCCTCTCATGTCTCTGTTTTGGTGTTCTCCTTTTTTCCTATTTCTATCTTTGGACCGCTTCACTCGCGATCCTTGCTCCTCTAGGGGCCTTTATCCTTATCCAAAAGGACGATCGCCGCAATCGGAATCTCCTGTTGGTCGGGTTATTCGGGGCGGCGTTGGCGATCCTTCTAATTCCATACGCGATCCTTTTGAGTGGGCGAAATACCAGCTCGGATGCAGCCATTCTTCTGGTCTTCACGCACGGTCCCGATCTGCTGCGTAATATTGAGATCATTGGAGCAGTCGTCGCAGCATTTGCCCTAATTTTTGGTTTGAGGAAGATCGGTTGGATCGATAAGCTGCAGGCATTTTTTATCGCCAGTTTTGGACTCTCGGCCTTTATCGCGTTCAATCAGCAGGTGATCACGGGCCGATCGCTCCAGCCTTTTCATTACGAGTACTATTCGGTCAATTACGTGGTCCTCCTGGCTCTGGTGCTGTTCCTGATCTTGATCGTTCAACGGCTGTGTATTCGATATCCGCGGATCAAGGTGGTCGTTGCCCTCGTAATTGCTGTTTCGGCGGCTGGTTGGGGAACGTTCGAGGTCTACCAGACGTCAAAGTTCTGGGATGACCTCAATCTCGCCCGGGACGACGCAATGCCCGTCAATCGTCGGCTGAGTCAGCTTGCCAAGAGTTCACCGGTCGATCCGAGATCGATCGTAACGATAAATTTCGATTCGCTGCAGGGCGACAGCCAGCCGACGGTGGCTCAGTTCGCGGTTCTTTGGGCCCGCCATCAGAATGTCTTTGCAGGGATCGCTAATGCAGAGGAGTCGAAGCAGCGATATTACAAGCTCTTATATTTCACCGGACTAGATGAGGGTTGGCTTCGCAAGGCTCTGACGGGATGTGAAGACATTGAGGCGTGTATGACCCTGTTTGGTTGGGACAGATTCAACTCAACTCTTTCTGCGAATGCTCGCGGGTTAACCAAGCCTGAGATCGAAAATGAGGTCCAAGACTATGCCCGATTTTCCGCATCATTTGGGGACCAGCAAGCCTATTCACCACGTCTGAGTTTTGCTGTTGCCCGAAAAGGCGACGACTTGCACGAAAATCTCACGCGATGGTACGAGGTTGGGTCGGCCGAAGATATTGGCGAGTTTTACTTGTTCGAAATAAAGCCCAAATCGAATTAAAAAAAGACCGTCCAGTTCAGGACGGTCACACAAGGTATTACTATTTATTATAAAAACTACTTAAGCCGCAAGAAGGTCATTTGACGTTTCTGCGAAAACTCGTCGGCCATTTAGGGCGTCATCTATGATCTCACGAACCGCAGAGGCATCCGGATTAACATCCATACGGACACATGCCCGAAGATGCCTGATAATACCCTCGGTCGCGATCTCAAGCGTGTCGCCCGTCAATTTCGAAAAACGGCGTGCTTGAATATGGTCTATTTGCAGAACTCTGTCCTGCAAGGTCATTGGTCTAGCTGCTGCCACGTTTTATTCTCCTTTTCAATTAAATTCTCCAGCCACTGGAAAATCGTGTCTGGTTTGCTAAGCAACCCAACCGAAATTCGCGTTAAACGCGTTCCGGCAATAATTAAGTTGAAATCCCCAACCGTAACGTTGCTGGAATAAAATAAAAATCGTGAGGCGGCCTTCGTTTCAACTTGTAGGGCAATGGTAACAAAAAATGTACTCAAATGTCACGACTTTTTTTCGCTCGAGGGAGAATTTAAGTAAAAAGAGTTTAAAATCACGAAACGGCAGACATACAAAATCTGCCGCTTCGGGTTTTTTATACCACGATATAAGGTATTTCTAGCTGACAGCGTCTTTCATCGCTTTACCGATGCTAAACTTGACAGTCGTTTTTGCAGGGATCTTGATCGTTGCTCCCGTTGCAGGGTTGCGGCCTTCGCGAGCCTTACGATTAGTTTTCTTCAGCTTGCCGAAACCGGGCAGTGTGAATTCGCCATTTTTCTGTACTTCGCTGGTCGCGAGGGCCGCGAGAGCGTCGAAAAAACTTTTAACTTCTGTTTTCTTGAGACCGGACGAATCGGCTAAATTGCTAACGATCTCCGTTTGTGTCATACGAGCCATAATTTAAGTGACCTCCAGGTTGGATTTAATATTTAATACTACTTACGTTCATGTACCTTCCGGTTAAAAAGCGACCGGCAAAAAAAGCGAGGAAAATACCATTAAAAGCTAGAATGGTCGGGGCGGCAAGATTCGAACTTGCGGCCTCACGGTCCCAAACCGTGCGCACTACCAGGCTGTGCTACGCCCCGTCGTCTCAACTAACAATAACGATTCCAAGTGTCGAATTCTAAGGCTCAAACCGGCTCTGGTCAAGTCAAACCGTCATATTATCGCGTAAATATGGGATTATTTGGGCGAATGCGAGTGCGCGATGGCTGATTTCGTGTTTTATCGCCCCCGAAAGTTCGCCAAAGGTCTCCTGGAACCCGTTCGGAACAAAGATCGGATCGTAGCCAAAACCGCCCGAACCGCGGGGCGACCGTGCGATCGTGCCCTGACAAACGCCGCGTGTGTTGAAACGAACCGTTCCATGCTCGTCGGCGATTGCTATCTCACAAACAAATCGTGCCCGGCGGTCGGTTTTACCTGACCCGCGGATCTCTTCGAGCAGCAATGCCATTTTGCCGGCAAAATCCAGATCATCGCCCCCATAACGAGCCGAGAGAACACCGGGCCGTCCATCGAGAGCGTCCACAACAAGTCCGGAGTCGTCCGCAAGCGTCCGGGTTCCGGTCTGGATCGCGTAGCCAGACGCCTTTAGTCGTGCGTTTTCAGCAAACGTGTCACCGCTTTCGTCGACTTCGACAATATTCTCAAAATCTGTAAGGCTCTTTAGGCGGAGATCGATCCCGTCCAAAAGCTGGAGATATTCCGTCAATTTTCCTCGATTGAAAGTGGCGATCGTCAATTGGGGCAACATCCTCATAGTGTGAAATATATTATACGTCCGTAATCGAGGCAAAAGTGGGTATATGCGGTGGTGAATGTTAAAGGACATGTTTCCAGTCCCCAAAAGGTTCCGTCGGGAGAGCAGTAGGCCTCGCCCCGCTGTCTGCTCATAGTTTAGCGTCTGTTTGTTCTACGGGTCACTGGGCGGCCTTTTTGACCAGTATCACCGTCGGTATAGACGCCAGCTCGGGAGGTCTTTCTGGAATCTTTACCAGTGCGGAAACTTCCGGCCATCACCTCGATCGCTTTTATTTTTAAGGTGTTGTCTTGGTGCTCGACATATTCGATGCCGGATTGGGCGATTCGGGCAAAGCTTTTCTCAAATCTTGAGCGGGCTTTCGTCGAGCACGATTCACAGATGCTGTATCTCGGTATCGAACCGCATTTCGACTCTCTCCGAACCGACCCGCGGTTTGCGGATCTTATGAAACGTGTCGGTCTCCAAACATAGTGATCGACGGTCTAACCGAAATTAAGCGGGATCAGCGATCGCTCCGCCATAAAAATCAAATTCAGCGACGGCGGATCGATCATTTTCATTGCCAACGGTGGCCGAAACACGGTATAAATGAAGAGACGCATTTTGCGCTCTTGCCGTATTTCTTGCCACTCGCAAATGAGGAAAATTCTATTTTGGAGTCTGTTACTGTCGAGCAAAACCTAAGTGTTCAGCCTGGAGCTGTGCCAACCCAGCCATTCGCACAAATGTCAGAGACAGACGTACGTGAAGATCTGTTCAGGCTGGCTGCGTGGGTGTCAGGGATCGAAAGTTTTATCGGAGGCGGCAGTCTCCGGCTGGGCGATCGAACTTCCATTGCTTCATACGACGATCATATTAGAGAGCTTAGGATCGTCCGGTTCGGCCTGCAGGTTTCGTCCCGTTTCGCATTTCGGGTCCTGGCATCGAGCGAAGAACGTCATTTGGAACGGATCCTTCGGGAAGTCGGCCTGACGGCTGCGGGGTTACGACAGTTTGCCGTCGCTCTCCGTACGCCGCTTCTGCTCGCCGAGACTCTTAATCGGTCCGATAGCCTAAACGTCAATGAATGGCTAGCCTGGTGCAAGGCATTTTCGGGTAGTGTTGTCGATGCTCCGGCGTTTGCCGCGTTGGTCGCTATGTCGGACTCGGGAGGCGAAGAGTATCTGCCCGATGCCCTCACAAACCTGCTGACGACAGGCGAATCGACGGTCGAACGTGATGAACTCGCGGCGATCTTGCCTCGGTTTGGAAGGCTCCTGAGGCTGCTTGATATGATCGGTGAGATGCTGGAGCGTGACGAGCCTCTCAAGCCGGCTCTGCTGATATTTGCAAGGATCAGCCAGCAAACGCAGGAATTAATAGTCTATCTGACAAATTGCATCGAACGTTCATTGAGTACCGATGAGGATTTCATCGGCTTTCTCGATGGAGCGTCCTACACCGCGTCGATCGAGCTGAAAAAGGTCCTAAATCAGGAACTCGTAGGGATCATCGGTATTCGTCCGGCAACGATGGTTTATGCCCGGACAGAGGCCTCTCATGCACTCTTGACCGAGAGCTTCCAACACATACTTACGGGATTTGCTAAACACTTCGATCCCGCGCTGGATGCATTCGCTCTCTTTCCTGATTTTGGCGTAAAACTGACCAAATCCAGATTGCTCCGGAATGAGCTTTATTCGATCCTTAAGCTGGTCCAGTTGGCCGAAAAGGACGCCGAAAAGAAAAACATCGACCGGCTCAACGATGCCCTCCTCAAATACATGGACGAGGCGTTAGGTTTCTTATTCTATAAGGATACGGAGACGTTTGAGAGGTTTGTCGAGGAAATCCTGGTGACGCGGCAAAAGCAGGACCTTGTTCCGATCCTGCATCGATTTGGCGCCTATCTCGAAACTCTTTTTGCCCAGGTAAATATGCGGGCTGTTCTAGAGGGCCACCCATTTCAGGAACCGAACGCTTAGGGATCATTGTGATCGAAGCGTTACTAACGGCTTGCGAAATAAGACATCAAAACTGGCCGCGACTCCAACAATCATTACCACCGCAGCCGTCACGAGCACACCGAGCGATGCCGAGACGGGGTCGAACTCCCATTTGATATTCATCACATAGCGGCTCACGGTAAATGCAAGAGCAACCGCGAAACCCGAACCGATCAATCCCGCAAGTAGGCCGAGGAGGCCGTATTCCGCGAACAAGATCGTTGCGAGAATACGTCGATTGGCACCGAGCGTTTTCAGGATCGCGTTTTCATAGACGCGCTGCGATTTCGTCAGGGCGATCGAGCCGATCAGGATCAGGATGCCACTGAGCACTACAAAACTGCCAACGAACGAGATCGCCAGCACAAAATTTCCAATAAGCCGCTGAACGGTCGCGAGGATGTCCGCAACGTCAAATATTTGAACATTCGGAAATTGAACCAGAATATCGCGTTGGAGCCGCAGCCTCTCGGTTGAACCGACATGCTTTAGCACCGTGGCAGCGAAACTCTGCGGTGCCTTTTCGAGAGTGCCAGGCCGGAATACAAAGACGAACGCGGTACGGGTATTTCGAACGTCGAGTTTTCTGATATTAGCGACGCGTGCGGTTATTTTTCGGCCTGAGATATCGAACGTCACGGAATCGCCGGCCGTCACTTTGAGCCGCTCTGCCATGTCTTCTTCGATCGATACTTCGGGTGTCTCTGACGGAGCGTCCGTCCACCACTCGCCCGCAATTACTGATTCGTTTTCATCCATGTTCGGCCGATAGGTGATCGCAAATTCGCGACCGATCATTCCTTGCTGCTGCCGAACCTCGCGCTGTTGGTAATCAAATGGATCGCCGTTAACATACGCAACCCGCGCACGGACGGTCGGTATTGCTTCGGGGTCCTCGCCGATTCGGCTGCGGATCAACTCTTTCAGATCGGCTATCTGACTCTTTTGAATATCGATGAAAAAGAGGCTTGGCAGCTTTTGGTTTCGCGTGAAATCAAATTCACGTACCAGGTTTGCCTGCATCGACTGAACGGCTAGCACGACAAAGGCCCCGAGGCCGACCGCAAGCAGAATGATCCGTGTCTGGTTTCCGGGACGATAGAGCGAGTTTACGGCCTGCCTGATCGAGAACGACGAAAATCCTTTTATTCGGCGCAGTAGCCAGGTCAAAACGGTAGCGGTTCCGTAGAGTATCAACGACGTGACCCCGAGTCCCGCGAGAAAGACTGCTCCAACAACTACTGAGCCCGCCTGCCATACCGCAAGCCCCAGCAATCCCGCGAGCGAAAACGCACCGAAGAGCCACTTGGTCCAATCGAGCCGCGAGATGTTGACGTTGTTTTCGTCACGGAGCAGGAGTTTCGGTTTGATGTTCCGTATTTGTAGCAGCGGCAAAGCCGAGAAAAGCAGCGAGATCAAAACGCCGAGTAAAAGGCCCTGGCCAGCAGTTGAAAGGCCGACGCCGTACGTCATTTTAGCTGGCATCGCATCGACAAACCGCCATTTGACGAACCACATTGCCGATTGAGCAAGAAATACGCCGAAGAGGCTCCCCACTAAACCAAGGGTCAGTATCTGTAACAGATAAACCGTGATGATCCGCGTGCCTCCGGCACCGAGGCATTTCAGTACGGCCACGGTCTTTCGTTTCTGTTCGACGAATGCGCGGGCGACGTTCCATACGCCAACGCCGCCCAGAACGAGGATCAGCAGGCCGGTTAGGGCGAGATAGTTTTCCGTCTTGGTAAACTGCTCACCCATATTTTCCTGCTGCTCGCGGTACGAGTTGACGGTGAGGGTCGTGCCTTTTAGAGCTTCGCGAAGCTGCTTCACGAGGTCGGTTGGATTGTCGGATGTTCGATAAAGTATCCGTCGGCGGATCCTGCCCGTGTTTCGCGTGATGCTCGCAGTTTCAAAGGCTTTTTTCTCGATGAAAATCCGTCCTCCAAGCCTAAACCCGATTGTGCCGCCCGGTTCCTCATCGAACGTTCCGCGAATGGTGAATTCACCCTCACCGATTCGGAGTTTGTCGCCGACTTTTACTTTCAGGTCTTCAACGAGGATCTCGGCGATCACGGCGCCGTTGTTTTCTAGAAGAGCAAAGTCGAAGGGCTTGCCGTCAGATAGTTTGAACTCACCGACGAGCGGGAACGGAGGCTCGATAC
>JBBRSH010000072.1:0-21750 GCA_038245555.1 Pyrinomonadales bacterium | reverse complement strand
GTCGGGTCGTTGCCGTGGTCGGCGGTCATTATGAGCAGGTCGTCGTCGCGGAGGGCTTCGATGATCTCGGGTAGACGCGAATCAAATCGTTCAAGGGCCTTAGCATAACCCTCAGTGTCGCGGCGGTGGCCGTAGAGCATGTCAAAATCGACGAGGTTGCTGAATATTAGCCCACGCGAATCGGCTTTTAGAGCCTCGATCGTTACGTCGATCGTCTGCTCGTTATTCTTTGCCGTGAGGTCCTCGGTCACGCCCATGCCATCGTAGATGGACGCGATCTTTCCGATGCAAACGACGTCCAGACCAGCGTTTTTCAGTAGCGGAAGCAGATTGCCCGAGGGCGGTGGAACGGCATAGTCATGCCGGTTTTCGGTGCGTTTGAAGCTGGCGGCATTCGAACCTAAAAACGGCCTCGCGATCACACGAGCGACCTCGTCGTCTCCATGCAGGATCTTTCTGGCGATCTCGCAGATCTCGTATAAGCGATCAATTGGAACGACCTCTTCGTGAGCCGCGATCTGAAAGACCGAATCAGCTGACGTATAAACGATCGGCTTTCCCGTAAGAAGATGCTCTTCGCCCAGATCTTTTATGATTTCTGTCCCGCTCGCCGGAATATTCCCGAGCACACCGGGGACTTTGGCCTTTGCAATGAACTCATTGATGATCCGTGGCGGAAATCCCTCGGGAAACTTTGGAAACCCTTGTTTCAGTATTATCCCGGCCATTTCCCAGT
This sequence comes from Pyrinomonadales bacterium, assembly GCA_038245555.1. Taxonomy (GTDB): domain Bacteria; phylum Acidobacteriota; class Blastocatellia; order Pyrinomonadales; family Pyrinomonadaceae; genus OLB17. The sequence continues at coordinate 21,014 of JBBRSH010000072.1, read as the reverse complement.
GGCCGGTCGTCGTGTCCTTGCCATCGGATTTGAGCGTGCATTTGCCAAATGATCCCGTTGGATTGGTTACCGACGCCAACCCCTTGAGCGGTGTTATATTGCCGAGCCCCATCGCCTGTAGATTCGGCAGGTCAACCCGCCGCGATTCGAGGATATGCCCCAGCGTATCGGCGCCGGCGTCACCCCAACTTGCAGCGTCAGGCATTTCACCGATACCGGCCGAGTCCAGGACCATCAAACAAATTCGTTGAAATTTCGAGTTCATGAAACAATTTTGACATGAATAGCACAAATTTCAGAAGACACTGATTCGTGGCATTCGATAGATCCTCAAATTACACCTAATTCCCCGGTGCTGTGTAACCTTCACGGGCCCGAACGATCGTTCCTGGCGGAAGCTCCTTTGTCTCCACTTTTATTTTACGGAATGTGCCGTCACGCTTCTCATTTGTCGGGTAATACCCGATCGTAAACTGAGTTCCAATCTCTTCGGCAACGCTTTTAAATGCTTTCCTCGCTTCCGTCAGGTCTGCAGCCGGAAAGACCTGCCCACCCGATGTCTTGGCAAGTTCGAGCATCTCATTAGCAGCGATGTCGTACAGCCTTTTACTCATCGCGAGACGCTCGAATTCTCCCAGCTGGCAAAAAGTGGCCGCTTTTTCGGTCGTCGCTTTTGTGTTGATGCTTCGATAATAACGGTGGATCTGCGCCGTGGAAAAATGGGTCGCGCTCTGACAATCTCCCAGCAATCCGGTTTCAAAAAAGTCACGCGTATCGACATTGACAAAGAAACAGACTATTCCCAGCTTCTGCAGTCGCTCCCTGACCTCGTCAAAATCCGCTTGACTCGTCGAATCAACCCCGTCCGTGAGGGCAACGATCGCCCTGCGGCCCCTAAATTCCCGGTTCGGCGGATCCCGAAAGATCGATTCGGCCACTTGAAGCAGCGAATCATAATATGGCGTCCCAAAACTGGTTTTTGCGCTGTCTATCGCGGCCTTGAGCCTCGACCTGTCCTCGGTTAATCCCGAGAGAACGGTACTTGAGGCGACGGCTTGACCGCCTTTCTGATCTGACTCAAACGCGGAAACAGCTACTCGGTCGCCATTCCTCAACGACTGGACGAATTCCTGAGCCGCCCTTTTGATAAGCTGCAGGTCCGACCGCGTCGAGCCCGAAGTATCGAGAACCAGAGCGACCTCGAACGGAGCCGCCGCAGCCGAGAAGTTTTCGATCTTCTGTTGCTTACCATCCTCGTAGACTACAAAGTTCGTAGCCCGGAGGTCGCGGATCCGCATTCCACTTGACGATGAGACTGCAACCGGCACATCTACCAACTGTGTATCGACGCGGATCACGTCCTCCTTTTCCTTGTTCGTCTGTCCAAGGCCGGAAACGGTCACGGCAAGACAAATTGCCATTAACGCCACTAAAAACCCGAATTTGGATCGCTTCGACTTCATTGGACTTCTCTTATGCTATAAATTGTAGCAAAAAAATGGTGAATTTGAGATTGAAGTTCAATTATGGATGCAACATTTCACCGCCTTATGCTATGCTTTCGGAAAGCACTAGCAAACTGTTTGTGGCGTTTCCCTAATTAGGCGAACTGCCGTTTTTGGCCGGATTGGCTTTAATGTGAGTTTTATCAAGGAGAAGTTATGGAAAGAAAGATCATTTTGGGTTTATTTGCGGTATTTGCCCTAATTACTACGGCTGTTTACCTGAACGTGGTTTCAGCACAGTCGTTATCGGGTAATAGCAACGACAGCGATATAGTTGCCGCTCCCGCAGCATCTGCCACGCTTGTCATCAGTCAGGTCTATCCTGGGGGAGGATCGAGTTCGGCAACGGTGACGTACAAGAAGGACTATGTTGAAATAAAGAACGTTTCCAGCACCGCTCAGTCTCTTAGTGGCTTGAGCCTTCAATACGGTTCCGCTACGGGGAACTTTGGTAGCAGTGCTACGAATATTTATACGCTGACGAACGCCGGCACTCTTGCGGCCGGTCAGTATTATCTTGTAGAACTTGGTACGCCTGGGACTGGCGGTGCGGATCTCGCTCCGGCTGCAAATGAGTCGACGATAAATCTAAATATGTCGGCAACTAGCGGCCACGTTGTTTTGACCAATACTCCGATAGGTTTGGGTTGCGGGGCCACCGCAACGTTATGCACATTGCCTGACCCGAGGATCATCGATCTTGTGGCGTGGGGAGTTTCCTCTCAAGGAGAGGGCGTCACGACCGTCAATAACGGTGTCGCACTTCCGGCCAACACGAATGGCGGTGTCCGAAAAGCCGCGGGCTGTACCGATACTGACAACAATAACAACGATTTTGACGTCGTCGTAGGACCCATACCGCGAAATGCCTCCTCGGCTCTCGCTCCATGTGGAGCAGGCGTTTCGATCGAGAAAAAATTCAGGGCCTATCTTAATGGATCAAATGAGGTTCCGGCTAATGCATCGACCGCTACCGGGTTCGGTCGATTGACATTGAATGCAGCCGGGACGCAGGTAAAGGCGTCGTTCTATTTCAGCGGCCTGTCGTCGAATACGACCGCCGGACATATCCATGGAGCTTCGGTCGTAGGAGTTACTTCCGGGGTCATTTTCGACATGACGCCGCCGACGGGCGTAACTAGCGGGTCGGCGGTTGATCGGCTTTGGACGACGGTTACCCCCGCACAGGTAGCGGACCTAAAGGCCGGACTGTGGTATTTCAACATTCACACGGTAAATTTCCCAGGGGGAGAGATCAGAGGGCAGATCGTTCCTTTCGATGCTGCCGCCGATTTCGACGGTGACGCTAGAACAGACATCTCTGTATTCCGGCCGTCCGAAGGCAACTGGTACGTCAACCGGTCCTCTTTCGTACCATCGATCGCCGCTCCAACGATCACTAATTTTGGCATCTCGACCGATACACTTGTACCGGGTGATTACGATGGTGACGGTAAGACTGACTACGCTGTCTGGCGTCCGCAAGACACGATCGATCTCGCCGATTATTACATCTTGAATAGCTCAACCTTTACCCTTAGCGGATACGCGTTTGGCTTAACCGGAGACATACCGATAGTCGGCGACTATGATGGTGATGGAAAGGCAGACCTCGCATGCTTCCGCGGATCAGCGAACGCCACCTGGTATATTTTTAAGACCTCGGGGACCAATGCCGAAATCTATCAGTTCGGATTGCCGGGCGACATTCCGATGTCCGGAGACTTTAACGGTGATGGCAAAACAGACCTCGCTGTGTTCAGACCGAGTACACGATTTTGGTTCTGGAACAATGCGACTGGTACGCCGGCTCAGAACTTTGGTGCCGTCCAGTGGGGTGATGCAACTGATACGCCGGTTGCGGCCGACTATGATGGCGACGGAAAAGATGACGTCGCGGTATACCGTCCTGCGATCGGCGGCTGGTTCATCATTAGGAGTTCGGATGGCGTCCAGGTATCTGCTCAGCTGGGTGCACCCAATGACATTCCGGTCCCCGGAGACTACGATGGTGACGGTTCCGAAGATATCGCCGTTTTCCGGCCGTCCACAGGCATCTGGTACTTTAAGAATTCAACAACAGGATTCTCAACGTATACATTTGGACTGAGTTCGGACAAACCAATTCCCGCGACTTATCACCCGTAGGCCGCATCATCTTAAGAAAATGGGCCGCCTGAGTATCGTATTCTCAGACGGCCCATTTTTTTGTTACTCCGTGTAAAGGATCTACTTTATACGTACTTCTCAACAACCTTTGCGATCGCCTCTCGCGAAACCGCACCGACGATCCTCTCCTGCTCCTGACCACCCTTGAATAGAATGAGTGTCGGAATACCGCGAATGCCGAACTGATTAGGCACGTTAAGGTTTTCGTCAACATTCATCTTGTAGAAACCGGCTTTCCCGTCGTATTCCTCGGCAACTGCCTCGACCGACGGAGCGATCATGCGGCACGGGCCGCACCATTCTGCCCAAAAATCCACCAGCACTGGCTTGTCCGAATCCAGTACGTCCGTTTGAAAGTTTGTATCTGTAATCTGCTTTGCAAAATTTCCCATTTTAATCTCCCAACTATGATGACAAAAAATATAACTTAGCGGCGAATCATCCGGCAAAAACCCGAATTGGAAAACACCTTTGACGCCGCTTTTACCACACCATTATTGTAACTCTAAATGTTACAATTGTCAACCAAAATCCTTACTCGTCCGGTAACCGGCCGCAAACTCTACTATTCCACCGCAACGGCTTTCTATTCCCTATTTGATCCATCCCAGGCAATTGGTTACCCGATTATCGCGGGTCTATTGCACGCGCGTATTGATTCGGCACATCGATCGAGACTCCCTGTTCCTTCGCCGCCCTAAATGCCAAGTATGGTTCCCGCAGAAATTGTCTCGCTATCATGATCGCGTCAGCGTGACCTTTCTCCAATATTTCCTCTGCCTGCTTGGGCTCGGTTATCAGGCCGACCGCAGCCGTCGCTATATTTGCTTCGCGGCAGATGGCTTCGGAGAACGGCACCTGATAATTGGTTGCAACCGGTATCACTGCATCGGAGACCGCTCCGCCGCTTGAACAATCGATCAGGTCGATCCCGATATTTTTCAACATTTTTGAGAATTCGATCGATTGCGGCAGGTCCCAGCCGCCCTCCGCCCAGGCGGTCGCCGAGATCCGAACGAAGACGGGCAAATTATCGGGAACCGCGTCGCGAACTGCATGGGCGACGGCGAGTGGCAAACGTATCCGGCCTGCCAGGTCGCCGCCGTACTCGTCCGTTCGATGATTGGTAAGCGGCGATAGAAATTCGTGCAGAAGATAGCCGTGCGCGGCATGCAGTTCGATCACCTCGAAACCCGCGTCGACCGAGCGTTTGGCAGCAGAAATAAAGTCAGCAGTCACTTTTTCGATATCCGCAGAGTCCATTTCACGCGGCATCGGATAATCGTCCGAAAATGCGATCGCACTCGGAGCCACGACATCCCACCCACCGTCCGCCGGATCGACTTTCTTCCCGCCCAGCCAGGGCGGCGACGTCGATGCCTTGCGGCCCGCATGGGCGATCTGAATGCCCGCAACCGAACCCTGCGATCTGATAAATTTGGTGATCCGCGAAAATGCATCCGCGTGAGCATCCGACCAAATTCCCGAGTCCTGCGGCGAGATTCTGCCCTCTGGCGAGACGGCGGTGGCCTCAACAAATACAGCTCCGGCTCCGCCTACGGCCCGGCTGCCCAAGTGGACCAGATGCCAGTCAGTCGGCATTCCGTCGTCGCTCGAGTACTGGCACATCGGCGACACCCACAACCGGTTTCTAAACTCGACCTCACGTAACTTTAATTTTTCAAACAACTTACTCATATCTTCCCCTTGTTCGGCCTGCTCACGCATTCGCTATTAGCACGACTTTTCCGGTTGTCCTTCTGCCTTCGAGAGCTTTGTGAGCCTCAGCCGCCTGTTCGAGCGGAAATTCCGTTACTCCTATCTTTAACGCATCGGCAGCGATCAATTGCATTAGCTCGCCGGTAAATTTGTACAGATTTTCGGGCGTTTCGAGGTTTAAATTGTAGCCTTTGACTGTCTGGGCTTTTCCTAAAAGACTAAGGGCCGAGATCGGGAAATCTTCTCCGCTCGCCGCACCATAAACATTCATCGTGCCGCCAATAGCCAAAATCTTGAAATTAGAACGACCTATCTCACCGCCGACCATTTCAATAATTACGTCAGCTCCCTTGCCACCGGTCGCCCCAAGCACCTGATCCGTCCAGTCCGCTTCAGTGTAATTGATCGCGTGATCAGCCCCCAAAGCTGCAACTTTTTCGAGCTTTTCCGTAGTTGACGCAGTGCCGATAACCTTTGCACCGCGCCGCTTTGCGAGCTGCACCAGCAAAGTCCCGACGCCGCCGGCCGCCGCGTGAATCAATATTGTCTGCCCAGCCTTAAGATCGACAATCAGGCCAAGAGCGGTCAGTCCCTGCACCAGCAGTGCCGTCGCCGCTCCAAAGCCAAGACCGTCCGGAATCGAAACCACAGTCGCTGCATTCGCAACGGCATATTCGGCATAGCCGCCGCCGCGAATCGTCGCCAAAACTCTTTGGCCCACCTGCACATCGGAAACATTGTCACCGACCGATTCGACAGTTCCGGCAACCTCAAAGCCCAATGTAAACGGCAGTTCCGGCGAAAATAAATACTTATTCTGCCGCAGCATCGTATCCGCAAAATTTATTCCCGCCGCCGCCACATTTATCAAAACCTCACCCGTCCCGGGTGTCGGTTTATCGATCTCGTCAACGCGAAGATTTTCGGCTCCGCCAAATTCGTGAATTCTAATTGCTTTCATTTTCGTGATCTCTTATTTAGATAACTCCGTCTTTACCGCCTCAACCACCCGCGAATCTTCGGCTGTCACGTCCGGCGCGATGCGGGCAGCGACTTCTCCGTTCTTACCGATCAAAAATTTTTCAAAGTTCCACAGAACATCGTTTGGCTTTGTTCGCTCCTGCCCAAAACCCGCCAGCTTTTCTTCAAATTCGCTGCCGTTTGCGATATCAGCTTCGCCTTTTTCGTCAGTCAGATGATGATATAGCAAATGCTGGTCGTCGCCCTTTACCGATATTTTCTGATAAAGCGGAAATGTCACGTCGTAATTTGTCTGACAAAACTCCTGGATCTCCTCGTTCGTACCTGGCTCCTGCGCGAGAAAGTTATTCGCCGGAAAACCCAAAACTTCGAGTCCCTGATCTTTGTATTCCTTATAAAGGCTCTCAAGCCCAGCATATTGCGGCGTCAGGCCGCACTTTGAAGCGACGTTGACCACCAGCAGCACTTTTCCTTTGTATTCATCAAATGACGCATCGCTGCCGTCTATCTTTTTCACCGGGATCCCGTATATACCATTTGTCATTATTTATTCTCCTAAGGTTATTTGATCTTTGAATTTATGCAGCATCAGCCTTTCCGAGGAACGGATAATCTGTATAACCGGCTTCGCCCGGTGTATAGAATGTCGCTTCGTCCGGTGAATTCAGCGGAGTGTCGCGTCGGAATCTCTCAGGCAGGTCGGGATTTGCGAGAAACCACTTGCCATAAACGATCGCATCCGCCCCGCCTTCGCCAAGCAGTTTTGCACCGCTCGCCTTATCGAACCCAACGCCCGCGAAATAGAGACCGTCAAAGATGGGGCGCAGGATCGGATGCCAGTTGCGGTTCTGGTCGAATGTGCCAAGATGCAGATACGCCAGCTTGTAATCATTCAGCTTTTTAACAACGTAGTCGTAAAGCTCCTCAGCATCGTCTTCCTTAATGTCGTTAAATTCACCACCGGGCGACAGCCTCAAACCCGTTCGCTCGCTGCCTATAGCTTTAGTCACGGCTTCGACAACTTCAAATAAGAATCTCGCTCGATTTTTTATCGTGACGCCGTATTCGTCTGTACGCTTATTGACATTTGTCGAAAGAAACTGCTGGATCAGGTAGCCGTTCGCACCGTGTATCTCAATGCCATCAAAACCTGCTTCGATCCCGTTCTTGGCTGCAGTCGCAAAGTCCTGAACGATCGCTTTTATCTCTTCTACCGTCAGTGAACGCGGGACCACAAAATCCTTCATCCCTACGCTGTCAGTGTAATTCTGTCCCGCGGCTTTGACGGCTGACGGAGCGACCGGCTGAGCCACGCCAGGTAAAAAATCGGGCAGTGCGATGCGGCCCGTATGAAAGATCTGCAAAAAGATCTTGCCGCCTTTTGCGTGAACGGCCGCGACGATCTTTTTCCACCCGTCGATCTGTTCCTGATTATAAATGCCCGGCGTGCGGACATAGCCTTTTGCCATCGCCGAAACGTTTGTCGCCTCGGTTACGAGCAAGCCTCCCGAGGCCCGCTGGCTGTAATAATCCGCCGCGAAGTCCGCCGGGACGCCATCTGCGTCGTTCGCACGGCTTCGCGTAAGCGGTGCCATTACGATCCTGTTCTTAAGCTCAAGCGTCCCAACTTTCAAAGTGTCAAATAATGTAGTCATTCTCAAATTCCCCTTAATTTATTGCTAAACTTCTATGCCGTGGTTAACTGATCCGCACGACGATCTTGCCAAAATGAGCCCCGCTTTCCATATATTTCAGAGCTCCCGCGGCTTGTTCAAATTCAAATGTCCGGTCGATCACCGGTGTAATTTCTCCCGCCCGGATCGCAAGGTTCATGTCCTCGAACATCTCACGCGAACCGACAAAAATCCCCTGCACACGAATTCCCTTCATAAAAACTGGGATCGGATTGAATTCGCCCGCCATGCCCAACGCTCCGATCAACGCGATATGTCCGCCAACGCGGACCGCTTTAACCGATCTCGCCAGCGTCCCGCTGCCGCCTACCTCGATCACATGATCGACGCCGCGTCCATTAGTCAGTTCCAAAACCACCTTGTCCCAATCCTCATGCGTCCTGTAATTTATCGTCTCATCGGCACCCAACTTCCTGACCTTTTCAAGCTTTTCGTCGCTGCTTGATGTCGCAATGATCTTCGCTCCCAGATGTTTAGCAAACTGAATTGCGAAGATCGAAACCCCGCCCGTGCCAAGCGTCAAAACCGTGTCACCCGCCTTCACCTTGCCAGAAACCACAAGAGCATGCCACGCCGTCACCGCGGAACACGGCAGTGTCGACCCCTGTTCATAAGATAAATGTTCAGGCACGGCCACCAACGAATCGTGGTTGAAAGCGGCATATTCACGCAAAACGCCATCGAACCCACCGGCACCAATCGCGGTTTTCGCCTTTTCGGCAGACGGCCCACCGTCGATCCAGCCTTGAATGACGGTGGAACTCACCCGATCACCGACCTTCCATTTCGCTACTGCATCACCGACCTCAACGATCTCTCCTGCACCGTCCGAAAACGGTACGGCAGGTAGTTTCATTCGCGGATTGTAAGTTCCCGTAACGACCATCAGGTCGCGGTAATTCAGCGAAACGGCATGCATCTTGACCAAAACGTCCTGCGGCCCAATCAACGGAACATCTCGCTCAACAAGTGCGAGGTTGTCGATACCAAATTCCTGGATCTCGTATGCTTTCATTTTATCCTTCGCTATTTCTTGCGCGGAGCGTGCAGATTGAGCCGCAAGACAACATCGTCGCGAACCAGGTCGTCGGCCTTGCCGGCATAAACGACAGCGAAATCTTTTCGATTTATCGAAAATTCGCTCTCGACCGCGACCTCAGCCGGGCCGATCGTGATCTTTGCGGGAAACGTTATTGATTTCTTGAGCCCATGAATATGGAGATCGCCCGTTACAGTAAAATTCCCCGCTCCGCTTGCGGCGTTCGGAACGACCTTTGAAGAAGAGAACGAAGCCTTTGGAAACTTTGCAACGTCAAAAAAGTCCGGTGTTTGAAGGTGTTTCGTAACGCCGTCAGTGTCGGTAAAAACCGAATTCATCTCGATCTCAAACAGCACGCGGCTGTCCTCGGCCTTTTCGCCGACCAGATCGATCACACCCTTGAATACCTTGAATCCGCCGTCATGTTTCCCCGTAACCTTTGAGCCGGTAAATTCGATCTTCGACGCCGCTCCATCGACCGCGAGTTCAGTTCCCTTTGCCTTAAAGTCAGCAAAAATACTCGCACCTGATGGTGCCGCATCCGTCTTCGCCGAGTTTGTGGACGGCTCAGTTGTTTGAGCCTTTGGCTTATTCGCTGCCGGATCGGCACACGATGACATAAAAATTGCTATTGCCAGCAGACTAATTCCTGTTAATTTCATTTAATTTCTCTGACTCTCTTTGATTGTTTTCTGAATTATTTTTGTGCGACAGCGGCTTTATTCGCAACCGCCTTTGCCGACCAGGTTTTCACCAGGCCTGCAAGTTCCCGCTCGAGCGAGTTCCCCTTGTCCTCGTTATACCAACGCTGCATTTTCTCGTTGATCGCGGGTTTCGGCATTCCTTGTGCCTTTAGTTCAAGGAAGTATTTCTGTCCCTCCTTTGGCCGCGAACCCCATGTGCCGAGCACCGCAAACGACTGTGAGTCGATCGCGATCAGCATCGGGATCGAGCGAGCACCGTTAGTCAGATATCGGTCCATCAATTTCGGATTCTCGTCTCGAAGAATGTACCGCGTCTTAATGCCCGGATTAAGGGCCGCGATCTTTTCGATGACCGGAATGTTCTGAGCCGCATCGCCGCACCAGCCCTCGGCAATGACCAGCCAAAACCAGTCGACTTTAAGCCCGGCAACATCGTTTGCTACAGCCGGTTCGACGACGATCGTTTTTTCGAGCCGCGTCATCCGCTGACGATTCAACTTTGCGTAATTGAACATGCTTTCGGACTGAACAGGCCCCGTGGTTTTACCTGTCGCCAGAAGGTTGTCTATTAGACTTACGTATTCGGCGAATGTCATCGCCTTTTCAATATAGTTTCTCACTGCTTTCACCTCGGGAGTTATCGCTCCCACACTTCAAAGCCCCATTAAACGAATTACAAATCTTAATAGATCTATCGCTCTTGGTGTCCAATTGACGAATAGCTCCGTCATCTCTGTTGTTATTGTCACGTTTTACCACCCCTTGTTAAATTTTTGTAACATTTATTGATACAAATGCACTCAAAAAAATTTTAGACGTACGCTCCCTCGACCATTCCGATCACCGTGCTCAAGGTATATTGGCCAAGCTTTTCGCCTACGCTTTTGTCGATCTCCTTTTGCAGGTTGCAGAGTACCGCCTCGATATTCTTACCGATCGGACAATCTTGGTTAGGTGACTTGGCATGCAGTGCAAAAACCTCGCCGCACGACACTGCCTTATATATCTCGCAAAGACTGATCTCCGCCGGCGTCCGGGCGAGCCTTGTGCCACCGGCTGCCCCGGTTTGCGAGGTGACGAGTTTTGCCTGAGCCAACTGGCCCAGCAACCGCCTTATTACCACGGCGTTTGTATTAACGCTTGCCGCAATACACTCCGACTTGACCTTCTCGTCTCGCGACGTCGCAAGCATCGCCAGAATGTGTACCGCCATTGCAAATTGACTGTTAGCCGCCATATCTGTAACAAGTATAGTTACAATCTAAATCTATGTCAAGCACCAAAATTAGGGCAAGTAAAAGGCCGAAGCATATGTGAACGCTTCGGCCTTTTATAGTGATTGTTTTTACCTTTTATTTACCTGGCAACTTGATCTCGCGACCAGCAAAGAGGACTGAATTGGGAAGCAATCCGTTAAACTTGGCAACCTCCGTGGGATCCATACCGGCCCGCTCCGCAACCTTTGCGACCGTGTCCCCAGCCTTTGCCTTGACGGTACGAACATTGCTAACTGCCGGGGCTACCGCGGAACCAGTTGGGCGTGAATACACAATAGTGTTGACCTTGTTACCCACTGCGACCGGAACAAAAACCTTGCCCTTTGGCGTCGCCATTCCCGGGTTTGCCGCTACAAGGTCCCCTACCGAAACACCCGTGCGGTTCGATATTGCCTGCCACGATTCACCTACTGATGAATTAGCAAGATTCGTATTGCTGATCTTGGAAGCCGGAATCCGTCTGAAAAGAGCGACGACCTCGTTGGCCTTACCGGCCGGAATGTTAATTATGTACGGTTCAGGCGGCGTAAGATTGGTCCGAAGATGCGGGTTCAAATATCGCAGATATTGAACGCTCGTATCCGCCGACTGAGCAAGAAGCGTCAGGCTGGTCGAACCGGGAACGCGGACTCGGTCATATCTTAGGGTCGGAGCCGGGCGAATGTGGCCGAAGCCGTATTGATTCGGATTGTTCGCGATCAGGATCGTCGCCAGAATGTTCGGAACGTAGTTGCGTGTTTCCTGCGGCAGGTACGAGAACGCACGCCAAAAATTTTCATCCCCAGCACGTCGGACGGCACGATCTCCGTTTCCATCGCCGGAGTTATAGGCGGCCATCGCGAGTTCCCAATTTCCGTGATATCTATTTGCAAGAAACTTCAGATATTTGGCCGACGCGCGCGTCGCTTCGTCAAAGCTGTTACGCTCGTCAACATAAGCGGTTCGCTGAAGCCCAAATCTCGATCCCGTTCCCGGTATGAACTGCCACAGTCCGGATGCCGCAGCCGACGACAACGCACTCGGTTTCCACGTACTCTCGACCTGCCCAAGCCATGCCATGTTTTCCGGAACGCCTTCTTCTCTAAAGATCCGGCGGGCCAGCATCATAAACATACCCGAACGGTAAAGGCCGATTTCCATCGTCGACCGTCCGCGTCCACGATAGTAATTGATGTACTGCTGGATCATCGGATGGACCTGGAATGTAAAGCCCAGAGATTTATTTGCGACAGCGTACTGAATTGACTGATATTGCTGCTGTGCGACCGGGTTGCTGTCAACCTGTTGTTCATCCGGAGTCAATTCAAGTTTTGAAAGCTCATCCAACGGCGACGGTTCGAACTGTTGACTGTTGAATCCGGAACGGGCATCACCGTTCTTTGCGGTCGCCAAGGTCGTGTCCTCGCCGGGCGTCATATTTTGTGCCGGACGCGCAAGTCTCGCGACGCCATCGGACAAAGCGGTTTCGATATTCCAATTACAGGTCGCTGCAAGGCTTTTCACCTGCGGCATCTGCGTTTCGGAGGGAAATTCTATCCGATAGACGGTCTCAATTAACTGGTTGTAGCAGGACTGTAAACGCTGGTCTTTCTGAATATTGAGCGTGGAGTAAAGAAAAACTTCGACCGACTTATTAAATCTTGATCCGGCTTCAGAACGATGATCGCTAACGTACGCGATCAGCCCGTCCTTAAATGCTTTACCAGATTCCGCCAACACTGCATTTACGGCATCCTGGGCTTTTACCACTTCCGGGGTCCGCGTATCATTGCTCGACTTTGAACTAGTCACTTGAGCGTCAGAAATTGACGCGAAAGGCGTAATAATAAATGCTGCAATTATAAATAGCTGAAGAAGGGTTAATTTCATTAAGTTCGTCTATACTCCTACTAGATCTCGGGGTTAGGGCGAATTCACCAAACACGCACCAATACAATTCAAACGCCGGCCGTCACAATAAGTTCCATAACTCCATAAAAAGGCCTATACGCCGCAGCGTATCTACTTAGATTACCAGATTTTTCCGACTTTTGTCAAAAACAGCTTACCGTCGCGACTCCTCCGATCAACTAGCCTTCGCTACGTGTTCCTTGAGCTTCGGCTTTGGCAAAATACTTTCTCTCAGCGATGCGTCAAAAACCTGACGCACATTCTCTACAAATATAAACGACAAATCGTCGATCACTTCCTGAGGCATGTCTTCGATGTCACGGCGATTCGGTTCCGGCAAAATAACCGTTTTAAGCTTCGCCCGGCGTGCTGCCAATAGCTTTTCTTTGACGCCGCCGACCGGCAGAACGTTGCCGCGCAACGTGATCTCGCCGGTCATCGCGACGTCTTTTCGAACCGGCCGTTGTGCCAGAACAGACACCATTGCCGTCGCCATCGTGATCCCCGCCGACGGCCCATCCTTCGGGATGGCACCTTCGGGCAAATGTATGTGAATATCGTAATTTTCAAGCACTTCGTCCGGGATACCCAATTCGACGGATCGCGACTTTGCAAACGAGAACGCAGCCTGTGCCGACTCCTGCATCACCTCACCAAGTTTGCCAGTTAACTGGAGTTTGCCCTTACCTTTCGTCTTTAGCGCTTCGATAAATAGAATATCGCCGCCGACCGCGGTCCATGCCAGGCCGGTAACGATGCCGATCTGGTCCTTTTTGAGAGCACCTTCACTAAATATCTTGGGGGCTCGCAAAAAATTCTTTAGATTTTCAGGTGTGACCCGAATCGCGTCAAAGCCCTCTTCGAGTTCCGCCTTGGAGCGGGCGACCTTTCGACAAACCTTTCCGATCTCACGTTCAAGCTGGCGAAGGCCAGCTTCCTGCGTATATTCGCCAACGATCTTCGCGACCGTTTTCTTGTCGAATTTGACGTCGGGTTTTTCCAGACCGTTTTCTTCGACCTGCTTTGGAATGAGATGCCGACGGGCGATCTCGATCTTTTCTTCCTCGGTATAGCCTGACAGCGAGATGATCTCCATGCGGTCTCGAAGGGCTGGCTGGATCGTGTCGAGCAGGTTTGCCGTGGTCATAAACATCACATTCGACAGATCGAACGTTATGCCGAGGTAATTGTCGCGAAAAGATGAATTCTGCTCGGGATCCAACACCTCGAGAAGGGCCGAGCTCGGATCGCCGCGAAAATCGGCACCGACCTTATCGATCTCGTCGAGCATGATCAGGGGGTTGTTGGTCCCGGCCTGTTGAATCGCCTGAACGATCCGGCCCGGCATCGCACCAACATACGTTCGGCGATGTCCGCGGATCTCGGCCTCGTCGTGGAGGCCGCCAAGACTGAGGCGAACAAACTTGCGGTTTAGCGCCCGGGCGACCGACCGGCCGAGTGAAGTTTTGCCGACTCCGGGCGGGCCGACGAGACAGAGAATGGAACCTTTCGGCTTTTCGCGAAGCTTTCGAACTGCGAGCGACTCGACAATACGCTCCTTGACTCGTTCAAGGCCGTAATGGTCCTCATCCAATATTTTTTCGGCTTTGCCAAGATTGAGATTGTCCTGCGAAGCTATCGACCAGGGAAGATCGACCATCACATCGAGCCAATTGCGGAGCGTCGCCGTCTCGGCGGTATCGGGATGCATGCGCTCGAGTTTTTTCAATTGCCGCAGCGACTCCTCTTCCGCATTTTCGGGCATCTTCGCCTTTAGTACCTTATCGCGATACATTTCAATCTCTTCATAGAGCTCATTTCCCTCGCCGAGTTCCGCCTGGATCGCCTTCAGCTGCTGACGAAGGAAGTATTCGCGCTGCGAACGGTCAATGTCCGCACGGGCCTGTGTGTTGATCTCCTGCTGGACCGTCAGCACATCGATCTCTTTGCTCAACAGATCGTTCACCCGCCGGAGCCGGGGCACCGGGTCGGCGATGTCGAGGATGCTCTGAGCGTCTTCGACCCGCATCTCCAGATTCGAAGCCGAAAGATCCGCGAGCCGCCCGGCATCGTCAAGGTTCGCGATTATCGCGAGCACCTCGGGCGAAATGTTCTTTCCAAGACTAGCTGCACGTTCCATCGATCCGCGCACGTTGCGAACGAGAGCTTCGACCTCCAGGGAGTTGTCCGGAGCTAGCGGCTCAGAGATTGGCGTAACGTGTGCTTTGACGTACTCGCCCTTGCCGGTCACCTTGTCGACGACGCACCTTGACAGTCCCTGGATCAGAATACGAATTCGCCCGTCAGGCAATTTGAGCATGCGCATGATGATCGCGACGGTACCCATTATATAGAGATCATCCTGCTCCGGCTCTTCTTTGTTCACGTCCTTTTGAGACACGAGCAGGATCATCCGATTTTCAGCTAACGCCTGTTCGACGGCGCGGATCGACCTGTCTCGTGACACAAAAAGCGGTACGATCATAAACGGATAAATGACAATATCCCGCAGCGGCAGCACCGGAAGTTCCGACGGGATCTGCATCATGGGCTCGGTAATATCTCCGTCGGCGAGCGCTATGGGGAATTCTTCGATCTCTTCCATAAACTTCTATGTTAAGAAAATTGGGGACAAAGGGCAAAAAGGGCGGATTTGGGGTTGTGTCCCAGTCTGATCTTTTGGGAAGGTAGCCAAGGATCACGAATGACTCGGCACACCCGATAAACACAATTGCGGTGAGCACTTATGACCGTCGAAAAAATACGTACCTGGTTGGCTATGTAGCCTATTTCTTCTTTTTCTTTTTTGAAGCCGCAGTCGACGCAAGGGAGCGAGACCCGACGAGGACCTTCAATTCATTCATGAACTCCGAAACATCCGCAAACTCAAGATAAACAGATGCAAAACGGACGTACGCCACCTTGTCCAGTGCCTTTAACCGACGCATAATGATCTTGCCGATCTCGCTGGTGGCAAGTTCGCGGTCCAGCGAATCCTGGACATTTTTTTCGACCTCGTCGCAGACTGCCTCAAGTTGTCCGGTGGAAACGGGCCGCTTTTCAGCGGCACGAAACAGCCCGGACAGCACCTTATTGCGGTCCCAGCTCTCGCGTTTCCCGTCTTTCTTGACGACCATGTACGGGATCTCGTCGATGCGTTCGTACGACGTAAAACGTCGCCCGCAGCCGAGACACTCGCGCCGCCGGCGAATCGAATCGCCGCCCTTGGATTCACGCGAATCGACGACCTTATCTTCTATATGTGCACAAAAAGGACAACGCATAATCAGTGGTCGGTGGTCAGCAAACCGCCTATTGCTCGGGTTCGAAATCGGGCGAATCTGTTTCGATCTCGCGTTCGGCATTTTCACTGGACAGCAGGCTCCGGAAACGCTCGATACTGATATCTCCATGGAACAGATAATATAACCCAAAAAACACCGCGGGAGCGAAATATACGAGATGCATTACGATCGACACCGCAAGTGCCTGATCGCGATCGACATTCAAAAAGATCAAACTTCCCGCCGTCGCGGCATGAAATGCACCGGCCGCGCCGCCGGGCGTTGGCACGAGCGAACCCATCGAGGCGACGCCCATAACGAATACGGCATCGAGAAAACTGAGGTCCAGGCCAAATGCGTGGAGCACAAGCCATGTTGGGATCAGGATCGACGTCCATAACGCCGTGGTCCAAAAGCTGGCCCAAAATATCTCGCGCGGACTTTTCAGGATATTGAGCGAGGTCGCCATCTGCCGCATCAAGCTCAAAAACAGCGCCCGAAGCCGTTTGGGGACAAATTTCTTGTCGGTCAGGCGTTCAAAGAACCCAATGATCGGCGGCGAGTAGCGATGATAGATGATCAGCCCGATCACACCGACAAAAGCACTGGCCAGTAAAATGTTTCCGGCGAGTTTGATCGACGCAAACTCGGATTCGTGTCCGGGCCGGATCTTGAACCAGATCAATCCGATCGAAAAGAAACAAAACAGCGACGCCAGGTCGAAGACCCGTTCGACAAAGATCGTCACGAGCGCCGCCGAAGGCTTGACACGACTGTCCCGCATCGGCAGCCACATCGGCCGCACGATCTCGCCGGTCCGCCCGACAAAGAATATCGCCGCAAACCCGACGGTCGTCGTGGCAAAAAGCTCTTTCAAGCTTGATTTCGTAATTGGTTCAAGCAAAACCTGCCAGCGGACCGCCCTAAGCAAATACCCGATCGAAATGACAAAAGTCGCCGCGGCGAGATACCACGGATTAGCCGCCTTCAGGCTGGACGACACCTCGGCCCAGTCAAGATTCCGGAAAAAGAACCAGAAAATAAAGACGGTGAGCAGAACCAGAATTATGAATTTTAAGTATTTGCGCAAAACCTGTTCGTAGATCCGTGGACCAGTTCCTAACTTCGGAATGAGGAGTTACTTCACCTAAGTTCGCCGCAAGGTCGAAACCTTAATCCGCGACAAAGAAAAAAGATACAGCATTTCACCCAAAAACTCTAAAGCGAAATGGTTTGCCGAATTGAGCTTTATTAATTGCCTCCGTCTTCAGACGGAGGGTGAGTGCAGCAATTGGGACTTGAGCTTTAGCCCCATTTCTGCTGGAGCACAAAGGACTTTGTCTTATCTTAAGTTTGGCTAAAGCCGATTTATTTACTGCCTTAACCCCTGGCTGAAGCCAGAGGCAATTGATAAAACCAAAAGTTTTGATACAGGCTCATTCAAGACGGTAGCTCTGACCACTGACCCCTGACCACCGGCCACTGTTCCCCCCACTGTTCACTATTCACTATTCACTGTTCCTCCAGTTCCTGACCCCCAAAATCAGGCGATTGGTGGAGTAGTTAAGCGGTTTTGTAACAGGAGTTTCCCGGAATTGGTAGAGGACTTTCCGGGAATTGGTAGAGGAGTTTTTCGTGTTTTACACGCTCCGCCGTCTGGCACATCGGCCAGCGTCGGTCCGTTCGGCGCATTCAGTCTAATCGATCGGGTGAAACCATGCGTCTTATCCTTGCAACGCCTTCTTGTATGTGCTACATTTTCCAAAGTGGAAAACCACCACCAAAGGAGAGACGAAAATGCCCGGTAAATGGATAGAATTTGAACAGAGACCACACCAGCAAAACAACGAAGGGTACATTTCGCTCAATGACCGGGGTGAATTCTTGATGAACGACCTGCTTTTTGAGAAATTTGGCCGGCCCGAGGCTGTGACACTTCACTTCGACCCGGACGATTGCCGTATCGAGCTGCAAATATCAGAGGCCAACCGTGTTAACGCCATCCGTATCCGCGAACGACAAGGTGCCTGGGCCATCCGGTCGCTGCCATTTCTCCGCAAATGGGATATCCAGCTCAAAGGAACCTACTTCTTCCCCGACCTCCAGATCGAAAACGACATGCTCGTCCTCCCCCTCAACACCCGCTTCAAAACCTCCTTCAAGCGGCGATGACCGGCCGCCAAAATGCGATGCTATGATAAAATTCTGAGGATTTTCAGGAGTAGGGAATTTACGCGATGAGCGACGAGCTATCTAAACAAACGCAAACCGTCTTTGAGCAAATCAGATTGACGGACGATAACGGCAACGAAAATTGGAGTGCTCGCGAGATGAGCAAGGTCCTCGAATATTCCGAATACCGGCATTTTTTGCCTGTGCTGGAAAAGGCGAAAGAGGCATGTCGGAATAGTAAACAGCAGGTCGCCGACCATTTCGAGGATATCCTCGATATGGTCAGGATAGGGTCGGGTGCAGATCGGCCTGTCGAGAATATCAAGCTCTCACGCTATGCCTGTTATCTTATCGTTCAAAACGCCGATCCGTCCAAAGAGATCGTTGCTCAGGGCCAGACCTATTTTGCTGTGCAGACCCGTCTCCAGGAGATCTCACAGATGGAGGCGTACCAAAGCCTAAGCACCGAAGAAGAAAAACGCCTGTTTCTTCGCGGCGAAATGTCCAAACACAACCTCCAGCTCGCCTCCGCCGCCAAAGACGCGGGTGTTATCGAACCGGTGGATTACGCCATCTTCCAAAATCACGGCTACAAAGGACTCTATGGCGGGCTTGATGCGAAGGGCATTCATCACAAAAAAGGCCTAAAGAAAAGCCAGCAGATACTCGATCACATGGGCAGCACCGAGCTAGCCGCAAACCTCTTTCGAGCAACGCAGACCGAAGAAAAGCTCCGCCGCGAGGAAATAAAGGGAAAGCAGCGGGCAAATCAAACCCATTTCGAGGTCGGCAAAAAAGTCCGCCAGACAATAAAAGAGATCGGCGGAACCATGCCCGAAAATCTCCCAGCCGCCGACAGTATCAAACAGGTGGACGGCAACGCCAAACCTAAAGAGTTGAAAGGAGGATGATAAAAACCCAGAACCCGGCGGCGATAAATGTATCCAGCGTTCATCTGCAAGGGTTCGTTCTGAAGCCGATCGAAGACCGGACGCTGTTGTTCTTCCAAATCATCAAGAAAGTATGCCCGGCACCTTTCTTCTTTCGACCTCCAGATCGAAGACGACGTGCTCATCCTCCCGCTCAACTTCCGCTTTAAGATCTCGAAAAAACAGCGGCGATAAATGGATCTGAGGGGGGTATATCCGAGACGATTATCATTTCTTAAGAACATCTCCACCGTCCGCTCATCACTCTCCATGTCGTTGAGAGTGTCATCGAGGGAAACTCGATGGCTCTTCAGGAAGCATGTGTCTCGTCTATCGATATATTCAGCAGTTCGGCAACCTGCCCGAGACTCAACGCCTGCATTCGATAATTCTCAATGGCAAAAGCCTCCGGCATTTGCCGAGAAAATCGGACCGCCCAGCAAGCGACCGGGCAAATTCGTCAAGACCTAAATGGTTACCTTCATAGCGACAATATAGCTATTATGGAACCTGTCCGCTCCAAAGTTTTTACATGCGGTCCTCTGTTTAAGACTCAAGACTCCCGACTCCAGACGGTATCGATATGTCGACGTTTTGCGATTTTGTCGACACATAATTTCGATCTGTGGATGGCGTGTACATATAATTCTCGTCCAAAATCAGCTCAAACCTCGGAAGATCGCTCGCTCCCCTTTCTGGCTCAAAGACCTAAGGCTCATAACTCACGACTTCCGCATGACCATGAGTCAAGTAGTTAGTCAAGGTCCTTAGATCAGTTAGACAATAATTGCGCTCCGAAATTGTAACCAAGAGTATCTTCAGCCTTGTGACCGTTTGATCAATGATATAATGAGTATTAAGAAAGTGCCTGCCGCAGCAATTCGAAAGAAAGGCGGCCTGACCTGAACGCTTCGTCGGAAGAGAACCAATGAAATACTCTCTCACCAAGTACTTCCTATTTACAGTCGTCTTCTTAACTGGGGCGATCTCAAATTCACTCGCCAGTGAGTCGAGTATCCAAGTTGCGTCCGCGTTCCTGCTACCGCCTGCACGCGACGGGTTGCTCGATCCGAATTTCGTCACTACTCTTTCGACTGACTCAGGGGCAAGCTTGAATCGCGTGGCTTTGCAGTCCGATGGCAAGATACTGGTAGGAGGTCCGTTTGCAGTTTCTAACGGCATCATTCGAAATGGCATCGTGCGCTTGATGGCGGACGGCACAATGGACGCCGGGTTCAACGTGTTGCTTGACGCAGGTGCAACCGTAAATGATGTTGCGATCCAGCCAGACGGCAAGGTGTTAATAGCGGGAAATTTCGGCTTTGTGAACGGCGTTGCCAGGTCTGATGTGGCAAGACTTAACCCGGACGGCAGTTTAGACACCACCTTCGCTGCAGTTGACGATGGATCGTCCACCAACGCAATTAATGCGCTCGCGCTTTTGGCTGACGGACGCATAATAATCGGAGGTAATTTCGCCACAATAAACGGTGTCACTCATACGAGGCTCGCAAAATTAAACGCTGACGGGAGCGTTGATGGGACGTTTACTACGTCGGTGAATGCTTTCTTTGCCGCCCCTTTCTCCTCGATCACACAGCAGTCAGACGGCAAGTTTTACGTTTGCGGCCGATTCTCTTCCATTAATGGC
>JBBRSH010000071.1:0-22014 GCA_038245555.1 Pyrinomonadales bacterium | reverse complement strand
TCTTTTTCCTGCAACTCTACGTCTTGGCATAATTCTTATCGGAGTGCGGACACTCTTGTCCGTTTCTTTAATTTAAGGACGATCGGAACGGACAAGAGTGTCCGTACTCCGTTATTTCGCTCCCTTCGGCCTCTTAGCACCGTATTTCGAACGCGATTGGTTGCGGTTCGCGACGCCTGAGGCATCCAGCGTTCCGCGGATAACGTGATAACGAACACCCGGCAGATCCTTGACACGGCCGCCGCGGATCAGAACGATCGAGTGTTCCTGCAGGTTATGCCCGATACCGGGAATATATGTAGTAACTTCGATCTGGTTCGTCAGACGGACACGAGCGACCTTACGAAGAGCCGAATTAGGCTTTTTCGGGGTCGAGGTGTAAACACGTGTGCAAACACCGCGTTTCTGCGGGTTGGCCTGCAGAGCAGGGCTAGCCGTTTTATACTTAACGCGTTGGCGTCCTTTGCGTACTAATTGGTTAATTGTCGGCATCGTTCTCTCGTTCAGAGTTCACGCTTAAGCGTGCTTCTTTTCTGTTTTAGAATCCCAAAAGGCAAAACTACCGTCTTACCTGACTCTTGCCGAAATATATCCGGCAGTTAGCTCAAGCAGCTCTCGCTGAATGAATTAAATAAAATGTAAAATCTTCCTGAGAAAAGAAACTTTGCTGTAGCGTGGCATATTAGATATGTTCAATTCGCCGCCGTCCGGTGATGGACGCTTTTACGCAACAATCCGTGTTTCAATTCTCAAATATCAACCCCGTTATTCACCATAGAACAACAAGATAACCCAGACGGTAAAGTCCGAAACTTTAGATATTATGTTTTCATGCCGATTGTGTCAAGGTTATCGGGCATGATTTTTCACTCAAGGTCTTGCCGGCTCCTTTGGAGGGTTGCTTGGTTGGTCCGAAACAGATCATTTTATCTTATCCGGTTCGTCCAGGAGTTTATTCGCAGCCACTATGGCCCTCAAATTAGGACCAGGAAATTCGGAGGCCAGGTCATAAAAAAATTCCGGAGCCGTTCTCTCCACACCGGATATCCACATTCTCCACTGGATGAAGCTCGTTTTCTGCAATGAAGAGGCGGCCAGGAGTCTCAAGTACTTTCGAACGATCGACTTTCGCAGGTCACCGGGGTTGACAGCCACAATCATGCGGCCGACAAAGGCAGCCTTTAGAAACAACAGTTCGCCCTCGGTCTCGCTGTCTGTGCCTTCGAAAGCCAGAGCCCGGTCGATAAAGTCGTTCACGCGCGATACCCACTCACTATCGGTCAAATCGTGGTTTACGACCTTGTTATCTATGATCTGATCGCCCACAACCACCATAAGATCGTCCCGAAGTTTTCGGGCGCCCGTCGATTTCTGAAGGATGTGTGTCAACTTGGCCGTTCCGCTAAAGTCAGAAGTGGTTACGTCTTCAATCGTGAGCGGCTTTTCCGGAAAAAGTTTATTCGCCGCTTCGATATAGTCGGGCAGCGGTTCGTCCCTTTTGATCTCATTATCCTTGCAGCGTGTGCCGCGAAGATTTTTGAGCAGCATTCCGCGAAAGGCAGTTCTAAGGTCGCTTTTGAACGTATCGGCGTCACCGGCAATGAGCTTCGCGACCCGGGAGGTAATGCTCTCCCAGGCGTATGTAAATGACCGGTCGTCCTTGAAATTACGGTCGATCGCCCTGGAAGCTGCGTTAAAAAGTATTTGTCGTTCGGTGGCAGATCCCTGCATCTGCTGCAACAGCCCCAGGGCCGGGTAAATTTGCCTCGGCGATTCGATGTTTTCGATCCAGGGGGCGACGAATTGGGCTCGTTCACCGCCGGCGATCTGTTGTTCCGTAAATACCGATTTCGCTACCGTGCCAACGACTGCATAGATGTCGTCCGGCGAGTAGGTCAAGGCGTCTTCACACGATCGCGGCTTTAACCCAAGTTCGCCGCGCATTTGAGAGAACATTTGCTTGGCACGTTCACGGTCCGTTTCGAGCAGGAGCGTGATGACCCGTCCTTTGAACGACAGCCTGTCGAGCTTCGCAGAGTATGCCGCCGCCAACACATAAGCCTCTGTATCATTAAGTCCATTGTTGCGGTCCGTCGTCCCTCCAAAGGCAGGTCGCATCGGCATCGGATATTGAACATCATCGATCATCCGCAGAGCCTCGTCCAGTATTTCTCTTCGCCATTCAGGGTCAGTGACTTTCTTCGATTCAAGAACTTTCAGAAAGATATCAACCCCAAGCTCCGGTGCTGCGATCCGAGCGTCATTCAGCAAAGCAACTATCGGGCGAGACCGCTCCGGTGAAAGAGCGGGTGTTGAGACTGCTTTTGCCGTTGTGTCCGGTGTCGGTGATGGCATTTTCGCCGTGCTTTGCGAAGCGCCGCCTTTTCCAAGACAGCAAAGGATAAGACCTGGGAGAAGGAGTTTTGTTAGATTCATTATTAGGTGCAGATGTTATTGATTCCAAACTGTTTGCGGGCATTATATGCATGCATGTTGTAAATAGCAAACTTTTTTGATTAACTATGCGTTTGCTTGCGCATAGCATTTTTGAGCACTTATGAGTAACGACATTCAGATATATCTACAGAAATTCACCGAAGCGGACTGGCTTGGGGCGGTTGAAGAGCTTCTACCATTTATTCACGAAGTTGACCGCAATGCGGTTCAAATATGGTTCCGCTTTAATCCGCTCGCACTTGCCCGATACATTGACGCGGCGGAGGATCGCGAGACGGCACTTCGCGAATTCGCATTGCAGGGCGATTTTGAGTTGAAGAACCGAATCGATACGTCGCACGGCTTCCTTTACGGCCACCGCTACTGGAGCACAGTAAAGCGAAAGATCGAGCAGCTTAGCGAGGACTTCGCCGGCGGTGATGCGAGTCTAACTGAAACTGTAAAGGAACTTGCGATGCAGGTATCGGAAAAAGTCGCCGTCGAGCGCAACCTGATAAATGCCATCGCGGTCGTTGGCCTGGCGACATTAAATCAGGTTGGCCTCGAAGCCTTCAAGGCAGCTCCGGGCGAGGTCGAAAAGCAGGTCGGGATCATGTCCAAATCGCCGGAAGCGATCATCGCGGAGCGATCAAGGGATGATTCTCAGGGATTGCTGGGCTTTCTGAAGACTGTCAATAAAAAATTCTCGGTGATATACGACAATCTTCGAAGTTCCGGGAAATTCAGGATCATGAGCGATCAGGAGATCGCATCTGCCTCGGCAACGTATCGAACCGGGGAATTTAAAGAAGAAGACGATCGATGTTGGGAAGGAGTTGTGCCCGTCGAATGTGTCTCCGCAAGCTGCGGCACATGCTGGGTAGGCGTTCTTGGCGGCCAGGAAAAGCTCTCGGAAGTCTCCCGTCGCGAACGCCGAGCGATGAAGGTTTTCGGTTATGGTCAGCCGGAAGAACCCCAACCGTTCCTCCGCCTTGCCTGCCAAGCTAAAGCCTCAGGGAACGTCTCGATCGTCATCCCGCCCTGGAACGCCGTTTTTGGCAAAAAGATCCACGGCGACGTCGAAAACATAGAGCTGGAACCGAATACAACTTCGGCCAAACGTCTCCGGGAGATCATAGCCTCCGCCGCATCCGGCGAATAGCCAGTACGATTAATCACATAGGGATATAGAACACATAGAACAATTAAAGTTTGCTCTCTGTGTTCTATGTCCCTATGTGGTAAAAATCTAACGTGGAATTAGAAAAAAAGCCTTTTCCGCCGGTCGTTCTGGTCGTGTTCGCCGTTCTGCTCTGGAGCACCGGCGGGCTGTTTATCAAGCTCACGACGCTCGACGCCTATCAGGTTACTTTCTTTCGTTCATTGCTCGCGGGAATAACGGTCCTCGTCGTCACGCGTCGAAACGGGCTGCGGATCAATTGGTTCGGTGTAATGGCATCCTGCATATACGCGATCCTGCTGTTCCTTTTCGTATGGGCAACAAAGCATGGCACCGCGGCCAACGCCATCTTTCTCCAATACACGGCGCCGATCTACATTCTCATCCTCGCCCCGTTCGTTATCGGCGAAAAATTTCATTGGAAGGACCTGATAACGGTCATTTTTTGCATAGGCGGGATGAGTCTTTTCTTCGTCGGCAAACTCGACACGTCGGCCTACATGGCGAATATCTCCGCTCTCGGCTCAGGCATTTTTCTCGGCCTTTACATAATGCTTCTGCGCCATCCGCGGGCCGCCGGTATGAATTCGACTATCACCGTTATCTATGGCAATTTCCTGCTTGCGCTCGTCACACTGCCTTCGGGCATCGCGGCCGTGACAACGATGGCCGGCCAATTCGCGTCGCCAACCACCTCCATCGCCGAACCGCTCACCAATCTCGCCGCCGTCGCGTTCCTCGGCATATTCCAGATCGGCATCTCGTACATTCTCTTCATCAAAGGCGTCACCGGCGGCACCCGTCCGCTCGACGCCAGCATCATCGGTTTTATCGAGCCGTTGCTAAATCCTGTGTGGGTCTTTTTGTTCGTCGGCGAACAGCCTTCCAAGTGGGCCCTCCTTGGCGGGGCGATAATTATCGCGACAGTAATTGTTCATACGCTCGTCCAGTATCGCATCAGACCGCCGACACTGCCTTCCTCGGCCTAAAAATCCGCAGCGTGGTCCCGTTTGATCGGCTTGCCGCTCCAAGCCTTTCGCTGGGTCCAATCGGTAAACGGCACCGCCCAAAATTCGTCGGTAGCCGGCAGCCCGAGCGGCAGGAATGCGAGCGAGGTGAGGTACATGCTGCCTGTGTTGGAGTACGAATCCGCGAGTGCAGCCTGGTTGCCGCCGACAAACCCGATCGTCAGCCAGCCTTCCTTAGTAAACGTCTCTGGCACAAACACATTCTTTAGTACCGCCGTCAAAGCACACCGCACCTGAGCTGGACTTACATCCGTCGGCAGAGCTTTCTCCAATGCCAACCTCGCCAACGGCTGAAAAGCCCCGACCCTGTATGTGGATGAGCGTCCAAACACGGGAAACGTGCCCTCCGGCGAAATATAGCGTTCCTGGATCTCGGCGTATCGCTGCATTCGCTTATACGCGAGATCGTATTCCTTCCTATCCCTGCGGCCATGCGCTATGTTCGCCTTGAGTACCTCAACGAGCATCGGGTGGATCACAAACCCATTGTAATGATCGAAATGAAACGCTTCGCCGTCTTTGTACCAACCGTCGCCGACGTACCACTTATTTATGGTGTCTATCGCGGTGTCGATCCGCTCGGCTTCGATCGGCTGTCCGATACTGAGCAGGAAGCTCTCGATGGTAGCCGCAAACAGGACCCAGTTATTATTGAACGGCTTTATCTGGCGGATCGTTTGGAATTCGTGAATTATCCGCCCCTTTGTGGCGTCATCCAGCGGTTTCCAAAGTGCGTTCGGTGCGGTCAGCAGAGCTTGTGCGATATATGCCGCATCGACCAGAGGCTGACGCTCGGTTGTCGAGCCCCAGAAAAGATAATCAGGACTCTTCGGATCAAATCCATGAACAAAGCTCGCCATGGTCTCGTCAAGCAAACGTTTCCGCACCTTCCCTTCGGTCGAACTATCAGCCGGCAAGGCCAGGAACGGAGCAAGCCCCGCAGATAATCGACCAAAGGCCTCCATATAGGCGACCCTCGGATCGCGCTTGTCATAGCTGGGGCTAGCCTGCACCTTCATGTTCTTAACAAGTAGCCCCTTGCTCATATTCGCTACCACCGGGGAAGCGATTCTATCAATCAGTCCGACCCAGTATTCCCGGTCGCTTGCTGACGGCTTAATTTCCATATCTTTATTCCTGTCACCAGCCGGCACACTTATTGCGCAAGCGATCCCGGCAAAACCGAAAAACGACGCCAATTGCAAAAAATTTCTTCGAAGCATATTAGCAAACAAGTCTATTCCAGTAACACAACCGTGCCAACTTACTGAAAGACTATGTAGAGTTTGGTCGGAAACGCCCGGACATATCTGAAAAAGAAATTGCACTGACGTCTAAGGTAAACGGTTAACCTGTCCAACCCCGTTAACAAATATGTTATGCCGTGATAAAATTTGCGTATATTTCGCGATGCCGGTCTTTTCCGTCGGCGATTCCGTTAAAAAAAACTTTTGTAAGATTCTATTGGAGAAACCAATTTTATGATCGATCTAAACATACCGTCAGATGTAACCAACGAAGATCTCATTATCTGGGTCACGGATGCTGTAAAACTGTGCAAACCGGAAAGCGTGCACTGGTGTGACGGCTCGCAGTCGGAATTTGACCAAATGTGTCGGGAAATGGTCGATTCGGGCACATTTATCAAACTAAACGAAGAAAAGCGTCCGAATTCATTCCTTGCCCGTTCGCATCCATCGGATGTTGCTCGTGTCGAGGACCGTACATATATCTGTTCCTTTGCAAAAGCCGATGCTGGTCCGACCAATAATTGGATGGCCCCGATCGAGATGAAGGCTATCCTCAAGAAGAAATTCGACGGCTGTATGACGGGACGAACGATGTATGTGGTCCCGTTTTGCATGGGCCCTATAGGTTCGCCCATTTCTCAGTTCGGAGTTCAGATCACCGACTCGGCTTACGCGGCCGTAAATATGAAGATCATGACGCGCATGGGAACCCGAGCACTCGAGGCGTTGGGAAGCGGTGAATTTACCCGCTGTCTCCATTCGGTCGGGATGCCTTTGACTCCGGGTCAGCAGGATGTCGCCTGGCCTTGTTCGCCAGATCCAAAAGACAAGTACATCGTTCACTTTCCCGAGGAAAACTCGATCGTATCATACGGCTCCGGCTACGGCGGCAATGCCCTTTTGGGCAAGAAGTGCCTTGCGTTGAGGATCGCGTCGAATCTCGGCCGGGCCCAGGGTTGGCTTGCCGAGCACATGTTGATCGTTGGTGTGAAGTCACCCGATGGCAGAAAAGATTATGTCTGTGCGGCATTTCCGTCAGCCTGTGGTAAGACAAATTTCGCAATGCTCATCCCGCCAAAGGAATTTCAGGAAGAGGGTTGGGAGATCACGACCGTCGGGGACGACATTGCCTGGATCAAGCCGAACGAAAACGGCAAACTACACGCGATAAACCCCGAAGCCGGATTTTTTGGCGTCGCTCCGGGCACCAATTACAAGACTAACCCAAACGCAATGCTCTCGATCAAAGAGAACACCATCTTTACTAATGTCGCTCTCACGGACGATGGCGACGTATGGTGGGAAGGCATGGACGGCGCTCCGCCGGCACATGCCATAGACTGGCAGGGAAACGATTGGACGCCGGCGAGTGATGGAAAGGCCGCCCATCCAAATTCGCGATTCACGGCTCCGATCGAACAATGTCCGGTCGCCGATGAGCGCTTTGACGATCCGGCCGGCGTGCCTGTTTCCGCATTTATTTTCGGCGGCCGCCGCAACAGCGTTGTGCCGCTTATCCAGCAGTCGTTCAACTGGGCATTCGGCGTTTACATGGCCGCGACGATGGGATCGGAAATGACGGCGGCAGCATTTGGAAACATCGGCGAGGTCCGCCGCGATCCATTCGCCATGCTTCCCTTCTGTGGATATCACATGGGCGAATACTTCAGCCATTGGCTCGATTTCGGCCGCCAGATCCCGGAACCGCCGCGAATCTTTTCCGTCAACTGGTTCCTCAAGGACGCCGAAGGTAATTTCGCATGGCCGGGATACGGCGAGAATATGCGTGTCCTTAAGTGGATCGTCGAACGTGCCCGCGGTAAATCGATCGGGGTCGAAACACCTCTTGGGTGGATGCCGAGATACGACGATATGGACTGGCGCGGGCTCGATTTTAGCCGCGAGCAATTTGAATCTGTGATGCATATCGATCGCGACTTATGGCTGAAGGAGATCGCCATGCACGACGACCTTTTCTTCAAGCTCTACGACCGTCTGCCAAAGGAAATGACCTACATGCGTGAGTTGCTGGTCTCGAACCTCTGGCGTTCGCCTGAGCTAGGCCTCGCTTCCCCGCGAATTGAACCGGAGACGGTTATGGCGGCAGCAAAAGCCGAGTAAAACATTCAACCCGATCCATTCGAAAGACGGTTCAAACTGGGCCGTCTTTTGTTGTATCATGATGGCCGAAAGGTACGAGGTCGACGAAACACTATTTTGCGCTATACTCATCGAAAATGAGGGTATAAGGGAGCAGAGCGAATGGACGGATTTCTGGGGAGATACTCAACCTATATTTACGCTGTATTGCGGATCGTCGCGGGATTCTTGTTTCTCTGGCACGGTTTGCAAAAGCTGCTTGGCTACCCTCCGCAGTCGATGCCTCCTGGTTCGCCCGCTCCGAGTCTTTCCCCGTTGATGGCGGTCGGCGGAACGATCGAATTGTTCGGCGGCATCATGATCATGATCGGGCTATTCGCGGGCATCGCGGCGTTCATCGCCAGCGGAATGATGGCCGTTGCCTATTTCATGTCACATTTCGCGATCACAGCCTTCTTGCCGATCGTTAATAGGGGTGAACTAGCGGTCCTCTATTGCTTCGTGTTTCTTTATATTGCGTCGCGCGGTTCGGGCGTGTGGAGTGTCGATTCGATCTTTCGCAGCGGCCCGGTCAGCGATAGTTGAACCGGACAGACTTTTGCCCGAATTAGCCATCTAACCAGCGAGGAAAAACATGGAAGATTTTACAACCACATTTGGAAACCGTGTCGCCGAGGCTGCTCCGGCGGATCGTGCGACCTTTATTCGCAGAACATATACGCTCCTCGCGGTAGCGTGCCTCGCATTTATTGCGCTTGAGACCGTTCTCTTTGCGACCGGCATCGGCCAGGCGATAGCCTCGGTCGTTTTTTCGGGCGGCAGCATCGGATGGCTCGCGATACTCGGCGGCTTTATGCTGATCTCATGGCTATCCAACAAGTGGGCGGTGTCGGAAACGTCCGCCGCCGTTCAATATTTGGGGCTCGCCTTTTTCATCGTTGCCGAAGCGATAATATTTGTGCCGCTGCTCTATATCGCGGCTTACGCGTCGGGCGACCCGACCGTAATTATGAAGGCCGGTATCGTTTCCCTCGGCCTTTTTGGTGGTCTCAGCTTAACGGTGTTTGTAACACGGACAGACTTTTCGTGGCTCGCACCGATCCTCGGCATCGGCGGTTTCGCCGCTCTTGGGTTCATCGTTGCCAGTGCGATTTTCGGGTTTACGCTAGGCAATGTATTCGCATTTGTCATGGTCGCTTTCGCCGGGACTGCGATCCTTTATGAAACTTCGAACGTGCTCCACCGCTTCAATACTAGGCAGCACGTCGCCGCCGCGTTATCGCTTTTCGCAAGCGTTGCACTACTTTTCTGGTATATTCTTAGGATATTTAGTTCGCGGCGATAGCCGTAAGGAGTCCTCAATTATGAAACGTTCTATTTTGCTGGCGGTCGTGACGCTAGCCCTTGCCACCGCCGCCTTCGGGCAGGCAACACCCACCCCATCACCAAAACCCGTGTCCACGCCGGTGCCCTACGATAGACTTAAGGCCGGCGATATGGCCGCGGATTTTACCCTTCCGGACCTCAAAGGCAATAAGGTGAAGCTCAGCGATTTTCGCGGTAAGAGCAACGTGGTACTCGCATTTTATGTCTTTGCCTTCACAGGTGGCTGAACGAAGGAAATGCAGAACTACCAGTCTGGTATTTCAAAATTCGAAGAAGCAAATACAAAAGTTTTCGGCGTCTCGATGGATTCGAGGTTCTCAAACGCCGCCTTTGCCGAGAAGATCGGCGTAACCTCGTTCCAGCTTTTGAGCGATTGGAGTCGCGATGTCACAAAGCTATATGGCCTATACAATGAGACGAGCGGCACAGGCAGGCGAGGAACGTTTGTCGTCGACAAGGAAGGCAAGATCCAGCAAGTGGTCGTTGACGGCCTAGCGATCGATCCCACAAGCACGCTGGAACAATGCAGCTTAATGGAAAAGAAACTCGTAGTCGCTCCGCCCAAACCGTAATGGCTATGTCTATAAGTTACGCCCCGTGCCCAGTGTGCGGGGCGTCAAATTCTGAGATCTGTAAGACTACTTGGTGGGGCGGCGTTCTTGGCCCTCGGCTACTGACCCACGTCAAATGTCCGAATTGCAAACATAAATATAACGGTAAAACCGGAAAAGAAAACACGGTCGGCATCGTCCTTTATTTTGCAGTGATCGGTGGCGGGGCCTTTATCATTACGTTCGCGATATTTTTCTACTTAAAAGGTTTCTAAACGTCACGAGGGTCGTCCGGCTCCAGATCGGCCGCCGTCAAATCCCCGTTGGCATCCTTCATCAGTATCTGGATCTTGCGTTCGGCCGACGTTAGCCTTTCCCGGCATTCGCGAGAACGCTTTATTCCTTCCTCAAAAAGGGCGAGGCTTTCTTCGAGCGGCAAATCGCCCTCTTCGAGCCGGTTGACGATCGTTTCGAGTTCTTCGAGTGATTTCTCAAATGACTTTTCCATGTCTATCTTATAAGTTCGTCAGCCTTTTTTAGCAGATCGGTAAGGGTGCTGACGCCGATCTTACCGGCTTTCTGGATGCCTCCGCTTCTCGCTACATCGATTATCTCCTGGCCGATTTTGTTGGCAATTTCGGTCGCGAGATTGTCGTCCTTTACGCCGACGATCTGCCACCGGTCACCCTTTCGTTTCATCTTTAGTTCGAGCGGGTGTTCGGGGATCTTGCTCTTAACAAAGGCCGAATCGCCCGTCACCGTGACATCCAGGTAGCGTCCGGCCCCAAGCACCATTGCCGCAAACGGTACGTTGCCAAATGTGGCGACACGATCGCGAATGAGCTTCGGCAGCTCATCCCTCGCACGTTCCTTGACCGACGGTAATATCGGTAACGCAAGCTTGGTAAGCTGGCTGATTATCGTGGCGGGCATGCCCCTGCCGTAAAGTTCGACCGCCTTTCCCGTTACCTGCGGCACAAAGTCATCAACGACGGCATCGACATCGACAAGCGTATCCATAGCCGGCTTATCATCTTCTTTTGCAGCCTCGACAAGCAGTGCCAGCGAATATTGCGGCGTGCCTTTAAGACTTTGCCAATAGACAAATGTTCCGACCGCAGCGATCAGCAATAGAAACGCAGCGGGTATCGCGATCAACAATGCAATTTTGCCAAGCCCACGCTTTCGGTTCGGCGATGCGACCGGAGTGTTGGCCAGCACGGGCTCAGCGGCCGAAGCCTCGTTTGAAAGATCGACGGTAAACTTCGACATTGGCACCTAATCTTCAGCTAAAACTTCCGCGTTCAGTTTCCCTTTTTCGAGCAGTATTTTCAATTTATCACCTGCCCTGACTTCCGCCGGATCGCGTAAAATGCGACCGTCGTCAGACTGCGTTATCGAAAATCCTCTGTGCATCACCGAAAGCGGTGAGAGGGCATCGAGTTTCGCTACGTTCAGGGCGAATCTCTCCTGCTTTGCTTTGAGATTTCTCTCAACAGCCGTCTCTTGCCGCTGCGACTGAACACTCAACTTGTGCCTGCTTACCGTCACTTTCGAAAGCAGCGATTGCGGCGTGATGCGGCTCGAGATCTTTGAAAACAGAGTTGTCGCCGTGCGATATTGGCCCGCAAAGGCTTCTCTCATCCGCGACGTTAGTTCGCTCACGTACGCATTGCTCTCAAGTATCAAGTAGTCCATCATTCTGGCCAGTTTTTGCTCACGGGCAATCAGCCCGTTGAGTAGGTCCTCTTCCCTGCCAGCCACGATCTCGGCGGCGGCCGACGGCGTCGCGGCTCTTACATCAGCGATCAGGTCCGCGATCGTCCAATCGATCTCGTGTCCGACGGCGGAGATCACCGGTATTTCGCTCATGCGAAGTGTCCGTGCCAGTAATTCGTCGTTAAATGCCCACAGGTCTTCCGCCGAACCTCCGCCGCGGCCGACGATGAGCACATCGATTTTCTCATCGGTCGCGAGGCCGCGATTATATATATTTACGTCAATCACGGCTTGCCGAATGCTGTCCGCAGCGGTTTCGCCCTGGACTATCGTCGGTACGAGCACGATACAAACCGAACCCGCCCGCCGCGTTAAGACATTGTGAATATCAAAATACGCCGCTCCGGTCGGACTGGTAACAATGCCGACCTTTCGCGGAAAGTACGGGATCTGTCTCTTGAGTTCGGGAGCAAACAGGCCCTCAGCTTCGAGTGTAGCTTTGATCTGGTCATAAGCGGCCCGCAGAGCTCCTTCGCCCGATGGTTCAAGAGAGTCGACCGTAAGCTTCAGTTCGCCTTTGGCCTCCCAAAAAGTGATCTTTCCGCGGATCCGAACTTTGTTTCCGTTCTGCGGCCTGAATCGGACCCTGTAATTCGTTCCTTTCCAACAAACGCATTTTAACTGGGTCGTGCCGTCGTTTAGGTTAAAGTACCAATGACCCGAGGCCGCCGCCATAAAATTAACGATCTCGCCTTCGACCCAGACATTCGTAAACTTGCGCTCCAGCAACGTCCGAACCTCCGAGTTCAGTTCCGACACCGTCAGCGGGCGCAGTTCCACTTCCTCAAAAAGCAGCTGAAGTAATGGATTTTCTTTCATTAATCAGGTCCCTTTGCGGTAACAGAATTGATCGTCACAAAAGAATTTTCTTTTTTCGCCTTTATCTTCAATCTCGGCGAGGCTCCGTTGCCGATTTGGCTTGTATCGGATCGAAATGTCAAGACATATGCAGAGCGAAGTTGGAGTACGATGTCTTCGTAGGCTTCCTGTATCTGGCCAAGCCGAGAGATCGAATAGTACACGCCGCCCGAGACCTTTGCGAGTTTTTCACCCTCACCTTCGGACTTTGCCGAGAGCGACATGTATTTCTTCCGCATCGGATCGATGTCGGTCTTTGTGTTTTGTGCGGCCATCGCGATCAGGCCTGATGGCACATATAAGGGATAGATGAGCGAACCGCTCTCCTGGATGGAGCCCATCAACGAATCGAAACCAAGGAATGAACGATTGTCGTCGCCGTCCGTTAGGATGACTATCGCCGTGCGGTCGCCCCGCAGCGGCCGGAGCGAGTCGCTGACCGTATAAGCAAGAGCGTCGTAATATGCTGTTCCGCCACCCGCATCAAAGGTGTCAAGGCTCGTCGAAAGCCTTCCCTTATCGGTCGTAAACCCCGAAATAACCTTGACGTCTTCGTTAAAGATAACGATCGAGACCCTATCGTTTTTGTCGACCGTTTCTACAAAACTGCGGGCGGCTTTTCGGATGAAATTGACATAATTTTCGACACTGCCAGAAACGTCGAGCAGCAGGACCAGGTTGAACGGAGCGGTGGAACGTTCGACTGAAATAACTTCCCGCGCCGTCCCGCCTTCGGATACCTCGAAATCTTTTGCTTCGAGGCCCGCGATCGAGCGGTTTCGGAGATCACTCACCCGAACCAGAGCCTGTTTTATTAACGCGGGCGGCCCTTCGATCGGTTTTTCTTTTTCCGCGAATGTCGGCTCCTTCTTGAGCGGTGGCAGGCTGCGGGAATAGTCGCCGTAATACTTCGGTGCCGCGCGCCGGATCGCCTCCATTAACAGCGAATCGCCACTCCTGACAATCGCCTTCGCCGCCTCGGTCAGCGGACGCTCGCGGAGGTCGCTTCCAACTTCGTTTGGCGGAACGTTTACCAACACGATACCGCGAGCGGTGATCAAACTGAGTTCGACTGCTTTTGAGATCGGGGGCTTGCCATCGGTTCCGCCGGTTTTGGGATCCGCTGCGGAGTCTTCGGTTTTCGGTTCGCTTGTTTTGTCGCCCTTCTTTTTTCCGGGTTTTTCAATGTCCGAATAGCGGCCTTTTATTTCGTAACGGCCCGCCTTTAACTCTTTGACCTCCGACAACGCAAAATCGCAAACATATCGCGGACGCGAGTCGGTCCAGGTGAAACGATATGTCAGCTCATCGGTCGGAATATCAACCACGACCGTCCCCGTATCCGTGCGGACATCGATGAGCGCCAGATTGCCGGAAACATCGACCGCACCATCGCGGGTCTTGACCCGGACGGATGTCCTTTCGGGGAGGGTCAGGGTCAGGTCGATGCGCTTTCGAAGGTCTGAAGCGACAATGCTGACTACACCGGCCTCGATCTTTAGCTCGCTTGCCGTCACGCCTTTTGAAGACGATGCCGACACGCTTCCTACCGCCCCATTCACATTCGCAGGGCCTTGTGTCCGGACCGTAACCCGTCCAAAATTGTTCGAAATCTCGACGGTGCCGTTATCCGCGACCTTGAGATCGCGCGTCACTGCCTGGGCCCAGACGATGGCCGGCGAGACGCAAATAACGATCAAGATTGTTAAGAAGAATGGAAGTTTAGACTGCATGTCCTAGGACTTGCTCGGTATCCGGCCAGACTGGATCAGACGCTGGCGAACGCGTTCCTGCCACTTTTTTCGCGGGCCTTCGTCATCCTCGAATTTTTCGAGAAGATCGGTCATAGACTCGCCGCCAGCAAGCCGGGTTTTCAAATAGAGCAACGCTACTATGATACCAGAAAACGAGAAGACGAGGATTTGGAAAGGTAGCCAGAGGATCTGGTTGATCGACTCGAGAACCGCGAATTTGACCTTTGATTGCATGTCCATGCTTCTACCGCCACTCAAAGCAAAGCCGCGACGGCCAAATACCCAACCCAAGTTTGGCGTTCGTCTCGATTTATCAGGCTCAACCGGTTGCCCATCAGGTCCAATTCGACGATCCTCCGGTGCTTGCTGATCCGGGTTTTGCGCAGTGGCGTCGACACTCGCGTCCTGCGTTTTGGCTACTTCGGATGCCGGCCTTGTTGCGGGGTCATATGCCTTGGCTGACACGTTGACGACATACGAAATACTTCCGGCGAGCACGAGAGGCAAAAAGAACAAAATACAGACTGCGCCGAACGACGTCCAAAATGAGCGTTTTATCAAGGCCCGGGACCGCCTGATCGAATCTATGATCTTTCGATTCTCCATCATAACGACCGGTGCCACGAGAATGCAGGAAATGTAAACGACAAAGAATGCCAGGAAACCCACAATGACCCCGCCCAAACCACCCATTATCGGTGCGACACCTGAAAGGCCGGTGACCGCTTTTACAAGTAGTCCAAGGAGTGCAAAGATCCCGAATCCGACGGCACCGACCAACACGCCGGAAAACACTGGCAAGAACGCCGTCAGCAAGCCCGCCCCAGCGATCCTTTTCCATTTTCGACGCGCCTCGGAAAGCGCCGGACGCAATTTCACGGGCCTCAGCGGCACCGCGAGATACTGGATAACGATCCAGGCAATGGTACCGATAATGAGATTGGCGCAAAACGGGCTGATGAGAGCCAGGACGAGGCCCGTCGTTCCGATCGTAACGCCTGCCGTAACATCCGAGATCGCCTCACTTACTTTCAGGTATGAGAAAGCAAGAAGCGTCAACGTCAGAACGACCATCGGCAGCGAGAAAAATGCCGAGAGCATCACAAATTTCGGAAGATGCTCGGTATAAATGGTCATCGATCGCCGCAGAAGTGCCCAGATCCCTTCGGAGCGCGACCGCATTTCGCTGGCGAACGCTTCGGCCGTCTGGGGGCGGCATTCCGGATTCTTGTGAAGCGCCGAGTGAATGCATTTTCTTAGCTTTCGCCGTGCCTTTTTTGCATGCAGGGGGGCTGGTTCAAGCGTCTTCTGGGCCTCCATCACCTCTTTGAAATCACCGGAGAACGGCGTGTGGCCGGAGAGCATTTGATATGCAATGACACCGAGACTGTAAATATCGGAACGCGGATCAAGATGCTCGCCGCGACATTGTTCGGGCGACATATAAAGCGGCGTTCCCAAAACGGCCCCAACTCGCGTCAATCCCGCCGTGGTGGGAGCGTGAAGCAAAGAATTGCCGGTCGTGTGCGGCTGTTCGCCCGAACGGCCGGTTGCGGCTTTTTCGGACAAAACCTGCGTGCCGACGGTTTCCTGGTCGATATTCGCCCGGTCGCAATCTTCTAATATCGCCGTCTTGCTCTCCGATTCCAGAGGCTCGATGTGAACTGTACCAGTGTCGCTAACCCTTGTTGCTCCACGGTTCGCGGTGCGGGCGATCGTTGCAGCTTCCGAGACCATCGTCGACATACCGTCGCCGGCGATCGTTCCATCGATCGGCAACCCGCTAAACGTAACGCGTCCGGTCGTCGCGTAGGTCGGCAGGCTAGCGTGATTTCTGTGAGCAAACTCGGACTCGCCCTCAAGGTGCTCCTCAAGTTTGGCGATACCAAAGTCGAGGACCTTGACCGTGTATCCGCCGCGTTGATTGGGTTCGAGCCAGATGTTGTCTGGTTTTAGGTCGCGGTGAATAATTCCCTGTTCGTGGGCCTCCTGGACCGCCGAACAAACTTGTTCGAGGATGTCGAGCGTCCAGCCGACCGGCAGATTGTTCTCTTCTTCCAGGATCTCGCCGAGCGTGCAGCCGTCGAGGTATTCCATCACGAGATACGCGACCTGTCCATCGCTGGATTCGGCAAAGCCAAAATCAGTAACATCGACCACATTCGGATGTCGGAGCCGTCCGGCAGCTCGGGCCTCGCGGCGAAAGCGCTCGACAAATTCGGCCCGCTTCATAAACTGGGGCGCAATGATCTTCACCGCCACCGGACGCTCAGTTCCAAGGTGCGTCGCAAGATAAACGGTTCCCATCCCGCCGCGCCCTAATTCGCGTTCGAGTCGATATTTGCCGTCAAGAGTCTGGCCTGTAAAGTCGAGATCTAGCATCCAAAAATATATCCCTGCATATCTAACCGCGTTACCGGAACCTTTGCAAGTAATTACGCTTCAACCTCCGATTTGTTTGTTAAATAATTGTAAGGAATTGTTAAGAAGGCATAAGGCTGGAGTTTGAAGTCTGGAGTCTTAAGCTCCTTGATCCTGGTCGGTGGCGGCCACAACAGACGCCGCGGACGGATCCCGTCGCTCTCGGGCGGGTAAACAGACCAGAATTTTCGAAGGTAACTACTTCCGAATTTACCGAGTAATGGCTCTTGATTTTGACCCTCTGTTGTTTTACACTTCCTGAAATTGACTCAAAGATTTAGGTTCGGGATGACGGTTGTTGCATTTGTGCTGCGTTATTGCATACATGTTGCACGTGTGATACAGTTTTCTCAGTCAGGCCTAATTCGATAAAACGGTTGAGGCCATAAAATCACGTTAGGAGAAAGAGGATCTATGAACTTGGACAAAGGCAAAGCGATCGAGTCGGCGTTGGCACAGATCGAAAAGAAATTTGGCAAAGGGTCGATAATGCGGCTTGGCGAGCGTCCGCATGAGGACATGGGGTCAATCTCGACAAATTGCCTCAGCCTGGATGCGGCGATCGGCATTGGCGGTTTTCCGCGTGGACGCATTGTCGAGGTCTACGGGCCTGAGAGTTCGGGTAAGACGACGCTGGCACTGACAGTTGTGGCGTCAGCTCAAAAGACTGGCGGCATTTGTGCCTACATCGACGCGGAACACGCCATGGACCCCGAGTACGCAACCAAATTGGGCGTGAATATCGACGACATGCTGATCTCGCAGCCGGACTCGGGTGAACAGGCGCTTGAGATCGCCGAAACGCTGATCCGTTCGAATAGCGTCGATGTGATTGTTATCGATTCGGTCGCCGCTCTTGTGCCGCGTGCCGAACTTGACGGCGAAATGGGCGATTCCCTGCCCGGCTTGCAGGCCCGACTGATGTCGCAGGCGCTTCGAAAGATCACGGCGATCGTCGCTTCGTCTAATACGTGCTTTATCTTTATTAACCAGCTTCGCGAAAAGATCGGCGTCTTTTTCGGCTCGCCCGAAACTACGACGGGAGGCAAGGCACTCAAATTCTACGCGAGTCTCCGGCTCGACATCCGCCGGATTGGGGCGATCAAGGACGGTGACAAAGTGGTTGGCAACCGTACCCGCGTCAAAGTCGTAAAAAACAAATGTGCACCACCGTTCCGCGAAAGCGAATTCGATATCATGTACGGCGAAGGCATCTCGAAAGAGGGTGATCTGCTCGATCTGGCGGTAAATTCCAACATCGTCGAAAAATCGGGTGCGTGGTTCTCATACAAAGGCGAACGCCTCGGCCAGGGCCGCGACAACGTCAAAAATATGCTCAAAACTGCCCCCGAACTGCTCGAACGTATCGAAACGGATGTCAAGATGGAGCTTGGCTTTGTCAAAGCTGATGCTGCTCAGGCCTAAATGGGGCTTTGAAAATACGGAAAAAGGGCCGGCCACTATATTGGATCAGCCCTTTTTCTAATTTAGAACTTACGAGAAAAGTTTACTGCGGTTTTCTAGGCAGCTTGTTTGCGTCTTTTTTCATCATCTGATCACTGGCAGGTGCATTCATATTAG
This sequence comes from Pyrinomonadales bacterium, assembly GCA_038245555.1. GTDB lineage: Bacteria > Acidobacteriota > Blastocatellia > Pyrinomonadales > Pyrinomonadaceae > OLB17. The sequence goes on along the minus strand of JBBRSH010000071.1, from coordinate 3,690 downwards.
TGGGTTTCATACCCATTTGTTTTCGAAGCTCTTCAGGTGACGGAATTCCGGGTGTCGGAGTAAGGCCGGGTTTAACACCCTTCTTGAGCGTCGCCGCGTCCGGAATACCGGGCGTAGGCGTTGCTCCCTTAGGTAAAGGCCCGAGGTTAGCCGGAATGCCCGGCGTTGCACTTCCGTTTGGCACCGGAGTCGAGTTAGGACTCAAGCCTTCAGGCATATTTGCGGGGTCAATTTTGACGGCATTACTACTGTTGGTGGCCGCCGTGTTGGTGCCCGAATTTGCCGGCCCGCTCGAACCGCATCCAAACGACAGTACCGCCAGAAGCATTGCGGTACCGGTTACACATAATTTCAACATGTTCATTTAAGTATTTATCCTCTAAATATGGCGGTGCCGGTTTGAAGGTAGCATCGCTGGGGGGTAGCGACGGCGTTCAAACCGGCACAGGCAGGTTTCAAACGTATTGGAGCTGCTGAAATTGGCAAACAGCACCCAACAGCAATTATAGAACTCCGCGTTTCATTGTCAACCTTTTTTCCTTTGCACCTTAAACCTAATGTCTCGTCTCCGGCCCGGAATGCGAAACAAAAGGTTGACATCACCTAAGTGCTTTATTTACACTTACAAATTCGTGTCCATCGCAAACGGTGGTTGCGGATCCGGCCAGATAGCTCAGTTGGTAGAGCAGCGGACTGAAAATCCGCGTGTCGGCGGTTCGACCCCGTCTCTGGCCACCAACCTTTTCAACGACTTAGGGCTGCTTCAATGCAGCCCTTTTCTTCTTAAGTGCAACTTTTGTGCAACAAATCATTAAAATTATTTCATACGGCGAAATAACATCGACTCAAGTTCCTCGGTAGCATCCTGCTGCATCGACGGCAAAACATGAGAATAAGTATCAAGGGTCATAACGATCGTCGAATGCCCAAGTCGCTCAGCAACAATCTTTGGGCTAACCCCATTCGAAAGTAACAAAGTGGCGCAGCTGTGCCGAAGATCGTATAGGCGAAATTCCATGGGAAGCCCAGCTTTCTTCAGGATTGGCTTGAAATGTCGGCGCGTAAGATTACTCGCGAGCAGCGGCGTCCCAACTTCAGTAGCGAAAACAAAGTCATGATTGCTATACGCGGCCCCTAGCTTCATTCTTCGCGCTAATTGAGTACGCCGATGCGTTCCGAGGTCCTTAATAACCGTTGCTGGAAGTGGAATGCTTCGCCTACTCTGAGCGGTCTTGGGTTCCTCTAAGGACCAACCGCCTCCCTTTCGGGCCCAAACCAAAGCCCGTTGCACCACCGCTCTTCCGTTCGCGAAGTCGATATCTTTCCACTTAAGGCCAAGATACTCTTCGGGCCTCATCCCGGTTGTTAAAGCCAGCGAAAAGACTACGTGCCACTCGCTCATTTCCGAAGCGTTCAGAAATCTCCGGGCTTCGGCGGGTGAAAACGCCTTCATCTCTTTGCGTTGGCTCTTTGGCAGGTCGACCATCGATGCCGGATTAAACGGCAGGATCTGCCATTTTACGGCTTGTTTTAACGAAGAAGATAATATTGCGTGTGCATACCTGACGGTTCTTGGCGAAAGCCCTTTCGATAGCATCAGCGTATACAAGGCCTGTATGTCCAACGGCTTGATCTGTCCCAGCTTTTTGTTGCCAATAGCCGGCAGCACATAGCGTTTCATATACTCCTGATAGTCTTCAAACGTCCTTTTTCTCAAACGCCCCTTCGCCGAAACTTCAAACCATCGATCCAGGTATTCTCCCAGGGTCACGGTGGTGCGCTCGATTACGATGCCGAGATCCCGTTCTCTTTTCTTCTTCGTTTGGAACTCTTCGGCGACCTTTCGTGATCCTCTAATAGTTTCATTATAGGATCTTATTTTGCCTTCTTGGTCTCGACCCAGAAATATCCGAACTTGCCACGAATCCGGTCCTCGCTTAACGATCGACATTTATTTTCTCCTCCTACTAGCCTTCGTCTGATTTAGTTACGTTTGTCTTTGTTTGAAATTATAGGCCATGACATATAGTTTCACAAAGCGGATTTGGGCTTTTTTGACTTCCCTTTGAACCCTCAATAAACTGCATTCATGAAGTTAATTTCGACTAAGGAGGCCGCCGAACGGCTTGGCATAGGTGTCCTCCGCGTACAGCAGCTCATATGGAAAAAGCGATTACCTGCTGAAAAGATCGGTCGTGACTACGTCATTAAGGAAGAAGATCTGAAGTTTGTAGAAAATCGCAAGCCCGGTCGGCCACCCGGCAGATCGTCTAAAACCAAGACTCTATAGTCCCTCCCATTAAGAAAGCGCACCTTCAAGGGGTGATGCGTTATGATGTCTGCGCCGACACCGCTAGACGGCGTATCAGAAATGGTCAAGACCAAAATTCAGCGAGGAGGCTTTCCGAGTAGCAACGCTGCTACCTCTTCAAATCTTTTACCGATTTGCCACAACAGATGCTTGCCGTAAAATTCTTGATGCAACACACCGTCCCAAGCATCGGGATCACGGATGTTCTCTATCTCGTCTTTAACGAGCTGGATTAATGCCATGGGTTCTAGAGCATCGAGTTCCCACGAATTATCTCCAAACTTTTCCTTGTAACCCCGTATGCGGGAATCGGTAACTTTCGCCGGGTTTGGTGGAGGATTGTATGCTTCGATTTGATCCATGTTCAAGGCCACACGCTTGAACTCAATCTCCGCCCCAAACCCGCGAAGCCGTTCGGCTATGTCTCGGCTCATATCTGTACCAGACGGGTCATGATCACCGAAATGGAAGATAATTGGGACTTGCCCCGCGTGCGATTGGAGCCTCCTGGCGGCTGCCCAAATTTCGCTCTGCGAAGTATAACCTCGGCACGAGAATAGCGGCACATCGAACTTGTTACAGACCCCCTCGAATACCCCAACGAGTGCGTCTTTTTCGATCCAAATCTCAGGACGAAAAATTTGGCCCGCCCACCGGTCCAAGTGAAACGACTCTGCCGTCGCTTGAACGATCTCTTCCGGTGATGTCCAGCAGGTTAATCTGCGTACTGAACGGGTTCGATCGACTATATGACTCCAATCGAGAAGGCCAGCCATCCGTGCATCGTTGACGATTTTACCGACACGTTTGTACTGCTTTTGATTATTTTCGACGATCTCCCTGGTAACTAGTTGGTAGTACAGCTGGCGTAGCGTCATCAGGTATCCATCGGCAGCATATTCGCTAAGGATTTCGTCACAAACAATGATCAACCCCTTGCTTTCAGCTGAAAATCTCTGTTCTTTGTACTCAATCTTTGACATGTTTATTTCGCCGCCATTTTTTCTCGATTCCCACAAATCTCGCATCCGGACATATCGCCGGAAATCCTTCTTAGATCGCCATCACCGCACTCAGGGCATGTAACTATCGGCGGCGGTGAAACCGAACGCGTTATATGCCCACGAACGTCACCAACGTCACTAACAACACTCGCAATCCCAGCTTCGATCTTATGGCCGTGACTGTCCGAAGCTCCGCCGTCAGCCAGATTCGCGGTTTGAGTGACGTTGCCCCAATCGACACCGCTGCTTCCATCACACGCACCGTCACTAAGGTTCTCGGGTTCGGAAACGGGGAGTGATAGTGACGAATGTGACAATTTTCGCGTCCGGTATTCGACCGTTACCGATGCACCCAGCCTTGCATAAGGGCCCCTT